>JAUSKU010000011.1 GCA_030646755.1 Deltaproteobacteria bacterium
CATAAACTGGATTTCTGATATTAAGCCTCTTCAGGAAGGTGGGATTCAACAACAAACTTTGCCTACCTGGATTCTCATGTTAGTTTTACTGGTAAGCTTCATTATAATGCCTGCGCAAGTTGCCGAAGAAAAGGAAAAAAAATTACTTCTTGCTCTTTTGCTAACTCCCATGCGCGAAATTGAGTGGCTTATTGCTAAATTGTTTTCAGGCATGACTTTAATACTTATAGCAATTCTATTCCTCCATCTGCTGGGTAATTTTGATTTTGGAAATGTCTTGAGTTATGTTGCATTTATAGGGGTTGGCAGTTTCTGTTTCAGTTCCTACGGAATCTTTTTGGGTTTTTTATGCCGTAATCAGGCCAGCGCCAGAACTTTAGGCGTTATTTTTTATCTCCCCCATCTCCTTCCTTCTGCGTTATCGGATTATTCACAAAAATTAACTGCCGTTGCTCCTTTTTTACCCTCTTACCAGTTTTATGAGTCAGTTAAAGCAATCCTCTTAGAGGAAGGCAGAATATCAAATCTATCTCTGGAGTGGATATATTTACTTTTAGTCGGACTATTAACCTTTTCCTTTGCATATCTACTAATGAAAAAACGCTGGCTGATGTAAAAGGAGCGCCAGTTCAAGTCATCTGACTCTTTTCCAAGTATGCCTTAAAAGATAGACTCTTGTCAGCAATGTAGAATCAGAAATGAATAATAGTCAACTCTCCAGGGGCTTCAGGAGGTTATGTAAAATGACCATAAGTCATCAAAATAAAAATTGGATGCCTGGTCGGTTCTTCAGATTCCTGCTAAGGGTATTACATAGTTTCAAACGCAACCAGGGGCTGCTGTTATCAGGCGCCGTTGCCTATTATACCCTGTTGTCAATTGTGCCCCTGTCAATCCTCGCCCTTATCGTGCTGACGCATTTTATAGAACAGCAGCAGTTGATTCACACCCTGTCAACGTACCTGGAAATGGTGATTCCAGGTTATGCGGCAACTTTGACCGAACAGGTGCGGGTGTTTCTTGATCACCGTAAAGTAGTCGGTATCATTGGTTTTCTCGTTATGCTGTTTTTCAGTTCCATAGCCTTTTCAATGCTTGAAAACGCCATGTCGGTGATTTTTATTCAACGTGTCAGAATAAAACGCCGCAACTTTCTCGTTTCCATAATCATTCCTTATGTGTATATCTTTTTGATGGGGCTGGGTATATTGCTGGTATCGCTTATTGCGGGAGTACTGGAGATACTTGGAAAAATACAATTTATAATTTTCGGATGGAGTTTGAATTTTGATGGTGCTGCCGGGCTTACGCTGTATATGCTGGGGTTTATTGGTGAGGTGGTTATGCTCACTTCCATATATCTGGTGATGCCGGTAGTGCGAGTCAGGTTTCGTCATGCACTGATTGGAGGGGTAACCGCAACGGTCTTGTGGGAGTTTATCCGCCGTGCGATGGTCTGGTATTTCGCTTATGTCTCCAATGTAAATTTGATTTATGGTTCTATAGCCATTACAGTTGTAGCCCTTCTCAGTATAAAGGCTGTAACGTTAATCATTTTGTTGTGTGCTCAGGTTATTGCTGAACTTGAACGCAAACCCAATAAATTGGACGAGGAGAAGCTTTCAGGTTTTGAGACTCCATAGCCTTCTAAAACATGCCTCCTCTCATTTGCCTTCAGACTCATCCTAAGCTAAAATGGGATAGCTATGACAACTTTTCAAGACCTTCACCCCGTAATCCAGACACTTATCGCCACTTCTTTTACATGGGGGATGACCGCCATTGGGGCTGCTGCGGTATTTCTGGCCAGAGATATAAGCAGGAAAGTCCTTGACGGGATGCTCGGTTTTGCAGGCGGAGTGATGATAGCAGCCAGTTACTGGTCCCTTCTTGCCCCCGCCATAGAGATGTCTAAAGGAAAGGATATCCCATCATGGTTTCCGCCTGCCGCTGGCTTTATCATGGGCGGCATCTTTCTGTGGAGTATTGATAAGATACTGCCGCACCTCCACATAGGCTTCCGTACGGAGGAGGCCGAGGGGATCAAGACCTCGTGGCAGCGCAGTGTCCTTTTGGTCCTTGCCATTACTTTACACAACATACCCGAAGGGCTGGCCGTTGGCGTCGCATTCGGCGCTGTTGCCTCCGGTCTCCCTTCAGCCGATCTGGCGGCGGCTGTGGCCCTGGCCATAGGTATAGGGATACAGAACTTCCCGGAAGGTCTTGCGGTATCAGTCCCCCTTAGACGGGAAGGTATGTCCCGCCTGAAATCCTTCTGGTACGGGCAGTCATCCGCAATTGTCGAGCCTGTAGCAGGTATTATAGGCGCTGCGGCTGTCATGCTGGCCCAGCCTTTGCTCCCTTATGCATTGGGGTTTGCCGCAGGGGCCATGATATTCGTAGTGGTAGAAGAGGTGATCCCGGAATCCCAGCGAGGCGGTAATACAGATCTTGCAACAATGGGGGCGATGGCAGGTTTTGTGGTGATGATGATACTTGACGTGGGGTTGGGTTAGGGTGGAATTAACCGTCTTATTGAGGGGATGAGCTGACATTCTCTTTTAGCACCTGCATCGACTTGTCTATTTCCTCGTGGCTCCCGATAATGGCGAGGATATCGCCTTCTTCTATGGTAAAATCAGCAGGAGGATTTGCCCGCGTCGCGGATTTTCTTACTATCGCAAGGACCATCACGCCGCTCTTCTCTCTCAGGTCTACTTCAGCCAGGGTTTTTCCTATGAGGTGAGAGCCTCTGGAGACAAAAAATGTTTCTGTGACGCTGGCAGAAAGGATGGAGGTTATCTCCATCAACTTTTCCCTGGCAAGGGAAGGGGTCCTGAACATTGCGTAACCTTCATGCCGCACTACATCTATCTGGTTCTTAATAATGTTCCCAGGGACATGATACTCCTTTAATACCCTGGAGAATATCTCGACTGACGTTTCAAACTCCTCAGGGATCACCTGGTTTGCCCCAAGTTTATAGAGTTCCTCCACCTCGGTTGTATAATGAGTCCTTACAAGGATGTATAGCCCGTCGTTGGCCTCTCTTGCTATCTTGACCATCCTCCTCGTAGTGGCAGGGTCGGATATGGCAATAACCATCATGCGGGCATTTTCTATGTGAAGGTTTTTGAGTATCTCTATATGGCTGGCATCACCGAAGATCGCTTTGTGGCCGTCCTTCCTGGCCAGTTTTATCCTCGCCCAGTTCATGTCAAGGACGATATATTTTATACCTATCTCTTTTAAGACCTTTGCCAGGTTCTGGCCGTTCAGGCCATAACCCACTATGACCACATGGTCGGATGTGGCGGCAATCTTTCCTTCACTTGATGGAACAGCCCTTACTCCCAGGAGGTGAGCTGCCCTGTAAGCAGCAGCATGGGATATCTGTATCAGAAAAGGGGTTGCAGACATTGTAAGTATCGATGTGGCCAAAAGGGTTTGATAGAGGTCATGCGCCAGGAACCCGTAATCCTCTCCCAACTTCATAAGGACGAATGAGAACTCCCCGATCTGGGCAATGCTCATACCTACAATGATAGAGAGGCGTATGGGGGTTTTTAGCATCTGTCCGATTCCGACCACTACCATTACCTTCAAAAGGGTGACGCCGCTTGCCAGTAAGAAGAGGTGAGGAATGTTTTTTGTAAAATATCCGAGGTCAAGGAGCATACCTATGGATACGAAGAAGAGACTCATGAACGTGTCTCTGAAGGACAATACCTCTGCCACAATCTGGTGGCTGTATTCAGATTCGGATATGACGAGCCCTGCGATAAATGCGCCCAGGGCGAGGGAGAGGCCGGCCTGAGATGTAAGCCACGCAGTACCGAAGCAAAGAAGAAGGACTGTAAGGGTGAAAACCTCCCTGTTCCTGAGCTTTACCACCTGATAAAGGATTCTGGGGACCAGGATGTAAGAGGCTGCAAGGATCACGCCTACGGCCGCAGTCGCCAACAGAAGAGGGTTGGCAATGGCCAGCAAAGAAACCTCTTTTGCCCCGGCTATTGCCTGCAAGGTGATTATCATGGGCACCACACAGATGTCCTGGAAGAGAAGTACGCTCATAGACAGGTTGCCTTGGGGAGTATCCAACTCTCCTCTGTCTGCGAGCATTTTAAGGACGATGGCTGTAGAGCTGAGAGCTGTAACAAAACCTATCAGCAGAGACTGAGTCACCGGATAGCCGAAGAAGAATGGGCCGGCAAAGGCCACGGCAGAGGTTATGGCTACCTGAAGCCCTCCGCCAAGGAGCGCTTCCTTCCTGAGCCGGAACATCTTTGTCATGGAGAATTCAAGGCCTACAACAAAGAGAAGCAGTATCACTCCGATCTGGGCCAGGGTGTCCACGGCGCTCAGGTTCGTTACGAGTCCCATGCCGTACGGGCCTATGATTATCCCTGTAATCAGGAACCCGATGATAGCAGGCAACCCAAGCCTGTGGAAAAGGATGGTCACAGGTACTGAGACCGCCATCAGTATCACCAGGTCTTTCAGTATGGGGATGTTTTCCATCTAAGTTCCGGTGGGTACCCTTTCCGGTTCATTTATTTCTTTAACTATATCGATGAGTATAAGGAGGAGGGCAAATACAAAAGGGCCCACGAACAGGCCGATCGGTCCGAACACGATAATCCCTCCCAAGAAACTGAAGAATATTGCGAGAGGATGGAGCATGGCCTTCCCGCTCACAAGCCAGGACCAGATCACATTGTCTACAAGGCTTATTACAAGGCTTCCCCAGAGAAACAGGATGAGTGCGCTTATGTAACTACCCTGGATTATGAGGATAACCGATGCCGGGAACCAGACAAAGGAGGCGCCGAGCATTGGTAATATGGCCAGTAAACCCATTACTACTCCCCATATGACGGGGGAATCTATCCCAAGGACCCAGAAGGCGGTTCCGCCCAGAAGGCCTTGAATCGTGGCTGCAACAAGGGTGCCATAGATAGTGGCGAAGATGACATCTTTGAGCCTTGTAAAGATTCTTTCCTTTTGATTTTCTGAAAGCGGTATCAGGCCTCTTACCTCTGCGGCGATCATGTCGCTGTCTTTGAGCAGGTAGTACATGGTAAAGAGCATGAGAAATAGATTTAAAATAAAAAGGGACAAATTCTTGATGGTCCCGGTCAGCATACTGATGCCATAGGAGCTGTTTTCTTTTATGGCGTTCAGAAAAAAATCTGTTGTGTTTATATGGAATGCCTTTGTAAATCTTTTATAGAGATTTTGCAGTGTTTTGTCGTCAAGGAAGGGCAAAAGCTCTTTATAACTGCCTGCCTGTATAGCTGCGTCAATCCGTTCGTAGAGAGATACTGCCTCATTTACAATTGATCCCGTCAGAAATATGAGAGGGATGATGATTATTATTGTGACCAGTAGGCAAACCCCTAAGGATGCTATACCCTTTTTCCCTTTTGTGAACTTCAGTAGTTTAAGGTAAACGGGATAGAAGACTATAGAAAATATTACCCCCAGGAGGATAGGACTCAGGAAAGGTTTTAATATCAGATAGTTCAGATAAAGGGTAACTACTATGGCTAAGGATACGAATAGGTTGTTGAATTTTTTATTTTCCATACATGGAGAATACCGACTGATACAAGATTTGTCAAACGATTAGAGACAGGCAATATGCAATAACATGGGTGGAATATATAACCTATGACCTGTGTTCTTTTATATCCAGGGTGCAGGCAAGAAATTCAGCAATAACTATAAAAAGAAGGGCCGAGTAGTAAACGAACAGGAGGAACATCATCAAGGCGCCGAGAGAGCCATAGATCAGGCTGAAGTAGTGGGCCTTCCCGATATATATGAAAAAGAGTTTTTTTGCCACCTCCCAAAGTACGGCAAAAGACACTCCGCCTGCTAAGGCAGTGGATAAAGGTACCTTCCTCTGCGGGAGAAGCTTGTAGGCTGCAGTTACTGTCAATGCTACCAAAACGGCCGGGATGTATTTAATGAGGAAACTGTCAATAAGGGGCTCCAGGACCCTTAATAGGTTTACGGGGAGCATATTATCAGCTACAAGCCTCAGGTAGAGGCCGAAGAGGAAGGAAATGGCGAAGAATATAACGCTCAGGAGGAATATGCCCCATGCAATGGCATGGGAAAAGAAAAGCCACCTCTTCTTATGAACGGAGAATACAACCCTGATGACCTTTTCCCCCTCTGCCAGGACCATATGGGCTGTCCACCAGAGAGTAACCAGCCCTATCCCTCCAAATAAACCCCTTTTCTCCACGAGGCCGTAAATTCTCTCCTCCAACCTGTCTATCATAAAGGGGAAAAGGCTTCTTATTCCCCTTACCGCCTCTGCAGTGACTTCGGTGTTCCGGCCAATTACTTCGCCAACAGCGGCTATGCCGATAAACATCAGGGGGATAAAGGAAAGGAGGGCGTAATAGGAGAGGGAGGCTGCGTAAGTGAAGATGTCGTGCTCATTGAGCCTGTGCCACATGTTCTTTGTAAACTGTATTGCAGAATGCCTCTTTTTCTCATATTTCATATGCCTCTGCATTTTACATTGATAAGGAGAAATTGGCAATCGTAAACAGATTCCTAAGAATAGACATTGACAGAGGCAACCACCTATAACTCCCCTCCCCTGGCGGGAGGGGATGAAGGGGAGGGGGAACCAGTTCGGCGACATTTCACCCTCACCCCAACCCTCTCCCGTCAAGGGAGAGGGAGAATTTGAGGAAGTCAATGTCTATTTTTCGGAGATTGAACTATCTGCGCGCCTTGGCTCTGCTTGTTGGTTCGGCCTGGAGTGGGTCGTCGGGCCAGTAGTGTTTTGGATACCGCCCCTTCAGGTCTTTTTTTACAAGGTGATAGCTGCCGGCCCAGAAACTCGTGAGGTCTTCCGTCACCTGTACCGGGCGTCCTGCCGGGGAAAGGAGGTGGAGGACAAGAGGGACCTTCCCGTCTGCAATGGCCGGGGTCTTTTCGAGGCCGAACATCTCCTGCAATCGGACTGCAAGGAATGGGCGTTCTCCTGACAGATAATCTATAGGTATGCGGGAGCCGCTGGGTACTGTGATGTGGGTCGGCGCAAGCTTTTCCAGGGTCTTCTGTTTCTCCCAGGGGAGCATACCAAGAATGACGGTATTCAGGTCCAACCTCTTCAGGTGTTCCAGGCGAGTCATTCCCTTAAGCCAGGGGGCAAGCCACTCATCAAGGTTGTTCAAGAGCCATTCATCGGAAAGTTCTGGTAAGTCCTTCCCTATTCGGTGAAGGAAGTTGACCCTTGCCCTTATGTTTTCGCTTACCTTGTCCCATGGGAGGACTCTGAGCCCTGCCTGCCTGATCCCGGAGAGGAAGGCCTTAAGCACCTTTTCTTCATCCGGGTTTTGAATAAAAACATCGCTTATTATCAGATTCCATAGCTTCCTCTGTTTTCGGGCCGCTACAGCCTGCTGGCCTGAATCCCATGACACAAATTCCGATTCATCTATCTCATCCGCGAAATACTTAATTAGTTCAGCTTCACCTACAGGCGCTGCAAGGTATATCCTGGATTCGCGCTCCCCACCTTCAAGGCTAGCTGCTACAAGATATTCCTCAGATGATAGCGGCTCAGGTCTTGGGAACAAAGCCCCCCGTCCATTGGCAAGGAGGTAGCGCCCATCTCCTCCAGGTCTCCTCTTTGCTATCCTGTCAGGATAGGCGAAGGCAAGGAGGAGGCCGGTTCTATCGACATCCTCAATATTTGCTCCCTCTCCCCTGGCGGGAGAGGGTTGGGGTGAGGGGGAAAGGGTCGAAGGAGGAGGGAATGGTATGGTTTTTATCTGTCTCTTAATCTGCTCCGCTGCCTTCTTAACTCGCTCCAGCGCTGCCCTGTCAACATGGGTATCTGCGCCTTTTCTATGCAAGAGTTCGATACGGAATCTAAGGTCAGAGTCTCCCTTTCCAGGCTGCGTTTTAAGAATATCCCTCTCAGTCAGAAGCGCTGCCAGTTCGCACGCGAGGTTCCCAATGTCCAGCTCCTTCCCCTTTATGACCATATGGGCAAGACGGGGATGAACTCCCATCCTTGCCATCTCCCTCCCGTGGGGCGTCAGGTTTAAGGCTTCATCTATCGCTCCGAGGTGCACAAGGAGTTCCCTGGCGTGGGACAAGGCCCCGGAAGGAGGAGGGTCAATCCAGCGGAGATCTCCTGCATCCTTCGTCCCCCAAGTTGATAGTTCCAGGGCAAGGGGAGTCAGGTCAGCCTCCATGATCTCAGGGGTGTTCTGTTCCCTAAGTGTTCTATCCTCGCCCCCGGTCCACAGGCGGATACAGATTCCCGGCTCGATCCTTCCTGCTCTTCCGCGTCTCTGGTCTGCGGAGGCCCTTGTGACCCTCACTGTCTCAAGGCGGCTCATGCCAGTTGCCGGAGAGAAGCGGGACACTCGCATCAGCCCCCCGTCTATGATTACCCTGACCCCCTCGATGGTCAGGCTTGTCTCTGCAATGGATGTGGCAAGGACCACCTTTCGTATGCCGGGAAGGGAAGGCCTGATTGCTTTATCCTGCAATTCCCGCGGCAGGTCGCCGTAAAGGGGAACAACATCGATATTTGGCGGCAAATTCCCTTCCTTCAGTTTCGACTCCACTCTCCGTATTTCACTTCCGCCTGGCAAAAATACGAGTATGCTGCCGTTTTCATCTCCAACGGCCTTAATGATCGAGTTTGACACAGTTGAAATAAAAGTAGACCCCGTCAAATAATCGTCTTGTCGTGCGGATAGACGGCTTTCTGGCAGATACCTGGTCTCCACAGGGAAGGCCTTCCCCTCACTTTTTACAACAGGAGCATTTCCCAAGAGTCTTGCCACCTCCTGGCCGTCAAGGGTGGCGGACATAATGAGGACTCTCAGGTCTTCCCTAAGAACTGTCTGGGATTCGAGGCAGAGAGCAAGCCCAAGGTCAGCATGGATGCTGCGTTCGTGGAATTCGTCGAATATTACGAGCCCGGCCCCCTCGAGGGAGGGGTCGCTTTGCAGGAACCTTGTTAGAATTCCCTCGGTAACCACTTCTATCCTTGTTGAAGGTCCGACCCTGCTGTCCAGCCTGGTGCGGTATCCAACAGTATCCCCGACTTCCTCGCCAAGGAGTTCAGCCATCCTCATTGCCGCAGCCCTTGCCGCAAGCCTCCGCGGCTCCAGCATGACTATGCGCCTGCCTTTGAGCCAGGGCTCGTTTATTAGTGCCAGTGGCACAAGGGTTGTTTTCCCAGCGCCGGGAGGCGCCTCAAGGACGGCGTTTCTTCCATTCTCAAACACCTTTCGGATAGCGGAAAGGACCTCTTCTATGGGTAGGTTTGTGTTGATTATCATTAATCCATGATAGCAGATTTCATACCTCTATCCCCCAAATCTCCTTTGCATATTCCCTTATGGTGCGGTCGCTGGAGAACTTTCCCATGTTTGCCACGTTCAGGATTGACTTCTTCGCCCACTTATCCCTGTCTTTATAGAGTTTCCCGACCTCTTCCTGGCAGCTTATATACGATTCGTAGTCTGCGAGGAGCATGTAAGTGTCTTGGTAAAGGAGGGAGTCCACTATAGGCTTAAACAGGTCTTTGTGTTCAGGGGAGAAGTATCCGCCCCCTATCATGTCCAAAACTGTCTTGAGCTCATGGTTCTTTTCATAATAGTCATAAGGGTTATATCCGGAACCCTTTATCTTGATGTTCTCGTCCGCTGTGTGCCCGAAGATGAATATGTTCTCCTTTCCAACCTCCTCCATTATCTCTACATTGGCGCCGTCTAAGGTCCCTATGGTCAGAGCACCGTTTAAGGAGAGCTTCATATTCCCTGTTCCTGATGCCTCGGTCCCTGCTGTTGATATCTGCTCCGAGAGGTCTGCGGCTGGGATGATCTTTTCTGCCAGGGATACGTTGTAGTTGCTCAGGAATACCACCTTCAGCTTATTTCCTACCTCCTTGTTGTTGTTTACGACATCTGCCACTGAATGGGTGAGCTTTATTATGAGCTTTGCCATCCAGTATGCGGGGGCCGCTTTACCTGCAAATATGACGGTCCGGGGGGCGATATCAGCACCCTTGCCGCATAATATCCTGTTGTACATGGTTATGATATGCAGGACATTCAATAGCTGCCTCTTGTATTCATGAAGTCTCTTTATCTGGACGTCGAACATGGAATCCACATCGACCGCGATATTGTTCCTGCTCTGTATGTATGCTGCAAGCCTCTTCTTGTTCTCCCTCTTGACCTCCATCCATCTTTTCCTGAAATTCTTGTCCCTGGTCAGAGGCGCTAATTTCTTGAGTTCGTCGAGGTTTGTGATCCACCCTTCTCCAATCTTTTCCGATATAAAGTTGGATAGATTCGGGTTGGCCTTCTTGAGCCACCTCCTTTGGGTAATGCCGTTGGTCTTGTTGTTGAACCTTTCGGGATACATCTCGTAAAAGTCTCTGAATAGCTGATCTTTAAGGATTTTGGTGTGAAGGGCGGATACGCCGTTTATGGAGTGGCTTCCCACTATGGCGAGGTTTGCCATTCTGATCATCTTTTCATGACCTTCCTCGATAAGAGACATGTTCCTTATCTTTTCAAAGTCCCCTGAGAAACGCTTCCATACGTCATCCAGGAACCTCCTGTTTATCTCATAGATTATCTGGAGATGGCGGGGGAGGAGACTCTCAAACATGGAGACAGGCCACTTTTCCAGGGCCTCAGGCATGACGGTATGGTTTGTATATGCAAATGTCGCGACAGAAATCTCCCATGCCTTTTCCCACGGTACCCCTTCAAGGTCAAGCAGTATCCTCATAAACTCAGGGATGGCAATGGCAGGATGGGTGTCGTTCAGCTGGACAGCCACCTTCTTCGGCAGGTTGTCAAATGGGGCCCCATCTTTCTCATACCTCCTCATGATGTCCTGGAAGGTCGCTGAAACGAAGAAATATTGCTGTTTAAGCCTCAGAAGCCTTCCTTCCATGATATGGTCCGCAGGGTAAAGGACCTTTGAGATGCACTCGCTTTTTTCTTTCTCCTCAACCGCCTGGATATAGTTACCGCTGTTGAAGAAGCTCAGGTCAAAGGCCCTGGTTGCTTTTGCGACCCACAGCCTCATATTGATCACGTTATCGTTCCTGTATCCTGGGATGGGAGTATCGCAGGCCATTGCCATGACTTCCTCTGTGTCAACCCACTCGTTCCTCCACACCCCGTTGGAGTCTGTATACTGGTTTACTCTTCCAGAAAACTGGACAGGAAAGAGGTGGTTCGGACGGATTATCTCCCAGGGGCTCCCGTACCTGAGCCAGTTGTCCGGAGACTCTATCTGACAGCCGTTCTTTATCCTCTGATAAAATATCCCGTATTCGTACCTTATGCCGTATCCGTACGAAGGAACCCCCAGGGTAGCCATCGAATCCAGGAAGCAGGCGGCAAGACGTCCCAGTCCGCCGTTACCCAGCCCGGCGTCCCATTCCGCCTCTCTAACGGACTCCATCCTGTGCCCAAGGCTCTCCATCACCTTTGTGCATTCATCCTCAACCCCAAGGTTGACCATGGTGTTTCCGAGGGTTCTGCCTATCAGGAACTCCAGGGAAAGATAATAGACCCTCTTGGCGTCATTCTTGTAATAGGAACGCTGGGTTTTGACCCACTTTTCCATGAGCTTGTCCCTTAATGCATAGGAAAGGCCCAGGTAATGGTCGAAGGTGCCGGCATAGACAGGGTCCCTCCCGACGTCATGTTCGATATGGCCCATGACCGTTGACTTCAATCTCTCTACTTCCTCTGTCTTCTTGTTATCTTTCATTCCCTCATCTCCTGCTTTATTTTCGATTGTCTCGCAAAAAGCCAAATTTCTAGCAAAGCCCGCTAATCCCAATTTGCGATCAAAACTATATTTTCTCCCCCAGAACGCAACGATAAGATAAAAAGGCCAGCAGAGCCATTAAGTTGCTCTCTGCCGGCCTTATCTCCTCCCGTCCGTTATTAAGAACTACTCCCCCTTGACCTCGTACCTATAAGACTGGACTGTACCGTCTTTGATGACTACTTCAAGGCGCTTCAATGTAACTGCCTTGCCCGCCTCATTTATTACGAGGCCGCCCATGTATGTTGGTGTCTCCACCTTCCTTGATTCGTAAACAAGCTCCTCAGAGCCATCCTTCGTCGAGGAACTTGAAGGTTCGCCAAATGCCTTAATGATCTCGTCCCTGGTTGTGATGCCCGCCTTAATAACCTTTGCAGGCTCTCCTTCCACATCTTTCCCTGATTTCTCAACGGTGGTGGCGCATCCGGTGACAAGAAGGAGAAGTATCCCCAGGCTAACAGCTATTCTCTTCACCTTTGCTCCTGTATAACGAAATGGCCTCTCCTGTTCTTAAACCAGCAGTCCTCGCTGGATTCCGTACAGAGCGGCTTCTCCTCACCGTAACTTATGGTGCCGATCCTTGATGCATCTATCCCGAGGGTTGCAAGATAGTTCTTGGCGCTGTCAGCCCTTCTTTCCCCCAGGGCCAGGTTGTAATCATTGGCCCCCCTTTCGTCACAGTGCCCCTCTATCTCGATCTTGACGGACTTGTTCTTGGAAAGCCAGTCCGCCAGGTTGCTGAGGATCTCCCTGTCCTTATCCTTTATCTCATACTTGTCAAGATCGAAGTGGATGTCCTCTAACCTGAACTCCTCCTTGACCTTGGCCTCTGCTTTTGCAGCCGCCTCCCCGGCCCTGGCCTCTGCTTCCGCATTGGCTCTGGCTTCTGATTCAGCCTTAGCCTTTGCCCCTGCTTCCGCCTTGGCTCTGGCCTCTGCCCTGGCCTTAGCCTCCGTCTCTTCCTTTGCCTTGGTATCGGACGATACCTCCGCTGCCGGCGCCTTTGCCTCTTCCTTCACAATAGTAGGTTTCTTCGGGCATCCCGCAAGTAATGCAGCGGCCATGATAAGTACTGTGATACTGGTGAATCTTTTCATAAGTTCTCTCCTTTATTTAGTTTCTATCTTAATCTCTGGCTTTCTTCCAAAGGATATTATCACTCTGTCCTTTTCCTGAGTTACATCGTAAGGCGGAACTTCACCTTTCCAGTCAAAAACCACTCTTACCTTATTATCATGCAATCCCAACCTCACTTTCTTGATATTGGGACTATCTACTGCGATCTCTTGTTTGATAGCAATCTTCATTGCATTTAGTATGTCTACAACAACCCTGTCAGGGTCCTCAAGGCTAAAGACATTGTAATTTAATGGTTCTCCATCGGTTATGATTTCAGCCCTGATATTATCCGTTCCCGTATTTTTAATTTCCAGGCCTATTATTCTTAATGTATCCTTGGGAGCCTCTGTCTTTTCCATTATTTGTTCTAATGGCACTAATATCTTATTTTCAACGGGTGGCACATCCGCCTTTACGACAGGCGTCTCTGCAATTATAGCTTCTTTCTTTGCAGCGGGCATCGGGGGTGTTGCCATTTCTATATTGGATTCCTGTTTCTGTTCGGGTAGTATTACCTGACTTGCTTCTTTATTTTCAGGTATAGATGGAGCAGCTGGTTTTACAATAGATTCCTGTTTTTGCTCGGTACTTGCTTCATATTTGGCATCAGGCTTGACTTCAGCAGGAATGGCCGCCGCAGTTACTCTCGACTCTTCCTTCGCGATAGGGGGAGGCGTCTTGGGGACATGGTACATTACCCCATATTCGATAAGTAAAAAAATAATAATCAAATATACCATAGTTCCCTTTAGCGTATTAGGTATTCAATAATAACATGGCCTTATTGATTTACAAAGAGGTTATAAGCCTTCATATATATATCCGAGGTTTTTCTCACTACCTCCTCAGGAAGTTCAGGGACCTTAGGCAGGGTCTCCCAGTTTATGGATAACAGGTAGTCCCTCACAAACTGTTTGTCATATGACTCCTGTCCCCTTCCGGGAGCATAGCCTTCCAAAGGCCAGAAGCGGGAAGAATCAGGGGTAAGGGCCTCGTCTATCAGTATGAGCCTTCCTCCTTCGTCCATCCCGAACTCGAATTTTGTATCCGCTATGATTATACCTTTCGTCAGGGCCACTTCAACAGCCCTCTTGTATATGTTGATGCTTATATCCTTTACCTTTAAGGCCAGTTCCGGGCCTATGACCTCCTGCATCTTTTCAAATGTTATGTTCTCGTCATGTTCACCTATCTCTGCCTTAGTCGAGGGGGTAAATATGGGCTGCTCAATCCTTGAGGACTCCAAAAGCCCTTCAGGGAGCCTTATCCCTGAAACCATTCCTGTCTTCTGATATTCCTTCAATCCTGAACCGGAGAGATAACCTCTTACTATGCATTCAACCGGTAAGGGCCTTGCCTTCTTTACCAGCATGCTCCTTCCTTCCAATGTCTCACGATAAGGCTTACAGACCTCTGGGAACTCGTTAAAATCGGTCGTAATCAGGTGGTTCGAGATGATGTCGGAGGTCTTATCAAACCAGAACCTGGAAACCTGGTTCAGGACAAACCCTTTGTTGGGTATGCCATTGGGAAGGATCACGTCAAAGGCTGATATTCTGTCGGATGATACTATAAGGAGGTTTTTACCCAGGTCATAGACATCTCTTACCTTCCCTCTCTTCACAGGTCCCAGTTCCTTAAAATTCGTTTCGATTATAACTTTTTTGTTCAATCTGTCACCCCATTCTTTGTAAAATTAAAAAAGGCCAGCATAGACCATTATTGGTGGTCAAATACCAGCCTTCTCTACCTTGGGTCAATGCTACCCTCGGTCGCGTCCGTCCGCCATTTGGTTATGAAAATCTATATTGAAGAATACTATAGAGGCTATTAAGGTGTCAAGGAATTTTTAACTGCCCAAATCTACCTGAAAAGTCTGTTTTATCACTATTTTAAGTGACATCAGACCGTCTCTCTGCTATAATCTCCGGCTATGCTCGATGTGGAATGGCTGGACATAAAGCTCTTTTACCTTATAAATAACGGTACGCAGAATAGAGCCTTTGATATCTTGATGCCATGGGTTACCAACCGGAATAACTGGTGGCCTCTTATCGGCGCCATTGTTGTCTATCTTCTGGTCTTCGGGAAGAGAAAGGGCAGGGTGGCGATTTTGGTTGTGGGGGTTGCAGTAGGGCTTAGCGACTTCACCGCGAGTTCGGTTATAAAACCTATGTTAGACCGTATAAGGCCCTGTCACATTCTGGAGGGGGTTAACCTTCTGGTAAACTGCACTAAATCTTACTCCTTTCCATCCTCCCATGCAGCCAATATCTTCGCCCTGGCAGTTGCAGGGAGCTACTACTACAGAAGTGCTATAGCTCCGCTTTTTATTCTTGCCATTGTAATTGGATATTCGAGGGTCTATGTCGGAGTACATTATCCATTTGATGTTTTGGGAGGGTATGTTTGGGGCGGGCTGATTGCTGTTGTGGTTGTCTGGATGGAGAGAAAGATAATAAACGTAAGACGTGAGACGTGAGAATATGGCTGATTCTAAGAACATACTGATAGTCGCTGGAGAGGCCTCCGGCGACCTGCACGGCGCAAACCTCGTCCGCGAGCTGCTGAATCTTGATCCGAATATCAAGTTCTTTGGCATGGGCGGCGATATGATGAAGGAAGCCGGTGTTCATATCTCCCACCATGTCCGGGACATGGCCATTATGGGGATATTTGAGGTGATAAGCAAGCTGCCTCTTATCAAAAAGGCCATGAGAGACATGGAAGACATTATGTCTATCATTAAGCCCGATACCATAATCCTTATAGACTATCCGGGGTTTAACCTGAGACTTGCAAAAAAGGCATCGGCGCGCGGGATTAAGGTAATATACTACATCTCACCCCAGGTCTGGGCCTGGCATAAGAGCAGGGTCAAGACCATTGCAAAGGTTGTTGACAGGATGATGGTGGTCTTCCCGTTTGAGGTGCCTATTTACGAAAAGGCCGGCGTTGATGTCGATTTTGTGGGGCATCCCCTGATGGATGTGGTCCCATATCAGCGTGACCCTCTTGAAGTAAGGGAAGGCATGGGGTTCAATAGCTCCGACAGGGTGATCGGCCTGCTCCCCGGCAGCAGGAAAAGGGAGGTGGACGCCCTTCTCCCTGAGATGATCCAGGCTGCAAGGCTTATATCGAAGAAGACGGAAGGCGTTAGATTTGTCATCCCTGTGGCGAATACCCTTGATATTTCCTACATCAAGGGCTTTACCGCAGGTTCCGGTCTGGACATCCAGGTATTATGCGGCAGGGCATACGATGTGATGTCGGCGTCCGACCTCATACTTATTGCTTCAGGTACAGCCACTCTGGAAGCTGCCATAATAGGGACGCCCATGATAATGGCTTATAAGCTGGCTCCCCTTACCTATTTTATCGGGAAGAGGCTGGTTGATCTGGAGTTCGGGTCGCTTCCAAATATCATTGCAGGGAAGGAGATCATCCCTGAGCTTGTTCAGAGCAATGCAACAGGTGAAAGGATGGCTGAGGAGGCATTGAAAATGCTTGGCGACAAGGAGTATTTGGCAACCATGAAAAGTGAATTGGGAAAAGTCAGGGAGACCTTAGGTGGTCCGGGAGCTTCCAGGAGGGCTGCTGAGATTGTATATAGAGCTGTTTAAAAGAATAACCATCTATTTCAAGCCGTACAAGGTGCGGATTGCCATTGCCGTCTTTGGAATGATGATGGTGGGGCTTTCTGATGCGGCCCTCGCATATCTTGTCAAGCCTGTCCTTGACGACGTGTTCATGAAAACGGACATGAGGATGCTTACCCTGGTCCCTCTGGCTATCGTCGGCCTTTATCTCTTTAAGGGGATATTCAGGTATTACCAGGCCTATCTCATGAAATATGTGGGGCAGGGAGTGATAAAGGATATAAGAAACAGGATGTATGAGCACTACCAGAGACTCTCTCTGGACTATTTTGCGGCTAACCAGACCGGCGCCATGATGTCCAGGATAACCAATGATATAACCTCCATGCAGCAGGCCCTTCCTGTGACTGTGGACCTTATACGGCAGCCGTTTACACTTATCGGGCTTATAGCTGTTGCTTTTTACCAGGAGTGGAGGCTTGCCATGTTTGCCGTTATTGTCATGCCACTGATGGTCATTCCATTTGCAATATTTGCTAAGAAGCTCAGGAAATACAGCAAGAAGGGGCAGGAGAAGATGGGAAAGTTAAGTTCCATACTCCAGGAGGCAATATCCGGTATAAGGGTCACGAGGGCCTTTGGTATGGAAGAGTATGAGATAAAAAAATTCAAAGAGGAAAATCAGAACTTTTTCAAATTGAGGATGAAGATAGTAAGGATAGACGAGATTTCAGGCCCTCTCAACGAGTTTATCGGCTCCATAGGGATAGCATTTATTATATGGTACGGAGGTTATCAGGTAATGAAGGGACAAAGCACCCCCGGCGCCTTTTTCTCCTTCCTTGCCGCCTGTGTCCTCATGTACAACCCTATAAAGAAGCTCAACGCAGCCAACGCTACTATCCAGGACTCTATGGCAGCGGCTGAGAGGGTCTTTAATGTCCTTGATACAGAACCTTCGGTCAGGGAAAAGGAAGGCGCCTTGACCATCCATGACGTCAGTGAAGGGGTCGAGCTTAAAGGGGTATCTTTCAAATACAAGGACGATCTCGTGTTGAAAGATATTGACCTCCGTGTGAAGGTCGGCGAGGTAGTGGCAATAGTCGGCGAGAGCGGGGGAGGCAAGAGCACCCTGGTCAGTCTTATCCCAAGGTTCTATGATGTTACTGACGGCACTGTGACGATAGACGGAAACGATATCAGAGATGTTACATTCAAGTCATTGAGGAGCTTAACAGGGGTCGTATCTCAGGATACCTTTCTGTTCAACGATACGGTGAGCAATAACATTGCCTATTTGCCGGAAAGGGAGTCGATCCCGTTTGAGGCTGTTGTTGATGCCGCAAAGGCTGCCAATGCCCATGACTTTATTATTGCCATGCCTGAAGGTTATGACACCGTGATTGGTGAGAGGGGTGTGAGGCTTTCAGGCGGCCAGAGACAGAGGCTCTCCATTGCCAGGGCCTTGCTGAAAAACCCTCCAATCCTTATCCTCGACGAGGCCACTTCCGCCCTTGACAATGAGTCGGAATATCTGGTTCAGGAGGCTCTGAACAGGCTTATGAAGGGGAGGACGACCCTTGTAATTGCCCACAGGCTTTCCACAGTCCAGCACGCCGACAGGATAGTTGTGCTGTCAAAGGGGAAGATTGTTGAAGAGGGAAGGCATGAAGACCTTCTGACGCTGGGCGGTGAATATGCAAGGCTTTATAACAGGCAGTTCAAGGATTAAATGTAGGGGCGAGGCGGCGCGCCGCCCTGGGCGGGTCTCCGACCCGCCCCTACAAAAATATGCCACATAAACTCAAACTTAAAGATAAGCTCATCCTGACCTTTGTTCCCTCCCTTGCCAAGATTATAATCAAGGCTCTGGTATTTACCATGAAGCTGGAGTCCCTCTATGAAGAGCGGGTAATGCAGTTCTGGGACAGGGATGAAAAGGTCATTGTCGCCTTCTGGCACAACAGGCTTCTCTTGATGGGATATTCGTATCATGGAAAAGGGATAAAGACTCTCATAAGCCAGCACAAGGATGGTGAACTGATAGCCAGGATTTTGAACAAGTTGGGCTTTGGCTCCATAAGAGGTTCCAGCACAAGAGGTGGGGCTCAGGCCATGAGGGAGATGATAAAGGCTGCAAAGGAGTGGGACATAGCCATTACCCCGGATGGTCCCAAAGGGCCAAGATATGTGGTCCAGGAGGGTGTAATAGCCCTCGCAAGGCTTACAGGACGTCCCATAATGCCTCTTACCTTCGGATCGTCCAGGAAGAAGGTCTTCGGAAGCTGGGACTCGTTTAACCTTCCATATCCCTTCAGCAGAGGCGTTTTTATTTGGGGTGAGCCGATATATGTCGGGAAAGAGGACGATATGGAGGAGAAAAGGAAGGAGCTGGAAGGAAAGTTGAGGGAGATGACGGAGTTTGTGGATGAGTATGTGAGGAGAGAGAAATAAGAGGGCGTTTCCGATCATGAAGAACGAAGCCAAAAATAGAATAGAAGAACTGACAGACCGCTTCCGGCGCAATGTGGACGTCTATAAGAACGGTGCCTACAATGAGACCCAGGTCAGGCGAGAATTCATAGACCCATTTTTTGAGGCCCTTGGCTGGGACGTTGCCAACAAGGCAGGATACGCCGAACAGTACAAGGACGTTGTCCATGAAGACTCCATAAAGGTAGGCGTCTCGCTCAAGGCCCCTGATTACTCCTTCCGCATAGGAGGACAGAGGAAGTTCTTCCTTGAGGCAAAGAAGCCGCAGGTAAAGATAAAGGAAGACGTCGGCCCCGCCTACCAGCTCAGGCGTTACGCATGGAGCGCCAAGCTCCCCCTCTCCATAGTCACCGATTTTGAGGAATTTGCCGTCTACGACTGCCGCTTAAAACCTGATCCCAGCGACAAGGTCAGTCTGGGCCGCACCGCTTACTACACGTACGACCAATACATTGATAAATTTGATGAGATATACGACACCTTCTCCAAGGAAGCAGTCCTCAAAGGAAGTTTTGACCGCTATATCGAGTCAACGAAGGTAAAGAAGGGGACTGGAGAGGTAGACAGGGAGTTTCTCAAAGAGATAGAGAAGTGGCGCGATTCCCTTGCAAGGAACCTTGCCCTGAGAAACCCGGAGCTTGACATATATGAGCTTAACTTCGCGGTCCAGCACACCATAGACAGGATCGTATTTTTAAGAATCTGCGAGGACAGAGGAATAGAGGGGTACGGACGGTTACAGGGGCTCATTAATGGCTCAAACGCATATGAAAGGCTTTTGCATCTCTTCACCCAGGCCGACAAGAAATACAACAGCGGCCTCTTTGATTTTAAGGCAGACAGGTTAAGCCACAACCTCAAGATAGACGACAAGGTGTTAAAGGAGATCATAGAAAACCTCTACTACCCCAAATCCCCTTACGAATTCTCCGTCATCGGAGCGGAAATCCTTGGAAACGTCTATGAACAGTTCCTTGGAAAGGTTATAAGGCTGACCGCAGGGCATCAGGCAAAGGTGGAGGAGAAGCCGGAGGTAAAGAAGGCAGGAGGGGTATATTACACCCCGCAATATATTGTTGAATATATTGTTAAGAATACGGTGGGGAGATTGTTGGGGGAACTACCTCTATCCCCCTCAAACCCAACTCCCCCCAACCCCCTCTTTAGTAAAGAGGGGGAGCCGAAGGCGGGGGCGTTTGCCAAAAAAGGAGTTGTTACCCCCAAAGACGTATCAACAATCCGCATCCTCGACCCTGCCTGCGGTTCAGGTTCCTTCCTCATCGGAGCATACCAATACCTATTGGACTGGCATCTGAAATGGTACAGGGAGAACGACCCTGAGAAACACGCCAAGGGGAAGACCCCGGCCATCTACATGGGTGCAGGCAAGGAATGGAGGCTTACGACACAGGAGAAGAAGAGGATTCTTTTAAACAACATCTATGGCGTAGACATTGACAGGCAGGCCGTGGAGGTGACGAAGCTGTCTTTGCTTCTAAAGCTCCTGGAAAATGAGAATGAAGAGACAGTGGGAAAGACAATGGCCCTGTTTCAGGAAAGGGTGTTGCCGAGCCTTGAGAACAATATAAAATGCGGAAATTCGTTGATCGGGCCGGATTTCTTTGCTCAAACATCTTTCACCCTCCCCTCAATCCCCTCCCGTCAAGGGAGGGGAGGCTCTTTATCTCCCTCTCCCCTGGCGGGAGAGGGTCGGGGTGAGGGGGAATACGACGACATCCGCAGGATAAACGTCTTTGATTGGGCGAAGGAATTCCCACAAGTATTCCCCTCCCCATTGACGGGGGAGGGTCAGGGTGGGGGTGGATTTGATGCGGTGATCGGGAATCCGCCGTATGGGGCAGATTTCCCAGACAAGACCTTGGATTATCTGAAAAACAAATTCACAACACATGTATGGAGAGGGGAAAGCTATCTTCTTTTTATTGAACAGGGGCATAACCTATTGAAGCCCGGTGGATTATTTGGATTCATCACGCCTGATACGTATCTTAATTTAGGATTCACACAGCCTCTACGTACTTTTTTATTGCGGAATAGCTGCCTGCAAGAAGTCGTGTCCTTGCCGTCTAAGGTATTTTCCGGCGCAACGGTGGATACTACTCTACTGTTTACAGAGAAAAAATCACCTGCAAAAAGATTTCATGAATCGGATGTAAGAATACGCTCTTTCAATAAAAAAAGCGTGATATCTTCAATTGATCAAGCCGAACGGGAGTTTTATATTTCAACTAAGAATTGGCATGAACAAAATGCCTTTAACATCAGCAGTAATGATAGTGAAAATCTAATTATTGTCCGTATTGACAACCAATGCAAGCAGGTGTCAAGCTTTGCTGAAATGTTTTCAGGGATAAAGGTTTACGAGATCGGAAAAGGGAATCCGCCACAGACAGAAGTAATACGCGATACAAAACCGTTTACTTCCGACATAAAAGAAAGTCAAGGTTTTCAGCCCTTCTTTGATGGAAAACATATTGGACGTTATGCTCTTTTATGGCGGGAAAACAATTGGTTGAAGTATGGCCCCTGGCTTGCCGCACCACGTAATTCGGAGAATTTTGTTGGCGACAAAATCCTAATACGGAAGATTATAGGCCCAACCCTTATTGCGACCTATATACCTGAAACATCATATTGCAACACTCTGCTACATGTGCTGAAAATCAAGCCTGAAAGCCCGCTGAGTTATCGTTATCTACTTGGAATCCTTAATTCACGGTTTATTGGTTGGTATTTCAGGAAAAAATTTCAGATATCGCCTGATGACACATTCCCACAAATTATGATCCGTGACATCCTGCAATTACCGATACCGAAGGCCGAAAAAGCCCTTCACGACAAGATGGTCTCCCTTGTTGACCGTATGCTCGACCTGAGCAAGAAGCTCCAAAACGCCAGGATCGCCCACGAAAAAGAACTCCTCGACCGTCAGATAAAGATCACCGATGACCAGATAGACCGGCTTGTTTATGAGCTTTACGGGCTGACGGAGGAGGAGAGAAGGGTGGCAGAGGGAGACTAATGGCGTTGTCTGCGGGTTAAAAATTGGCGGTTAAAGAGGGTTGATAATGTATAAAGTCATATTTGATTGTAATGTTTATGACAAACTATATCATTGCCCCGATCTTCAGGGGAAAATAAGCCGTCTAATTAGTGAAAATAAATTGATGGTTATGGTTACTTCGACTATTCGGAGAGAATTAGAAATAAGTCCATTCAAAGGCGTACCCGAGTGGTTTCACACAGAAATAATCGGTGATTCAGTTTTTCTTTCCGAATATTCGCTTACAGATGTTGATAGAGTCGGAGAAGGTGATATTTATGACGTTCATAAAGGACATTCAAAGAATTTTCGTGATGCAATAATTGCTGATACAGCACATACTGATGCGGATATCTTCGTATCCGAAGATAATAGATGTCGACAGCGGTTTAAAAAGATATCTGATTCATGTAAATCAATGTCTTTTTCAGAATTTGAGAATTGGCTTAATAATAGAAAAATGTAGGTTGGGTCAAGTGCAGCAGACCCAACATAATTTATGTTATTGATGGGTGCGCTTTGCTTCACCCATCCTACGAGCTTTACTGATTGACATAGGTGGAGTGAGGGTTATAGAGGGAGGTTAAAAAATGGTGTGGGTATGGTACATCTTAGGTGCGGTGCTTATTTGGGTTATAATTTACGCATTGGCAAAAGCGGTTGGGAAGTTTAATAACTTCATATTATACGGAACCACGAGGCCTGAAAAAGAACCATAGGCGAGTGGGTTTGTATTTTTTAATGAATATAAAGGGGCCGCATAAACCTTTTTAACCTGGCGACCCGCCGGATTGCCCCTACAAGGCCAAAGGCAAAACGAGATGGAGTGGAAAGCATGAAAAACAGAACCATAACCGTTAAGGGAAGCGAGATAGCCGTCTATCGGCGGAATCAGGAAGACTACATATGTCTGACGGACATGGTGAGAAGCTTTGAGGACGGTTTGTCACTCATTGAAAAATGGCTGAGAAACAAGAACACCATTGAATTCATCGGCATCTGGGAGCAGTTGCATAACCCTGTTTTTAATTCCCCCGAATTCGAGGGAATTAAAAATGAAGCTGGTCTGAACCGTTTTACGCTCTCTATTAAGAAGTGGATTGAAAAAACGAATGCTGTTGGCATAGTTGCAAAAACTGGTCGTTATGGAGGAACATTCGCCCACAAGGATATTGCCTTCGAGTTCGGCTCATGGCTTAGTCCTGAGTTCAAGCTCTATCTCATTGTAGAGTTCCAACGACTTAAGGAAGAAGAAACCCGTGCTCTTTCGCTTGAATGGAACCTCCAGCGAACCCTTGCCAAAGTTAATTACAAGATTCATACAGATGCGGTCAAAGAAAAACTGATTCCGCCGAAGATTACCAGGGAGCGTATAAACGCCATTTATGCCAATGAAGCAGACCTGCTGAACGTTGCCTTGTTTGGTATGACGGCGCGTGAATGGCGCGAAGCGAATCAGGACAAAGAGGGCAACATCCGGGATCATGCAACATTGGAGCAACTCGTCGTTCTCTCAAATATGGAAAGCATCAACGCAGTTCTGATTCACCAGGGGCTTCCCCAGTCTCAACGATTGAGGCAATTGAACGAAGTTGCTATTACTCAGATGAAGTCTCTTGCCGGGGTAGCAGGCCTTAAGAAACTTAAAGGGGAAGTATAAGATGGGGGCGGTTCGAGCAGGCTTGGAGAGGGATATAAACCTATGGGAAATATTTTGAGGTGTTTATTCGAAAGACTGTGTCTTAGATTTGACAAGCTCTATATGGGTCCTGGACTTAATCAGTGTCTTGACAATCGAATCAGTGTTTTGACCCGTTTCAATTGCGGTAGAACTGGCTATGTTTGTAACGAGAGAACGCCAATATTTCTCCGGTGTTTTAAGGTAAGGATTTGTTTCGATGAGAGGTTTCTTTTGCATGAAATAATTATACACTAAGAATGTAAGCAATTCATCAATAAATTTAACGGCAGATAAAGATCACCGACAGCCAGAGAGACCGGCTTGTTTATGAACTTTACGGGTTGGCGGAGGAGGATATTGAAATTATAGAATCGTAGAGGCGACCCGCCAGATCGCCCCTACAAAAACGGGAAACCCAACTCCCCCCATCCCCCTCTTTAGTAAAGAGGGGGAGCGAGGGGGCGTTTGAGATAAGAGGTAACTTGATTTATGGGACTCATCCAGAACAACTTGAAACTCAAAGAACGAAGGCGGGAACTGAGACGGAACCAGACAGAGGCTGAAAAACTCCTCTGGGCAAGGCTAAGGAACAAGCAGATTCATGGGATCAAGTTTTTCCGTCAATTCAGCATAGGCGCGTATGTCCTTGATTTCTACAGCCCGACCATAAAACTTGCCGTTGAATTGGACGGTGGACAGCATGCGGAAAAAGATGCACAAGCGTATGACGAGGTGCGTTCAGATTATCTTAAGGCGCAGGGAATAGAAGTGATGCGATTTTGGAATAATGATGTAATGCAAAACATGGAAGGGGTTCTGCAGAGAATTGCTGAAAAAGCAAACCAAACCCCTCCCGACCTCCCCTTTAGCAAAGAGGAGGAGTAAAAAATAGAGATATCCCCCACTTTAGTAAAGAGGGGGTGCCGAAGGCGGGGGCGTTTGAAGAGAGATAGATGGAAAAAATAGTCGAAGTTAAAAACCTGAAAAAGGCCTTTAACAGCTTTATGGCCGTTGATGGCGTCTCCTTTGAGATTGGTAAAGGAGAGATACTTGGTCTCCTGGGTCCGAACGGCGCGGGGAAGACCACCATCATCCATATCCTGCTCGGCCTTACCATACCTACGTCTGGTGAGATCAGGGTATTTGATATGGATCTGAGCAAAAAGAGGAGGGAGATATTGAACTACCTCAACTTCTCCTCCTCGTATGTCTCCATGCCTCTGTCACTTACCGTCAGGGAGAACCTCAGGATATTTGCCATGCTGTACGGCATCAAGAACAGCAAAGATAAGATAGATCAGCTTTTGAAAGATTTTGAGATTACCGACCTGGGGGATAAGCTGGTCAGGAAGCTCTCGTCAGGCCAGGTGACAAGGGTCTGTCTTGCCAAGGCCCTCTTGAATGAACCGAAGCTCCTCCTCCTTGACGAACCGACAGCATCACTCGACCCTGATATAGCCGATAAGACCAGAAGGCTTTTAAAAAGGTTCAGGGACGAGAGGGGTCTTACAATCCTTTATACATCGCATAACATGAAGGAGATGGAGGAGATGTCCGACAGGATTGTCTTTCTCGATAAGGGAAAGGTCATAGCCACCGGAACCCCGGAGGATGTGGTGAAGAAGTTTAAGAAGGAAAACCTCGAAGAGGTGTTTATAAGGGTTGCCAGGGGAGAAGTATGAAGATACATAGAATTCAGGCCATATTTCTCAGGCAGTTGTTTCTTTATAAGAGGAGCATCCCAAGGCTTATGGGAGTCCTTTACTGGCCTGTTCTTGATCTGGTCTTATGGGGTTTCATAACCGTATATCTGAATCAATACCGTGGAGCCCTGCCGGCATTTATAAGTTTCTTTCTGGGGGCTCTGATACTCTGGGACCTGCTATTCAGGGCACAGCAGGGGATATCCATATCGTTTCTGGAAGATATCTGGTCCAGGAACCTCCTCAATGTGTTTGTCTCTCCGATCAGTGTCAGCGAATACGTTATCTCCCTGATGTTCGTGAGCCTTATAAAGATTATCCTTACCGCATCCGTAAGCATCTTCCTTGCATGGCTTTTTTATTCCTTCAATATCTTCATTATAGGGGTTTCACTTTTGCCCCTTGTCCTGAACCTCCTGCTCCTTGGATGGGCGATAGGTATATTCACCACGGCGTTGATCCTGCGCTTCGGCAGTCAGGCGGAGGTACTGGCATGGGGTGTCGCTTTCCTGTTCCAGCCGGTGTCTGCCGTATTTTATCCTGTATCGGTTCTGCCATATCCAATTCAGGTCATAGCTATGTGGGTTCCCTCCTCCCATGTATTTGAAGGGATGAGGACGGTGGTTTCCGGCGGTGGATTCCCGGTAAAGGAGCTTCTCTGGGCATTCTCATTAAACCTTGTTTACCTTTTGTTCGCCACTCTTTTCTTTTTCAAGATGTTCAAGGCGGTGAGGGTCAAGGGATTGTTGGGAAAGATAGGGGAATAAATGATCTTCTTTCTGTATAACCTCATCCTTCTGCTCTCCCTTCTCTTATTGTCGCCGATCATACTGTTCAAGCTGATCTTTGATAAACGTTACATAATCGGCCTATCCGAACGGTTGGGGAATATTCCAGATACTGTTATTGGAGCAATGTCAGGTCAAAGGCCTATTTGGTTCCATGCTGCATCGGTTGGAGAGGTGATCGCCTCCCAGAAGCTTCTTGAAGGTATAAGGGAGAGGTTCCATGACAGGAAGCTTATGGTCTCTACATTTACCCCGACAGGGAATAAGGCCGCTAAAGAGAAGCTTAAGGCCGAAGGGGTCATATTCCTTCCCCTCGATCTCCCTTGGATAGTCAGGAAGGTATTGAAAAAGGTAAACCCCTCAGTCCTTATCCTAATGGAAACAGAACTCTGGCCGAACTTGATAAAAAGTGCCGGGGATATGGGGATACCGGTTGCAGTGGTTAATGGCCGCATATCAGACAGGTCTTACGGCAAATACTGGTTTATCAGTCCCCTGCTGAAAAGGGTCTTTGATAATATAAAGGCCTTTTTAATGCAATCGGATGGTGATGCCCGGAGGATTGTCACCCTCGGTGCGGAACCTTCAAAGGTGTCCGTGACCGGCAACATAAAATTTGATACCATTGTTTCGGAGGTAAATATACCGTTCATGGATAATTGGGGAGGCGCTGTATTTATTGCGGGGAGTACCCACAAGGGTGAAGATGCGCCGGTAATTGATATTTATATGGAGTTGCGTGGTAAATATCCCGACTTGAAATTTATCCTTGCACCCCGGCATCTGGAGAGGATATGGGAGGTAGAGGGGGTATTGATAGAGAAGGGGTTGCAGTATGTCAAGCGCTCTCAGGTTAAAGGGATGACAGGAGTGCCTGTCCTCCTTCTGGATACCTTGGGGGAACTGGCATCTTTTTATAAGTATGGTAATATTGTCTTTATGGGTGGAAGTATTGTGCCTGTCGGAGGGCATAACCTCCTTGAACCGGCGCTTTACGGGAAAGCAGTCCTTTTCGGCCCTCACACAGAAAACTTCAGGGATGCGGCCCGGATTCTTACAGAAAGCGGTGGAGGGGTGGAGGTAAAGGATGCCGGGGAGCTTATGATATGGACAGACAGGCTCCTTTCTGATAAACGGCTGTGCGACTCCATGGGGGATAAGGCGAGGCAGGCGGTTTTAAAGAACCGGGGGGCAACTGGGATGACCCTGGAGGCGCTGTCAAAGGTATGGTAGATACCAGGCGGTAGTTAAAGAGAAATTGCTGCCGGATATACGGTCTACAGTCGGGGAGGTGCGAGCCATAATGAAAGATAATAAAGATAAAATAGAAATAGAGTTTAAGAAACAATTTTCGGAGCTGCACCGGATGATAGCTGAGTTGGCGGTTTCGGAAAAAGACCGCAACCGTCTTGAAGAGGCGATGGAAAGCCGCGTCAGGGAAAGGACCGCGGAGCTGGTAAAGGCCAATGAGATGCTGCAGGCTGAGATTGCCGAGCGGAAAAAGGCCGAGGAGGAGTTACGTTCACTGAAAGAAGCGGTTGAAACCATGCAACTCGGCGTCACTATCGCCGATGTGAAGGGGAATATCCTTTACACAAATCTTGCAGAGGCAAAGATGCACGGTTATGAGGTGGAGGAGTTGATCGGCAAGGATGTGAGGATTTTAGCCCCGGCCGAAAACTGGAACAGGATGCCGGTTGAGAACATGAAAGGGGTAAATAGCTATAAACGGGAAAGCATCAACATCCGGAAGGACGGGAGCGTTTTCCCTGTCCAGTTGTTGTCCGATGCCTTGACAAGTGCATGTGGGCGGCTAATAGGCATTGCAACATACTGCGAGGACATCACGGAGCGCAAGAGGCTGGCTGAAGAGCTTTTAAAGGTAAACAAGCTCGAATCGGTAGGAACCCTTGCCGCGGGCATTGCCCATGACTTTAACAATATCCTTACCCTCATAATGGGGAATGTTTCCCTCGCAAAGATGCATGCAAACAGCGGAGACAAGATACCGGAGATATTGGCCATGGCCGAGAAGGGATGCAGGAGGGCCCAGGAATTAACGCAGCAGTTGCTTACCTTCTCAAAAGGCGGGGAGCCTATCAGGAAGGAGGCGGATATCTCGGAATTGATAAAGGAGTCGACAGGCCTTGCATTAAGCGGTTCTAATGCCAGGGTTGAATATTCTTTCCCGGAAGGTCTCTGGCCCGTTGAAGTTGATGAAGGGCAGATAAACCAGGTGATAAACAATCTCATTTTGAATGCCGAGCAGGCCATGCCGGAGGGGGGGGCAATAGAGATCCGTGCAGAAAACATCTCCGTCGGGGCAAAAGAGGGTATGCCGCTAAGAGAAGGAAAATACGTGAAGATATCTGTTAAGGACCAGGGGATCGGCATACCGGCAGAGCATCTGCATAAGATATTCGACCCATATTTTACAACGAAAGAGAAGGGGAGCGGCCTGGGCCTTGCCACCTCTTATTCCATAATTAAAAAACATGATGGACATGTTACAGTGGAAGCGGAGATAGGGGGTGGAACGACCTTCTATATCTATCTCCCTGCCTCTGAAAAAGAGCCCACGAAAAAGAAGACCGAAGGGGAAAAGGCCTTTTCTGACAACTTCAAGATATTGATAATGGATGATGAAGAGATGCTCAGCGAGTCTATTGCCAAATTGCTTGGCCTTATGGGACACACGGCTGAGACGGCCAGGGATGGCGCGGAGGCGATTGAGCTTTATGAAAAGGCAAAGGGAGGAGGGCACCCCTTTGATGTTGTTGTCATGGACCTGACTATCCCCGGAGGTATGGGAGGGAAAGAGGCGATTAAGAGGCTCAGGGGAATAGACCCGGATGTCAAGGCCGTGGTGTCGAGCGGGTATTCCAGTGATTCAGCAATGGCTGATTTTGTCAGCCACGGCTTTAACGGAGTTGTTGTCAAACCTTACAGGATCGAGGAACTGATAGAGACGTTAAATAAGGTGATTAGAGAAGGTTAAGCCAGAGGGAATCACGTATGTGTCAATCCGTTCCTTGCGAGGTAGTGGAAGTTCAGGGTCAGTGGGCCCAAGTTGAGGCCCATGGGCATAACCACAGGGTCTACCTGGGCCTCCTGAAGGATGTTAATACAGGTGATTATCTCCTGGTCCACGGGGATATGGCCATAAATAAGATAGATAAGGATGAGGCAGAAACGGTCTTGAGGTTGACATGTGCCTGACAATCCCTGCCAGGGTTGTTTCAGTCAGCGGGAAGCTGGCTGATGTCCTGGAAAACGGCGAAGAAAGAGCCATTGATATATCCCTTCTCCCCAGACTCAAGGCAGGGGACTGGATCCTCCACACCGTCGGCCTTGCCATAAAGAAGGTCTCCCCAAAAGATGCCAGGGAGATTATCGAGCTGCTGGAGTCCTCCCGAAAGGTCAACAACTCTTCATTAAGCGATAAATTCAAGAGGATCTTGCAGGCATCAAAAGTTAGGGAGTTATCAAGGGAGGAGATATCATACCTCCTTCAAACAGACAACCCTGAAGAGGTAAATGCCCTTCACTCAGAGGCCAACACCATCAGGAAGGCATACCTTAAGGAGTTCATCTGCGTCCACGGTATCATAGAGTTTTCAAACATCTGCGCCAAAGACTGTTATTACTGTGGTATCAGGAGTGAAAGTAATGTTAAGCGCTATAGAATGAGCGTATCAGAGGTTGTTAGTACGGCTGCAAAGGCCGCTGAAAGGGGGTATAAACTCCTTGTACTGCAATCAGGTGAAGACTCATTATTTAATGATGAAGAACTGGAGGAGATAGTAAGGGAGATAAAGAGGCGTTCTAGGGTCTTTATATTCCTGAGCATAGGGGAGAGGGGTTACGAAAGCTATAAAAGGCTCAGGAAGGCAGGGGCGAGCGGTGTACTTCTCAGGTTTGAGACATCCAACTCTCAGCTTTTTAAGGAGCTTCACCCTGAAGGGAAGGACCTTGATAACAGGTTTTCGCACCTCAGTTTCCTGAAGGAACTGGGTTATTTCATTGCCACGGGCTTCATGGTCGGCCTTCCGGGACAGACCATAGAAGACATGGCCAATGACATTCTCACCCTTAAAAATCTGAACCCGGGAATGGCCTCTATAGGTCCTTTTATCCCATCTCCTGAAACGCCTCTCTCTGACAAGGCCAGCGGTAGTACTGATATGACCCTGCGGGTCATGGCTATCATCAGGCTGATGATGAAGAATGTAAGGATTCCTGTGACAACGGCCATGGAGACCATAGGCGGGGCAGGCATGAGGAAAGAGGGGCTCATGGCCGGTGGGAATGCCATGATGTTCAACCTGACCCCTCCGAGATACCGTCGTCTCTATCAGATATATCCTGACAAATTTTATCAGAGAGACCGGAGATGGGAGAGGTACGCCCTCTTTCAGGGGAAGGAAAGCTACAGGATGCTTGAGGAGAGGCTGAGACCATAAAGCGGTACCCACCCTCACCTTAATCCTCTCCCTGAGGGAGAGGAAACTTTTTGTTCCCTCCCCTTCAAGGGGAGGGTTGGGGTGGGGATGGGGTATTTTAGGAGCAAAGCTGATGATAATAAATGAACGCAAGATTGATAAGCTGTTAGATATAAAGGTCACGGTCCAGGAGTGCCGGAAGGTCCTGGAACGCGGAGCCAACGGCCTTGGATTGACCGTTGAGGAGACTGCCGTCCTTGTCTCAGGTGTTTACAGCGGAACAGTTCCCAGGGAAGAATTGTTTGAGGCAGCCGGAGCCGTCCGTCAATCCATATACGGGAACAGGATGGTCCTCTTCGCTCCCCTTTACTGGTCTTCCCACTGCATAAACAACTGCGCATACTGCGGCTTTAAGGTCAGCAACAAGTCGGAAAGAACGGTTCTTTCCACTATTGAGGTGGAAAAAGAGGTCAGAGTTCTGATAGATAAGGGTTATAAGAGGGTATTGCTGGAAAGCGGCGAAGACCCTGAAAGGAATACCATTGAGCGACTCTGCGAGCTTATGGAGAAGATCTATGCGGTAAGGGATGAAAGGGGTGGGCGCATAGACAGGATAAATGTGAACATAGCCGCAACAACAGTTGAGAACTACAGGCTGCTCAAGGATGCAGATATAGGGACATACAGCCTCTTCCAGGAGACATACCACCTCGAGAGTTACAAAAAATTTCACAGAGGCCCGAAGGCAGACTATGAAAGGCAGATAACCGCCCACGACAGGGCGATAGAGGCAGGTATTGGGGATGAGGGGCTTGGGGTGCTGTTCGGTCTTTACGATTGGAGATTTGAGACACTGGCCATCATAGAACATGCCCATTATCTTGACAGGGTGATGGGGGTCGGGCCCCATACCATTTCTGTACCAAGGGTTCAGTCCATAAGCGGGGAACCATTTAATCCAGCCTATCCTGTAGATGACGAGACATTCCTCCAGATAATTGCAATACTTAGGCTTGCGGTGCCATACACAGGGATAATCCTCAGCACCAGGGAGACTCCCGATATAAGGAGGATGGCCTACGGCATAGGTGTTTCCCAGATATCAGCAGGGTCGTCAACGGAGGTCGGAGGATACTCAAAATCAGGGGTCAGGAAGGCAGAGGCGATAGGGCAGTTCGATGTTGGCGACCATCGGCCATTGGAGGATGTGATATTTGAGCTAATAGAACTTGGCTTTATCCCGAGCTTCTGCACAGCATGCGAGATAAAGGAGAGGACAGGGGAAATGTTTATGCCTTACGCGAAGAGTGGGGAGATCAAGAGGTACTGTACCCCAAATGCCCTTGTATCCCTTAAGGAATATCTCATCAACTATGCATCTGAAAGAACAAGGGAGGGAGGGAAGAGGCTTATTGCAGATGAACTGGAGAAGCTTCCTCAGGAAGAGATGGAAAGGGTAGAAAGGCTCATTAAGGAGATATCGGAGTGTAAGGCCGCAAACTCTCTGTACACCTAATGCACAGAGCAGGTCAGGCATGGGTCATAGGCCCGGACAAGCATCTCCATCAGCCTCTTTAACTCCTCCTTTGAAGCCGCCGGATTACTGTCAAGGAGCGTCTGAGAGCTTTTTTCTATGGATGTCAGGTTTTGCACCGTAGGTGTGATAATGTTGGCGTAAGTTACCTTCCCGTCCTCTCTTAAATGAACCTCATGATACAGTCCACCTCTCGGTGCCTCCACGGCGCCTATCCCTTTAAGAGGCGGGTTTATTGACGGCCTGACTACAGTCCCGTCCATCCCTTCTTCAATAAGCTTTTCTATCAGCATTATCGCCTCTTCGTGAAAGTGCAGGATCTCTATCGCCTGGGCAAGGTTATTATGAAAAGGGTTGTTTAAATCGAGGCTCTTCGCAAACTTTCTGGCCTTTTGGCCGAGCCCCTTGCCGTTTATTGCGATCCTTGCCAGTGCCCCAACCATTATCTCCCTCTTCCTGTAACTCCCGAACTTGGCTGTGGAGTATTCTCTGACCTCCTCTTCTATGGCCTCCTTGTACCCTTTAACCGATGTATCATCATTTCGGCTGGAGGATATGGTATCCCCATCGTATATGCTGTAGCCGTCTCCTTTCAGGGAGAGGAGTTCCAGGTCAGCATCGAGTTCAGGGTAGGGAAGGGATGTGAAGAGCCTTGCTGTCCAGGAGGCATCAGGAGATGTCTTTTCGAGCATCCTCAAAAGCCTTTGCAGTGAACTTTTGTCCGGTATCTTATGGAATCCTCCTATGGTCGTTGTTGTCGGGTGTACGTTCCTCCCAGCTATGCAGAAGGCTATCTCGTCGGATACCTCTTTGAGCCTCAATGCTCTTCCAAAGGCCTTCGGGTCCTTCTCAGCCAGTTCCGTTGCCCTGTCCAGGCCGATATAATCGGGGAGTGCCAGGAAAAAGAGATGAAGGACGTGGCTCTGGATCATCTGCCCTGTCATCATAAGCCTTCTGAGGAGTACAGTAGTTGGATTCGGGATGATCCCCAATGCATCCTCCACGGCCTTGACGGATGCAAGGTTATGGGCTATGGGACAGACACCGCAGATCCTGGGTGTTATCCAGTGGACCTCTTCCGCCGTCCTTCCGACAAGGATACCCTCGAAAAGCCTCTCCCCCTCAACAACATGGAGTTTGGCCTTCCTTCCCTCCCAGTCCACATGCAGGGAGCCGTGACCTTCTATCTTTGTTATCAGTGATTCGCTTATTCTCTTAGCCATTTTCCCTCTCCATAAATGGCCTCACAATCTCATTGTATTCCTTCGTATATCTAAGGAACATGGTGAAGTACCTCTCTATCTCCTCTTTATCAGCCATTCCCTTCAGTATGTCGAGGAGTCCTTCTATCTGCGCCGTGTCCCTTATCCCGAAGCATCCATAGCATGGGGAGCCACCGCTTACGCATATTGCGCCGCATCCACCCTGAGTTACAGGGCCGAGGCATGGTTTCCCGTTTATGAGGCGGCAGGGGTTCCCTGCCAGCTTGCACTGGAAACATACAGAATAACCTCTATAGGCAGGTTTCTTGCCGCTTAGAAGCTCCTCCATGACCCTTACTATTTCATTCTCATCCACCGGGCAGCCATGGATGAGAAAATCCACCTTGACATAGGAAGTGAGGGGAAGGGAGTCTATCCCCCTTGGTTTGTACTGAGGGCCGTAAATCTTATTGTACCACTTGGCCCTTTCCTTCTGATCCATGATGGCCGGGATTCCGCCCATGGTGGCGCATGTCCCGAACCCTATCAGATGAGTAGACCTCTCCCTCAGCAATTTCAAAAGGTCTATCTCGTCCTGAGTGATGGGGCACCCCTCTATCAAGACGAGATCAAACCGATCCATCCGGTTCTTTTCTTGCCCAAGTCTCCAGTTGACTATCTCCACCCTTTCCAGAAGGGCCAGGAGCCTTTCCCTGAGGGAGACCAGTTTCACCTGGCAGCCCTCGCAGTCTGTGAAGTCGAAGATGCCGACCTTTAGTTTTTTTGCTTCTCTTTGCACCTGAAAATACCCTCTTTACCCCATCCCCACCCTAACCCTCCCCTTGAAGTGGAGGGAACGAAAAAGTTTCCTCTCCCTCAGGGAGAGGATTAAGGTGAGGGTGGGCCTTGGGGAACAGTCCCATTTAATCCCAGTTCTTGTCTATCTCATCAAAATTATATACAGGTCCATCTATGCAGACGTAGCTGTCCCCTGTTACGCAGTGCTGGCACTTCCCTATCCCGCACTGCATCTTCCTTTCAAGGCTGACGTATATCCGCCTGTCTGAGATGCCAAGGGGCCTCAGTATCCTCTCAAGGGCAGTCATCATCGGGCCAGGCCCGCACATGGTGGCAACGGCATTTAGAGGGTTTATCTCTATATCCTTTACCATCTCCGATACCAGCCCCACATGTCCTTTCCATTCAGGAGAAGGATGGTCTACGGTAAGGAGGATATTTATATGACGCCCCCAGGTATCGAGCCTCTTCCTGGCCAAAATATCCTCTGGAGTTGCTGCGCCATAAAGGAGGTATACCCTCCCAAACCTCTCCCTTTTTTGAATGATATATTCTATCAGGGCAGCGATTGGGGGTATCCCACACCCGCCGGAGACCATCACCACGTCCTTCCCCTCAAAAGAACTAATAGGGAAGCCGTTTCCGTAAGGCCCCCTGATTGTCATTTCATCCCCTACGTTTAGTCTGTGCAGGGCATTGGTAACAACCCCGACCTTTCTGACCAGTATCTCCATGAAGCTGTCTTCGTAGGGGGATGATAGTATACCAATAGGTGATTCCCCATAACCCCATACCCCTGCCATGACAAACTGGCCAGGTATAAAGGTAAGCCCGCCGTGGTTTTTGGCAAAGCGCCCCCTATCTTTTTTAAACCTGAAGAGCCTCACGTTTTCCGAAAGCTCCTCTATCCTTGTTACCCTGGCCCTTATCGGAGCATAAAGATTTTTCATCCGCAGGCCTCCCGGTAATCCTTGACTATCCCTAGAAGCTCCTTTTCTATGTCGATCCTAGCCGGGCAGTATGTCTGGCACCTTCCACAGGCGACGCACTGGGACTTTCCATATTCCTTATAACCTCTCACGAACTTATGGTAGTACCAGTTATAATACCTCTTCTTCTGTGACGGATGGTGGTCGTATCCGCCTGCAATCCTTGCGAATCCCGGGAGTGTGCAGGCATCCCATTTCCTGCATCTCGTACATGTGGAGCCATCGAGGGAGACACTGTTTTCCATGGAAAAGCAGTGGCAGATGGGACAGACGTATGTGCATATCCCGCAGCCTATGCACCTTTTCCCAAGCTCCTCCCAGACAGGATGCCCTTCGGCGCGGGACCACTTCACAGCCTCTGCCAGGGTCTCAGGGTCCAGGAGGAGCTTCCTGAGTTCCTCCATCACCTGATTCCCTTCCCCTTTGTGAGGGAGGATATCCTGTTTCTTGAAGAACCTCCCCTTAACAATCTTTTTACCAGCCTGAGTAAGAGGGATAGCCCTGTAAAGCTCATCATCCATCCTCTCCAGGATCAGATCCCCGCCGGGAGGAGCATGGACGCTCTCATCCGTCACGCCAACCAATATGCTCCTCGACCTCCTCTTCCAATAGAAGTAATCCGGATGGGGGGTTGACATGATCTCGTCAAGCTGGGTTATCGCCTCCAGGTCCCTGAGACTAAGCCCGAAGATGAGGAGTTTCTTGCTGGTGATCGATGGCGTCCTTACACCTTTACCCGAATAGGTGAAGAGGATCTCCTCCGGAGGGAAGAGATACTTCTTTGGCGGGAGTATTGTGACCTTGTATCCTAATACAAGGCATTCCGGATCTTTCAGGTCATCAAATACAACCTCCCCGTTTCTTTCCTGGGGGGCGATTATGCTGTAATCACTGGATAGAATTTTTAAAAGGCTTGGAATACTATTTCTTTCAATAACCGGTTCCATTTTATAATTCTTTATCATAAAAACAGTAGGGGCGCAAAGCTATTTCATTTCATGGTGGTGCGGGTCATGAAAGCCGTTGACTTTCCTCCTAAAACCCATTAAAATTTAGACTTCGTGGAGGTAGCCGGGATTGGACCAGGAAAGATACTTGTTTGTTGAGACCCAGGGCTGTCAGATGAACGACAGCGACTCTGAGAAGATAGCCGGTCTCCTGGCAGGGCATAACTACATGCCCACTGCTGATAAGGAAAAGGCAGACCTTATAATCCTTAATACATGCAGCGTTAGAAACAAGGCTGAGCATAAGGTGTACAGCTATCTCGGGACCCTCCGGCCATACAAAGAGAAGAAGCCTGAGCTGATTATAGGGGTCGGCGGGTGCGTTGCCCAGCAAAAGGGGGAGAGCCTCCTGAAGAGGGTTCCATATCTGGACATAGTCTTCGGCACTCACAATATCCATAAGCTCCCAGAGCTTATTGATAACGCAAGGGTAAGGAATGAAAGGGCCTCCGAGACAAGATTTTATGAAGGAGAGCCGGAGATATTCCTTGATCCTGTGCTTGCGAGGCCGGCTGATCTTGGGACAGGCAAGGTAACGGGCCTTGTAACGGTCATGCTCGGATGCGACAACTTCTGCTCTTACTGCATAGTCCCGTATGTCAGGGGGAGGGAGATAAGCAGGCCCAGCGCAGATATCATAAGGGAGATAGAGGGGCTTGTTGAAACAGGAGTCAAGGAGGTTACCCTTATAGGGCAGAATGTGAACTCCTATGAAGGGGGAGTTGGAGAGGATACAGACTTTCCTTCTCTTCTATCTGAGATAAACAGCATAGATGGGTTAAAGAGGATCAGGTTTATGACCTCCCACCCCAAGGACCTTTCCGAGTCACTGATAGATTCTTTTTGCAGTCTTTCCAAGCTTTGCGAGCATACCCATCTCCCGGTCCAGTCAGGGTCCGACATTATACTTGAAAGGATGAACAGGGGATACAGCAGGGATGCCTATCTAAAGAAGGTTCAGGCCCTCAGGGGAAAATCTCCTGAGATGGCCATAACATCGGATATAATAGTGGGCTTCCCCGGAGAGACTGATGCTGACTTCGATGATACGATGGATATGACAGAGAGGGTAAGGTACGACGCCCTGTTTGCCTTCAAGTATTCTCCAAGGCCTGAGACAAGGGCGGCAGGCATGACTGACCAGGTGCCGGAGGATATAAAAGAGAGGAGACTAACGGCTCTTTTTGATAAACAGAGGGAGATATCTCTTGAGAAGAACCGGGAATACGAAGGAAGGATTGTGGAGGTACTTCTGGAGGGCAGAGACCCTGAGAGGCTTTCAGGGAAGAGCAGGGCCTTTAAGACCGTATATCTGAAAGGGGATGAGAGACTGGTTGGTGAGACGGTGATGGCCAGGATAACAAAGGGCTCGGCTAATTCCCTGACGGGAGAGATTATTTAAGAGGTATCAATGAAAGAGGAAGTTTACAGAGAGATGGAGGTAAAGGGGCTTACCCTTGATCCCCTCTCCAGCATGCCCATAATATTATTGAAGGAAGTGGCCGGCCGCCAGACCATCCCTATATGGATCGGGATCCTTGAGGCAAGTGCCATAGCTGCCGAATTGGAGAAGATAACCCTTTCAAGGCCGATGACCCATGACCTTCTCAATAATATTATTTATACCCTTGGGGCTCAGGTCATACGGATTGAGGTCAATGACATCAAGGATAATACCTTTTACGCCACCGTATTCCTGAAGAAGGGAAGGGGGAAAAAAGAGATTGCCGTAGACGCAAGACCCAGCGATGCCATAGCCCTTGCCTTAAGGTCGGATTCCCCTATCTTTGTGAGCAAGAAGGTTATAGAGCGTTCCCGGAGGATAGACCTTTCCGGCAAAGCCGGGGCTGAAAAGGGGAATTGGGAAGGTGTTCTTGAAAAGCTATCCCCCGAGCACTTTGGTAAATATAAGATGTAGTAAATAATAGGTAAAGGTAAAGCAGTTCTCTACCTCTACCTGTTCTTATAAGGGGTTCGTATGGCCAGAGGCAAGATACTTGCCGTAGATGATGAGAGGTTTTTCAGGAAGCTTTACAGCGACATATTATCCCATGAAGGGTATAAGGTTGTGACCGCTGAGAGTGGCGAAGAGGCCCTGCAGCTCTTTGCCAGGGAGCCTTTTGATATAGTTATAACCGACATGGCAATGAAGGGGATGAGCGGCCTTGAGACTATGGAGGCCATAAAGAGGGTTAACCCGAGCCAGGATGTCGTTATAGTTACCGGCATTGGCGATGTCCAAACGGCTGTGAACGCCATGAAGATGGGTGTCACAGACTATGTCCTGAAGCCGATAGATCCCGATAATTTCCTTCACCTCATAAGAACTATACTTGAGAAGCAGAATCTGGTTGCCGAACACGGCAAACTGATTTCAGAGAACCTGGAGTATTTTGGCATCCTGTCCGTATATCAGAGGTGCCTCAGGATCCTTTCGATACTGGACATGGAAAGGCTTCTGGACCTCATCCTTGACTCTGTCATGTCCGAGACTAACGCCCAGGGTGGCGTCCTATGGCTCCTTTTACCCGAAAACCATGATGCCTTAAGACTTGCAACTGCTAGGGGTGTTGTTAACATAGCATCAGAGGCGGACACCATCCTCCTTTCTTCTCACAGTGAAGCGCAAATGATAAATGCAGGGAAGCCGTTTTACGAGACATCTTATGAGGGAAAGGAGGTTAACGAGGGTGTCTTCTATGTCCCACTGAAGCTGGATGAAAAGGTCATCGGGTTGATGAAGATCTCAGATAAACTGGACAGGGATCGGTTTGAGGTAAGGGACCTGATGGTGGCAAAGACCATAGCCGGGTTTGCGGCCATAGCAGTTGGGAATGCCTTGAAGGTTAAGGAGATAGAGTATAAGGGGTTCAAAGATACGAAGACAAATACATACCATATTAACTACTTCACCGATTACTTGATAAAAGAGATAATTAAGGCAGGGAGGTACAACAGGACATTTTCGATACTTTACCTCAAGATAGAAAACTATCGCGAGCTCAAGGGGGAATTTAAGGATATTGTCCTGAATGAGGCGATCCAGGGGGTAATAAATACAACCCTCGGCGTCATAAGGGATGCGGACATCCTTGCCATGTTCAAAAATGACGAGTATTACGTTCTTCTTCCTGAAACCGATTACTTCGGTTCTCTAATGACTATAAGAAGGATCAACAACTTATTGAGGAAGAAGGTCTTTATAAGTGATATTAAAAAAAGCAGTACGATGGAGATAGGAATCCGCTCGGTATCCTTCCCTAAAGACGGAACCGACCTCAGGACCCTCCTGGAGAATGTCAGAAAGAGGATGGAGGAGACCAAGAGGAGCCTCTATAATCGCTCCAGGTTCGGGGAGATGGGTTTCTGGAAGATATTCGACAAGCTCATAGGTGAAGAAGGAGACTACTCCATGGCCCTTAGTGAGGGGAAGGCCCCTGTAAAGGGTGAAAGGAAAGGGTTTGAGGATGATGAGGGAATGGGGCGGTTTATACTTTTTAACCCACAGATGCTCTCCCAGGTACAGGAGGTAATATTCGGGGAGATAGAGACGAATGCGGACAAGAGGGGGATACTGTACTTAGGGGCTAAGGATATGGAACAGTTTCTGACCTTTCTGAGGGGCCATTCAAAGATAGAAGGTTCTTCAGGGAAGAAGGTATTCCTCATAGGGGAGAAGGGGGATAACGGGTGGGATATGCCAAATGTCACCCCCGTATTTGTGAGCGGTGAAGAGATAGAGAAGGCTCACTTCCTGATATTCCTGAGTGTTGATTATGCCTATGCACTCCTTTCTAAAGAAAGGAGTGACGGGATGTATTACGGTTTTCATACATCGGACCCGATCTTTGTTGAAAATATGATTGCAAAGCTTCAAGAGAACTATCACTTGCAGGTACAACTGTAAAGAAAGTGGTCGGTGGCCGATTGTCAGTGGTCAGTAAGATTAGTTAAAGAGTTATATACCGACCACCGGCCACTGACCACTGGTCACTGTTGAGGAATTTTTTCATGGCTGATAATAAAAAGATAATTATTGCGGATTCAGATAAAAAGGTTGTGACCTCCCTGAAAGGGGTGCTTAAGGCCAGGGGTTATGAGGTCATCACTGCCGATGACGGCGCCACTGCTCTCAATAAGGCCCTTTCTGAGATGCCGGCCATGGTCGTATTGTCGGTTACCCTCCCTGTAATAGACGGGATAAAGCTTTCCCAGATACTTCGCTCCAATCCGAGGGCTGAAGGCATTCCTTTCATTTTCCTTAGCGAATCCGACATTCAGATACCGCACTTCCAGAGTCACAAGGACACTCTCTTTATAAAACCTGTAAACGTGGACGAGGTGGCTGCCCGCATATATTCCCTTTTTGAGAAGGTTGAAAGAACCAGGGAGGTTTCCAGGGAAGAGAAGATTATTGAGGGTGGCCTTTCCGAGATATCTCTCCCGGACCTCCTGCAGATGTTCAGCATGAACAAGAAGGAGGGAAGGCTCTCCCTCCAGAAGAACAAGGAGAGGGGTGAAATCTATATCCATGATGGCAATATGGTAGATGCTGCCATAGGGGATATCAGCGGGGAGAAGGCCCTTTTCCGTATGCTTGCATGGAAAAACGGGAGTTTCAAATTTTTACCTACAGGGGTAAATGTACCTCAAAAAATAAGCAAACCAACCGATAATCGGTAGCGTAACAGTTTAGTGGGTCTGTTATGCTTCCCAAACAGGCTTAGTTATTGTACATTCACCCCTATTATACTTGTCTGACAAATTAAGGGGGTGAATATGAACAAAAAAAGTGTCCGAAGTGCAGCTCTTTTAAAAT
>JAUSKU010000054.1 GCA_030646755.1 Deltaproteobacteria bacterium
ATCAAGGTTTGTTGTATCATCTTTCTACCCCCTCTTTGTGATATTGTGGTTTCACCTAACTGGTGAGGAGTATACCTCACTGAAACCCTTTATCCAAGAGGGGTTTTTGCGCTTTTGAGAGGGGAATGTCTATTTTAAGGGTGTATAAGGTTTCCAATCCTTGAAAATCTGGGCAAAAATCGTTCTTTGTCCCAGGACCAGTATATAATAAATGCCTTACCTTTTATCTCAGCCGTCCTTACAAAGCCCCAGAAGCGGCTGTCATAGCTTCTGTCCCTGTTGTCCCCCATGACGAAGAGTGAGTCAGGAGGTACCGTCACAGGGCCAAAGTTGTCTCTCGGCTCGCTTCCTTTGGGCAGGATCATATCTTCGGCAAAGTGGGCATGGGTATCTTCAATACCCTTTTCATTGACGTAAACCTTCTTATTTATGATCTCTACCTTATCTCCCGGAAGACCAACAACCCTCTTTATAAAGTCCTTGCTGGGATCAACAGGGTATATAAAGACAATTACATCTCCCCTCTCTGGCTTCTTTATCGGAAGCACCTTTATTTCGGTGAATGGTATCTTTGTGCCATAAAGGAACTTGTTGACCAGCAAATGATCACCTATGAGGAGGGTCGGTTCCATAGAGCCGGATGGGATCTTGAAGGCCTGAACCACAAAGGTCCTTATAACCAAGGCTAATAGCAGGGCAATAACAATGGATTCTACCCATTCCCTGGTCTGGGATTTGGTTTGAACAGATTTACCTTTTTCCAAGTCTTTATCTTTATTATCTTTAGCCACAACAAATCCTTTCAAGCTCTTTTTCTTCGACACTGATAATCACAGATTGAATATGATTAACACAGACAAAAAACAGTGACAATCATAGAAAAAATCAGTGTAAATCTGTGTCAAAAAAGCTTTATTAAACTTTGAGCACTGCCAGGAACGCCTCCTGGGGCAGTTCCACGCTCCCGACCTGCTTCATCCTCTTCTTTCCTTCCTTCTGCTTCTCAAGGAGCTTCCTCTTTCTTGTTATATCACCTCCGTAGCACTTTGCCAGGACATTCTTTCTTATGGCCTTCACCGTCTCCCTGGCAATCACTTTGTTCCCAATGGCGGCCTGGATGGCGACCTCGAACATCTGCCTTGGTATAAGCTCCTTGAGTTTTTCCGAAAGCTCCTTACCCCTCTGAAATGCCTTATCGCTGTGGACTATGAACGACAGGGCATCAACAATCTCTCCGTTCAGCATTATGTCGAGCTTTATAAGGTCTGACACCCTGTAATCAAGGTATTCATAATCGAGGGAGGCATAACCCTTAGATATGGACTTTAGCTTGTCATAGAAGTCGAGTACTATCTCGTTCATAGGAAGCTCGTAGATCAACATCACCCTGTTGGATGAAAGGTACTTCATCTCCCTCTGGATTCCCCGCTTCTCCTGACATAACCCCATTATACCGCCGACGTATTCGGTCGGAAGATGGAGCGTTGCAAGGATGAACGGTTCCTCTATCTTTTCTATCTCTTGCAAAGGCGGGAGGGTAGCAGGGTTGTCAACATTCACCACATCCCCGCCTATCTTTGTTACCCGATACACAACAGTCGGCGCTGTAGTTATAAGATTTAGGTTAAACTCCCTTTCAAGCCGCTCCTGGATTATCTCCATGTGAAGGAGGCCAAGGAAGCCGCACCTGAAACCGAATCCAAGGGCTATAGAAACCTCCGGCTCATATGTAAAAGATGAATCGTTAAGGCTGAGCTTCTCCATGGCATCTCGCAGGTCTTCATACTGGTCTGCATCCACCGGATAAAGCCCGGAGAAGACCATAGGCTTGACCACCTTGAAGCCTGGAAGAGGTTCTTTGGCAGGATTTGCAGCATCTGTTACCGTATCGCCTATCCTTGTGTCCTTTACCTCCCTGATCCCAGCTATAACGATCCCAACCTCTCCTATGGAAAGGGAATCAACAAACTTTATCTTTGGAGTAAACACCCCGAGTTGGAGGACGTCATACGACTTGTTAGCAGCAATAAACCTTATCTTTTGCCCCTTTTTGATTGTGCCGTCAAAGACCCTGATAAGGACCACCGCACCCTGGTATGGATCATACCACGAATCAAACAGCAAGGCCTTTAAGGGCGCATCAGGGTTTCCTTTAGGGGGCGGGACCTTCTTTACAACTGCCTCAAGTATCTCCTTTATCCCTATACCTTCTTTTGCGCTAGCAGGTATGGCATCGGATGCATCAATTCCGATCACATCCTCTATCTCTTTCCTGACCCTCTCAGGTTCCGCTGCCGGGAGGTCTATCTTGTTCAGGACAGGGAATACCTCTAAGTTTGCATCCAGCGCCATATAGACATTCGCCAAGGTCTGCGCCTCTATACCCTGGGATGCATCAACCACAAGGATTGCTCCCTCGCATGCCTGAAGAGACCTGGATACTTCATAGGAAAAGTCCACATGACCTGGAGTGTCAATAAGGTTCAGGATATACTCATTACCGTCATCCGCATGGTAGTTAAGCCTCACGGACTGGGCCTTTATGGTAATCCCCCTCTCCCTCTCAAGGTCCATCTTGTCCAGTACCTGTTCGGTCATCTCCCTCTTCGACAAGGCGCCGGTAAACTCAAGGAGCCTGTCCGCAAGGGTAGATTTCCCGTGGTCAATGTGGGCTATGATGGAGAAGTTCCGTATCCTGTCTGGATTCAAGGTTTTATGTGTCATAGAAAGCTTTTCATACTAAACCAAATTAGAACTTTTGTCAAAAGAAATTGGTGCTGCTGCAACCGAAGAAGGCAAACAGGCGAGGAGCAGAATACTGCTCGGTAAAAGGATTTCGGGAAGTGGAAGGGGAAATGAGAAACAGCTATCTCTGATTAACCATTACGTTATGTGCCATTTAAAAAAAAGATACCGGCTCTTTCTCTTGCTTCATCTACACTCTTGCTGGACTGAACCCTGGTCGCAAGGAGGTGTCCGAATTTATAGTTTTGGGCAAAATAAGGGGTAAATTGCTTAAGCCTGCCCAGTCGGCGTTCGGGCCTGAAAAGCTCGTTGAGGAGGTCTATAAAGTTGCCATAAACCATAGGAAGTGACACTGCCGGTTCCTCAATTTTGCAGCCGTACACCTCTCTTGCTATCTCGGCAAAAAGCCAGGGTTTTGTAACTGCCCCGCGGCCGATCATCAGACCGTCGGCGCCTGAGACGCGCAGGCAATTTTCCGCATCCTGGACAGAGAAGATCCCGCCATTGGCGATAACGGGAATCTTGAGCCACTCCTTTACCTTGGTAATCCACTCCCATCTTGGTCTTCTGGCAAAGGACTCTTTTTTGGTCCGGGCGTGGACCGAGAGCATATCAATCCCCTCGTCTTCGAGCATGGCGCAAAAGTCCTTTAACTTCTGTTCGTCGAGTTCTATGCCGAGCCGGATCTTTGCGGTAAGGGGTAGTGGGGTAAGTTTCCTTGCCTCGGCCACCATGCGGCGGACCTCCTCCGGGCGTTCCAACAGCCTGATGCCCGCACCGAACTTGCCGACAGCGGGAGCCGGGCAGCCCATGTTCAAATCAATAGCATCTGCCTTAAGTTTATGAAGTACATCTATGGCCGGGGCCATCTCTCCGGCTGTGGAGACCAAGAGCTGATATGAAAGTGGTTTTTCCAAAGGAGTCCTTATCAGGTAAGGGGAAACCCTGGGACTTTCAGAGGGCAGCCTTTTTGCCGAGAGCATCTCCGTTGATAAAAGGCCGACCCCGCCAAAGCCGAAAATGATCTGCCGGAGTGCGCTGTGGGTAAGGCCTGCCATTGGCGCCAGAATTAAGGGCGGATTGATCTGAAAATTTCGAACTTGAATTTGTGGTAGAGGTTTTTGCATTCGGCTTTCCGTAAAAACTGATGGGACTTTACTATATCTGAGGGGTGCATAGCAAGTTTGTTGTGTCGGGGGTCTCTCAACTCAACGACCACGCTCACTTGCGCGTCTGGCGTGCGGCTTGTTATGCCGTCTTTTCCCTATTTTTCCAGTATCCTGGTTCTCTGTTGAGTTGCATCACTGCTATTATAAATATCTCATCATGGGTGATTTGATAAATAACCCCATAAGGGAAACGATTGGTCAGGCATCTTCTGGTATTTTGTGAAAGCGGAGCCCATGCATGAGGAAATAACAGGATATTCTGGATTGCGGAGTAGACTTCTTCTACTAATTCATAACCGAGGCCATTTTGGCACTCGTTATAGTAATCAATTGCATCGTTCAGTTCTTTTTCGGCTTCTTCATGGAAAGAATATTTCAAGAGCCTAACCTTTGGCGGATTTTTTTGAATACCTCTTCACCTGGTATAGTCTTAACCTTGCCGCTTCTTATATCTTCAACCCTTCTTTCTGCCTCCGCTGCCCACAATTCATCAATTTCTTTTTGAGTAGGATGCAGGCTTTGTAGGAGCTTGTCTACTAGTTGTGTCCTGATATCCAACGGTAGTGAGACTGCTTCTGCAAAGAGTTCATCGGTCTTTATCATATATGACCTCGCTAACTATAAATTTTAAGAGCAGTATACCATATTTTTATGTTTTGCAAATATGACTTAGGCCAAAATACCCGAGGCCGTCGCCCATTGAACTACTCGTTAAATGATCTGAATATCTCGAACTTGGATATGTGGTAGAGGTTTTTGCATTCTGCTTTATTCTATTTCCTCCCCCGTGATGGGGGAGGATTAAGGTGGGGGTGAAAGATCGTGAGTTTACAACGGTCTCACCCTCCCCTTGCTCCCCTCCCGCCAGGGGAGGGGAGTTTATATATTAGTTGCCGGAATGGGACGCCGCGAAGCGGCGACCCATCGTAAAAGCTCACAAGCGCAGGCTGGCGTGCGGCTTGTGGTTTTTTTGCAAGATGCATGACAGGTAAGCGTTAATGTGGAGCGACTTGTTAGACGATATAGCCCCATGCCTTAAATTTATTTTTTAACTCAGGATCACTTTGGAAGGACTTGAAATAAACATATTCCGGCGCTATATCTGCTCCATTGGGCCAAGAAATGGTTTGTAGTTCCTCATCAATCTTTAATTTTGAAAAAACGGCTTTGTCTTTTAATGGCATAAACACAGGGCCTCTTAAAGCATCTTCAAGATCAGCAATTCCTCTACGCCCATCATTAAAAACTACTTCTACCTTATAATCTTTTATATGTTTTGCCTTTAAAATATGAATAAACATGGTTTTACTCCAACGGTTTAATAGGTTTTGGATTTTCCCCTTTCCTGCATATTTCAGGCTGATATCTTGGCATAACGTTTAGGGTAAGGGGCACCCGCGCGCGGACGCCGGTAAGAGCAAAGCCAGCATTCCGGGCGTCCGTTTGACCCGATTGTTAGGCGAGATGGCCCCAAGCATCTTTGTAAGGTTTCAAAAGATGCGCTTGCTCTTTGTATATGTATAGCCCGAATTGCTTGTGCCACGGAAGTTTAATCTTCTCGGCATTTATAGCCGGGATAACCCAAACATCAGGAAGCTCAGTTAAGTCAGAAAATTTCTTGTAGTGCAAAAGCACAAAAACAAGATTTTCTTCTTTTGAGTAGTCCTGATTTCCAATACCCCATTTCCCACCGCCTCGCATCGCTTTTACAGATACCGCGTAGGTCTTGCCTTTAGGAGATCGAGTCAGAATATCGACAGACTTGGCATTACCCAAGGTAAGTGCCGGCTCATGCTCAAGGCGGAATAAAAGTTCCATGACATGGAACTCGCCAGCCATTCCGGTTGTATGTCCTTTTTGGCTCATTGGTAGACCGCCTAACAGTGTTTTTTCCGCGGATCTGTAGAATTTACTAATCTGCGTGGACTGCAAAGATAATCTTCTATGCTGGATAATAGTTCTTTTACGTTACAGCAATATTCGTTCAGAATATATATCGATAACGTGCAATGGGTCAAGAAATAATAATCCAATATTCTTATTAACCCGGCAACAGAGGCTTGACGGTGGACTTCAGGTGGGTAGGAGATCGTCAACAAAGAAGTTGTATTTATGCTGCTTTCCTGTTGTCAAAAATAGATGGTATACCCAAAATCCTCTTTACTAAACGTCTGACTTATTCTATATTTAAGCGGATTTGAACACAAACCTTTAAGGAGTTTCCCAGGATGGAAGAGCGTTACAACCCAGGTTCAGTTGAGACCGGATGGCAGGAGAGATGGGAAAAGGAAGGCCTGTTCAAGGTCTCTGAGGATAATGAGAAAGAGAAATACTATGTCCTGGAGATGTTCCCGTATCCGTCAGGGAAGATACATATGGGGCATGTAAGAAACTACACCATCGGCGACACTGTGGCCAGGTATAAGAGGATGAGGGGTTTCAATGTCCTTCATCCCATGGGGTGGGACGCCTTTGGGATGCCTGCCGAGAATGCCGCTATCCAGCACAAGACCCATCCTGCCAAGTGGACTTACGAAAATATCGATAACATGAGGAGCCAGCTTAAGAAGATGGGCCTTTCCTATGACTGGGACAGGGAGGTTGCGACCTGCGGCCCCGAGTATTATAGATGGGAGCAGAAGGTCTTTATAGATATGCTTAAAAAGGGGCTGGCTTACAAGAAGAACTCCTCTGTAAACTGGTGCCCTTCGTGCCAGACGGTCCTCGCCAACGAGCAGGTTGAAGGAGGGCTATGCTGGAGGTGTGACAGTGTTGTTGTGCAGAAGGAGCTTTCCCAGTGGTTCTTCAGGACAACCTCCTATGCGGAGGAGCTTCTGGCCGACCTGGAGAAGCTGACTGGATGGCCGGAGAAGGTCGTGACCATGCAGAGAAACTGGATAGGGAAGTCGATCGGATGCGAGATAGACTTTCATATAGATGGCTCCAATAAGGCCGTCCGTGTATTTACAACAAGGCAGGACACCCTTTTCGGGGCTACATTCATCTCTCTCGCCCCTGAGCATCCTCTGGCAATGGAGCTTGCACATCGTACAGGGCATGAGTGGCAGGTGGAGGAGTTCATTGAGAAGGTAAAGAAGGAAGACAGGGCGGAAAGGGCAGAGGGGCAGCTTCCCAAGGAAGGGGTCTTTACCGGGGCCTACTGCCTGAACCCTGTTACAGGGTGGAAGATGCCTGTTTATCTGGCCAACTTCGTTCTTTTTGAGTATGGCACCGGGGCGGTTATGGCCGTTCCTGCCCACGACCAGAGGGATTTTGAGTTTGCAAAGGCCTATAACCTACCGATTAGGGTCGTAATCCAGCCGAAGGGGCAGGAGCTTCACCCGGAAACGATGACAGAGGCGTATGTAGATGAAGGTGTTCTTGTGAATTCAGGAGATTTTAACGGTCTTCCGAATAGCGAAGCGAAGCTTAAGATTGCCGATTACCTTGAGTTTAAGGGGATAGGGAAGAAGACAGTGAACTTCAGGCTCAGGGACTGGGGTATCTCCAGGCAGAGATACTGGGGTGCGCCCGTCCCTGTTATCTATTGTGAAAAATGCGGTGTTGTCCCTGTCCCTGAGAAGGACCTTCCTGTTGAATTACCCCTGGACGTGAAGTTTACAGGGGAGAGGGGATCGCCTCTGGCAGACCTGGAGTCATTTGTTAAAGTCAAATGCCCTGAATGCGGCGGCGATGCCAGGAGAGAGACTGATACAATGGATACCTTTGTAGAGTCATCATGGTATTTTGCCAGATATACAGACCCGAAGAATGACAAGGGGCCGTTTGATAAAGATAAGGCGGGATACTGGCTCCCTGTGGACCAGTATATCGGCGGTGTTGAACATGCCATCCTCCATCTCCTCTATTCACGCTTTTTTACAAAGGCTCTAAGAGACCTGGGGTATCTGAGTATCGACGAGCCCTTTAAAAATCTCCTCACCCAGGGGATGGTCTGCAAGGAGACGGTGAAATGTCCTGAGCACGGCTGGCTCTTCCCTGAAGAGGTGGATGTGAGCGGGAACAAGTGCCATAAGTGCGGGAACAAGGTGGAGTGGGGCAGGGTGGAGAAGATGTCCAAATCCAAGAAGAACGTCATAGACCCGGACCACCTGATAAACCAGTACGGCGCAGATACTGCCAGGCTCTTTTCCCTCTTCGCCGCCCCTCCTGAGAGGGACTTGGAGTGGAGCGAGCAGGGGGTGGAAGGGGCTTTCAGGTTCCTCAACAGAGTTTGGAGGATGGTGTATGAGGTCAAAACACAGTGGTCAGTGGCCGGTGGCCAGGGGTCAGAAAGCGAACTGCCCGAATTTTCAGCCAAGATGTTGCGGGCTTTAAAGAAGAAGACTCATGAAACCATAAAAAAGGTGACAGAGGATATAGACCGTTTCCATTTCAATACGGCTATATCCGCAATAATGGAGCTTGTAAATGCGATCCAGTTATATCTGAATGGGCATACAGGTGAAAATGAAAAGTTTATTAACGTTCCTGCATTGAAAAGTGCGCTTGAAGCTGTCATTGTATCCCTGGCCCCATTTGCACCTCATATTGCTGATGAACTTTGGGAGGGCCTTGGAAATAGAGGTCCCCTTTTAAATAATAGATGGCCTGAATATGATCCATCTGCCATTATTGAGGATGAGGTCTTGATAGTTGTCCAGGTGAACGGGAAGCTGAGGGGCAGGATAAGCGTTCCTGCGGATTCTACTGAGGAATTTGTCAAGTCTGCGGCACTTGAGGATGAAAAGGTCAGGGAATTTACCGTAGGCAAGGAGATCAAAAAGGTCGTTCTTGTGCCAAAAAAGCTGGTAAATGTGGTGGTTGGATGAGATTCCTTACCTACATAAATATATTCATTCTTCTGACCCTTTCAGGCTGCGGATATCACCTGGCCGGTACTGTCAGCTCTCTTCCACCTGATGTGAAGAAGATTGCCATCCCGCAGTTTTCCAACAAGACCCTGAGGCCTGATATAGAGAACCAGTTTACCAGTGCGTTGCTGGACGAGTTTGTGAAAGGCGGAAAGGTCGAGGTGGTCCCTGAGAAGGCTGCGGATGCAGTTGTTCTCGGGGTTATAACCTCCTTTGAGAGCACTCCTATTTCTTTTACGGGTGGAGATGTAATCCAGGAGTATAGGGTTACTGTGCGGCTTGAGGTGTCCCTTATCAAGAAGGCAGATGAAAGTGTCATATGGAAGGACAAGGACATAAATTACTTCGCCGACTATAAAAACGACCCGGATGTGGCTGTGTCCGAGGCCAACAGGGACACGGCGGTTAAAAAGATAGCAGTGGATTTGGCAAGGCAGCTCTACAGCAATATTTTAGAAGGATTTTAATAAAACAGTTGTCGGTGTTCGGTGGTCGGTTATCAGTTAAATGCTGAAAAACCGGCCACTGGCCACTTACCACTGGCCACTTACTAAAAATGAAACCTGAAGAAATATTAAAAGACCTTGAAAAAGGCAAAGTTCTCCCCGTATATCTGTTCTGCGGGAGCGAAAAGTACCTGATGGAAGAGGCATTGAGGAAGGTTGTGGCGCTCCTGGTTGCACCTGCCTCCAGATGTTTTAACTATAGCCTCTTTCAGGGCTCCGACACGACGGCAGAGGCGGTAATTGATGTTGCTCAGACCGTCCCTATGATGGTAAAGAGGCGGCTGGTAGTTGTAAAGGATGCGGATAAATTTAAATCCGCTGAATTGGAAAGGCTTGGCAGGTATCTCAAGGACCCGTCTCCCTCCACATGCCTGATACTTACGGCAGAGAAGGTTGATATGAGAAAAGGTATCTTTCAGGCCATGAAAGAGATTACAGTTAAGTTTGATCCGATTTATGAGAATCAGCTTCCACCCTGGATAAGGAAAGAGGCTGAATCAAGAGGCAAGAGGATATCCCCGGAGGCTGTTCAGTATCTTGTGGAAGTGGTAGGGACAGACCTGCTAAGGGTGAAGAGCGAGTTGGAAAAGGCGTCGCTGTTTGCAGGAGAGAGTGCGGAGATCGGACTCAGGGATGTGGAGGCTGTTTCGACGAAGAGTAAGCTTAAATCTATATTCGATCTGAGTGACGCAGTGGGGAGTAAGAATACAGGAAAGGCCTTCAAGATACTTGGAGAACTGTTGGATAACGGTGAGAACGGTGTCTATCTCCTCTACATGGTTACCAGGCAACTCAGGCAGATCTGCAAGGTCAGGGAGCTCATGGACAAAGGCTTAGAGCCAGGGGCTATAGGTAAGGAGCTTAATATCCCGCCGTTCCTTCAGAAGGGGATTATCAGCCAGGCTAAGAAGTTTTCGAGGGAAGATTTCAGGGAGGCATTCCCAAGACTTCTTGAGGCTGATGCATCCCTGAAATCGACCGGATTAACTGACAGGCTGGTATTGGAAAATCTTTTTCTAACTCTTACGGGAGCGAGGGGTTAAGATACCCTGATACTGTTTACTTGCCTGGCCAAGCGGGATATCTTTCTGGCAGCCGCGTTTCTGTGAATCACATGCTTTGATGCCGCCTTATCCATCGCAGGAATCGCCTTTTTGAGAGCGTCCTTGGCTCCTTCGAGGTTCTTGGTTTCTATGGCCATCTTAACCCTTTTTACGAGGGTCTTAAGTGCGGATTTTGCGCTGGCATTACTTTGCCTCTTGATTTCACTCTGCTTGTGCCTTTTGATTGCTGACTTGTGATTAGCCAATATGAGCCTCCTTATTTATTTTATTTGACAAATTAACTTACAGGATAAATCAGAACATGTCAATAGTTTTATTACCGTATCCCCGCCGGATTCTTATTATTCTCCTTGCTGTCATTGCCTTTACATCCACCCCTTTCCCCCTGTTTGCAGAAGAGGGTAGTGTGAAAGGGATTGTATCGCAGATGATAATTGAGCCTCACGATGCTATCTCTATAACGGAACTGAAGGCGCTTACCGGCATTGGGGAAGGGGCGCCTTTCTCAAGGAAGGCCTTAAAGAAAGGGATAAAGCTTCTGTACCTAAAGGGCGGTTTTTCAGACATATCTGTTGATGCGGAGGAATCTGAAGGGAAGATAAGGCTTTATTTTATATTTACATTGAATGAGAGGGTGGGGAAGGTCTCTTTTTCAGGTAACAGGAGAATTTCCACGCGATACTTGGAGGACATCGTTACTATACAGGAATGGGATGAATTTAATCTCAGATCCATCCAGAAGCAGGGAGCTGCCATAAAGGATTTTTACAGGAAGAATGGGTATTTCCTGTGCGAGGTGGAGTTCAGGGAATTGAGGTTTCCGAATGAAAGGAGGGTCGGCATTGAATATATTATAAGGGAAGGGAAGCCCTCCCACCTTTCCAGAATTACCTTTTCCGGGAATAAAAGATTTTCCGAGCAGCGGCTATTGAAAGAGTTATCACTCAAAATCGGCAAAAGATGCGAAGAGGATGCCGTCGCCGCCGCAGTCAAACGTCTGAAAAAGTTTTACAGGCAAAAGGGGTATCTGGAGGCAAAGGTGGACTTCCAGCCAACGCATGTCCATGAGACTAATGAGGTGAATGTAGCTATTATCATACTGGAGGGGGAGCTTAAAGGTAAAGATACCCGGATTAAGAAAATAACCTTTAAAGGTAATTCCGCCATAAGCTCAAAAACCCTCAGGAAGCAGATGCTGACGGAGAAGGTATTTTCTGAGAAGATCTTTTCCGAGGACATAGGCGCCATAGAATTCCTGTATAGAAAGAGAGGATATCTGACCGCAAGGGTCACTGAAAGATCGATAACATATGATGAAAAAGGGGCTGTCAGGATCGAGATTTCGATCGTTGAGGGTCCTAAGACAATAATCAAGGAGATAGAGGTTGAAGGAAATTATATCTTCGGCAGGGATGAGCTGCTAAAGGGGACAGGCTTAAAGGCCGGTATTCCTTTAGACCCGTGGAGACATGAAGAGGTCATACGCAAGATATCGTCCCTCTATTTTCAAAAAGGATACATTTATGTGAGGGTCTATTACAAGGAGGAGTTTAATGAGGACAGTAGCCTCGTCATCCTCAGATACAGAATAAATGAGGGGATTCCTGTCAGAATAGGGAAGATAGTAATCCGGGGGAATGATTTTACAGAGGACAAGGTGATAAGGAGGGAGCTTCTGATCAAGCCGGGGGAGATATACAACCCGGAGAAAGTGTTTAAAAGCCAGCAAAGGGTTTACCGTCTCGGATATCTCAGCAATGTGAAGTTAACCCAGATTGACGAGGATATAATGGAGGAGGAGAAGAACCTCTTACTGTCAGTACGAGATAGAAAGGCGGGTGCCTTTGAATTCGGAGTAGGCTACGGGTCTGAAGAAAAGTTCCGTGGTTTTGCCGAGCTTTCCCACCGGAACCTTTACGGGACCGGGGCCAGTGCAAGACTGAGGGGGGATGTGAGCCAGTTGGAGACCTCATATGTCCTTGGATTCAAGAAGCCGTGGTTCCTTGACTTTCCTGTTGACGGGAGGTTCAGCCTTGTGGACCAGGTAACAAGGAGAGACAGCTATTCCCTTGAGAAATATGCGGCAATAACAGGACTTGACAAGGACCTTACGGAGTTTATAAAGGTCTCTCTGCAGTATGAGTATGAGATAAGCCGCTTGTTTGACGTGGACGAAGGGGCAAAGATCTCAAGTGAGGATGAAGGGACTTTGGATATAGGGACCATAAGTCCGATAATAATCAGGGATTCCAGGGACAACCCATTTAATCCAAGGACCGGTTCCGTGAATTCCTTCAAGCTGGACTATTCAGCAGGTATGGCCACGGCCTCTGATATAGAGTTCTTTAGATACATATTCCAGAGCAGCTGGTATATACCTGTATCAAAGAGTATTGTATGGGGCCTTTCCGCAAGGGGAGGGTGGGCAGATGCATTTGGAGAGACAACGGAGCTGCCGATATCCAAGAGGTTCTTCCTTGGAGGGAGGACCACTGTAAGGGGTTTTGAGCTGGATTCCATTGGACCAAAAGGCGCGGACGGGAGTCCTACTGGAGGAGATGCATACCTCAACCTTAATACCGAGCTGAGATTCCCCATATACAGGAGCTTCGGTGGACTGGTCTTTGTGGATGCCGGAAACGTATGGTTGAAAAGTGCAGAGTCTGTAAATATTGCGGATCTGAGGTCTTCCGCTGGTGTTGGATTCAGATACCAGACGCCGATCGGCCCACTAAGCCTCGATGCCGGTTGGAAGCTGGACAGGGAGAGTGGCGAGAGCGCGTGGGAGTGGCATTTTACTATTGGGAATGTATTTTGATAAACGCGTGGATGCAGATGGAAAAGGAAAAGGCGTAGGGTATAAAAAAATAAGGGAGGCCAGACAGGCCGCCCTTAAAAAGAAAGGGCAGCCACAAGGGCTGCCCCTACATCCATCTTAATTTTGGTTATTACTTCTTCTTTCCGCCGCCTGCTGCCTTCTTGGAAGCCTTTAGAGGGTTCTTCATTTTTACCTCTTCAACCTTTCCTTCAATCTTTACATGGGTGGCGAAGTTGCATGAACCGAGCACCCATTTGCTCTTCGGGTCAGCATAGGTGGTGCAATAGATGCCACTTGGAAGGGTCATGACCCTGTTGCAGCCGTTGCAGCTTTCTATTACAGGATAACAGCTCCTTCCTATATAGGTGCAGCCGCTGCTGGCCCAGAAGGTGCATTCCTTACCTACTTTTACTGTTTGACACTGCATGGTATTACCTCCGATAAAAAAAATAATAGCTGATTATATTAGTAAAAACCGCTCCTTGTCAATAAAAACTTTGCTATCAACAATATTGTATATTATATTCAGGTAGTGGCAGAGAAGACTTAAATTATAAAAAAAAGAGTTGACTAAATATCTATCATGAGTTATTTATCTTGATAAGAGTCTATTTTTATTTTATTTTATTCCTATGCAGTTTTAGGTTAGGGAGATAATAAAGAAGAGAGGGGGTGAAAAAGAAATGAAAAAAATACTAGCAATGTTGGCAGTGCTTATGATGGTTGTTGCCTTTAGCGGCGCAACCTTCGCTGCGGAGGAGAAGAAGGCAGCAGAGCCGGCAACGGAGGCCAAGAAGGCGCCTGAGAAGGTAAAGCAGGTTACAGGTGAGGTAACGGCAGTTGATGCCAAGGCCAACACAGTCACAGTAAAGGGTAAGAAGGGTGATGTCACAGTCGAGGTTACTGCCGACACAAAGATCACTGCAGACAAAGAGGCTAAAACCATTGCCGATGTTATGGCAGGTCAGAAGGTGACAATAAAGTATGTGGAGAAGGACGGCAAGAACACCGCAAAGTCCATCGACATAAAGGCAGCCGCAAAGAAGGAAGAGAAGAAAGAGGAAAAGACGGAGTAGAAAAAGTAATTTTTCTCGTCTATTATCTCAAAAAAAGGCACTGTCGAAAGGCAGTGCCTTTTTTATTACCATTGAATACCTTATTTCAGTGCCAGTCCTTTTAATCCCTCGTCCTTACCGACACTCCCGTAGAGCCTCTCATAAACATCATAACTCCTCAGGACCTTTTTTACATAGTTTCTCGTCTCCGGGTACGGTATCTTTTCTATAAACTCATCCATCTCGTCGGTCCCATATCTGGAAATCCAGGTGGATACGGCATTAGGGCCAGCATTGTATGATGCAACGGAAAGCGGGACGTTCCCCTTGTAATCTTCGATAAGCATTTTTAGATAAAGGCTCCCAAAGGCAATATTTACCTCAGGCCTATAGAGGGATTGAGTGCTGTAATCCTTGAATCCTGCCTGTTTAGACATATTCCTCCCGGTTGTAGGCATTAGCTGCATAAGGCCGATAGCCCCTGCCCTTGAAACGGCATCCATCCTGTAGGAGCTTTCCTCTCTGATAATGGCATGTACGAGGTACGGGTTAAGGGAGTTCGTTCCAGCATTAACCCTGATATCGTCACTGAAGCCTGTTGGAAAGGAAAACCTCCAAATCTCGTTATTGGCCTGGTCCAGGTCCTCTCTCAGGTACTCATGGAGGCCTTTAATCATTATCCTCTGGGCCTTATGATAATCTCCGATTTCTGCCAAAAGCCTGGCAATCTCCAGAAGGGTCCCGTTATCATCGCATCTCGACTCAGCCAGAGAGAACTCCGTAGAGGCATCCTCCCTGAATCCAAGGCCGAGGAGTTCCTTCCCCTTATTGAGGTGCAAGAAAACGTATCTTCCCGGTGCACGTTGTTTGGGTGAGTAAGAGGTTGTCTTGACCTGGAGCTGTAATGGCACGGGAAGCCTTCCCCTGGATATGGCGGCATAATAGGATAACGGATAATTATTAATGACTCTGGTGTAATGCCCAATGGCATCCTCAGCCATCCCCGCCTTTTCGGCAGCGCGCCCGGTCCAGTAAGTCACGGTGTCTGCAAATTCGGAAGAAGGGTATTCAGCCAATAACTTCTGGAATAGGGTGGAGGCGCCTTTGTAATCTTTTTCTAAATACGTCAACCATCCTTCTTTCCAGAGGGCATCATCTGCAAGGTTACTCATAGGGAAATCTGTATAAAATATGCGATACAGGTCTCTGGCCTTTATTGCATCGCCGTCCCCTTCTGCCATATCTGCGATACGGAATGCGGCCTTAGCGGCAAAATCCCCCTTCGGGGAATTCCTTATCAGGCTTGCAAAGGTCTGGACTGCTTCAATCCTGTTCCCGGACCTCTGAAGGGCCTTGCCTCTCAAAAAAGCGGCCTCCTCCAATATATCTGAAGAGGCGGTTTCCGGTATCCTTTTGAGGGTTTCAACTGCATTTCCATCTTCCCTCATTTGATAATACGCCTCTCCAAGTTTTAGCAGGCCTTCCGCAAACCAGTCCGGCCTCTCAGTCCCATCCTTTTTAGCTTCATCCAGAATTTGATGAAGCTCGTTTATGGTCTCCCTGTAAATATTGTTGGAAAGCATGTTGCAGGCCCTTTTGTAACGCTCTTCAAAAGAAATAGACAGTGGGAGTTTTGAAGATTCCTCATTTAAAGATATCTGCATCATCCGCTCTAATGATGTCCTTGCCTCGGGAGATGAAGGGAAATTAAGCCATATCTCTTTATAACGGCTGTAAGCTTCTCTCGGGCCTCCGGTTTTTTCAATCCCTTCAGCCATCTTAATCCTGGCTTGGGGTATCACGGGAGATCTGGGGTTTTCATTTATGAATCGCTCGAAAGATGAAATAGATTCAACATATCTGCCAAGCTGGAACAATGCCATAGAAGCCTTAAAAGCGGCCTCCTCCCTCCATCTGCTTTCGGGAAACTTTGATCGAAGGGTCGAAAAGCCCTCTATGGAAGACTGGTAATTCCCTGAATTGAAATGGATTTCTCCGAGGTAATAGACCGAATAATCGGCAAGGGGCTGGTATTTTGAAGATATCTCAAGCCATTTAGCCGCATCATCCCATTTTTTTAGTGCCCTGTAAGACATCCCAAGGAGATATGAGGCCTCAAAGAAGGCGTTGTCTTTATCAGACTCCTGAGCTATATTATTTAACTCATCAATAACCTTATTGTAGTCCGCTCCCTGGAAGGACCTTACGGCATTGCTTAACCTGATTGAGCTGCTTGTGATGTCGGCGAAAGAGATTGAGAGGTCAAGGATCGGGAGGAATATAAAAATGGCTATGAGACTTCGCTTCATGGCAATATCCTTGCTGAGACGCTCCGGTGGGGCGTCTCATTAGACGGGTCACCGACCCGCCTCTACGATTACCGGCCTGGAGAACGGAATATCCACCAGTCCAGGATAGACTGGATCTCGAAGACCTCGGCTATTGTTCCTATTCCTAGAAGTATGACATATAAGATAAGGACAACAAGACCTATTTCAGGCCCATGTTTTTTAAAGAACCCTTTAATTCCGCCGACTTCCGGTTCTCCCTGAAAGTCCTGAGGCTTTTCTTCCATTGCTTCTTCCATCCTTATCCCTCCATTCCAGGTTTAGAACTTGTATTCACTGCTATATTTATAATGTAATTTTAACTCCGTTGCAGAGTATTTACAAGTTAAAACTTGATAGTTAAAACTTGATAGTTTTAAGACGCAAAAATACTTGACAAGAATGGTTGGTTATGTTAATTTTTGGACAACTTAGCTTTAAGGAGGCCCTGTTTAGGTGTTTAAGAACATAAGACAGGATATAAAGGTCGTATTTGAGAGAGATCCTGCAGCAAGAAGCGTTATAGAGATACTTCTTTGCTATCCGGGATTTCACGCCTTATTCTTTTACAGGTTGTCTAACTGGTTATGGAGAAACAGGCTCTTTCTTCTTGGGAGGTTGGTTTCTCATCTGGGAAGGTTCTTTACAGGGGTTGAGATACACCCTGGGGCCACTATTGGCAAAGGTTTCTTCATAGACCACGGGATGGGAGTGGTAATCGGTGAGACGGCAGAGATAGGTGATAATGTTACCCTTTACCATGGCGTTACCCTGGGAGGTACCAGTTGGCAGAAGGGGAAGAGGCATCCCACCCTTGAAGAGGGTGTGGTTGTCGGCGCAGGGGCAAAGATACTTGGGCCATTTAAAGTTGGGAAGAACAGCATAATAGGCGCCGGCTCCGTTGTTGTCAGAGAAGTTCCGCCGTATTCTACTGTTATCGGCATCCCCGGAAGAGTGGTTCACAGGGTTGGTGAAACCGGCGGAGTATATCAGCAGTTAGAGGCAGACCCTGAGGCCAAGGCCATCTCCTGTCTCTATGACCAGGTGAGAAGATTGGAAGAAAGGCTGCAATCACTTGAGATTAATGTAAAGGGGAACGCACAGCCGAAGGATGAAGAAGGAGCTGTCTGTGTTAAGGAACTTGTAGATGGTTCAGGGATATAAGGTATGAGACTATCAACAAAAGGACAATACGCTGTCAGGGCAATGGTGGACCTGGCTTACTACTCAAAGGACAAACCTGTAACATTGCAGGAGATAGCCGACAGGGAAGAGATATCCATCAACTACCTTGAGCAGCTTTTTGCAAAATTAAGGAAAAACAAAATAGTAAACAGCGTAAGAGGGCCTGGGGGCGGGTATATACTTGCCAGAAGACCTGATGAGATAAATGTTGGCGAGATTATTGAGGCAGTGGAAGAGTCCCTCTCTCCTGTGGCGTGTGTTGAAGGAGATCATGGTTGTAACAGGATAGATAAGTGTGTGACTTTCAAACTCTGGAAGGGCCTTGGTGACAGGATAAAGGAGTTTCTTAGCTCTATAACTGTCCAGGACCTTTGTGACGATGCAGGCAAGCTGTTTAGTGGTCAGAAGTAAACATAAACAAAAATGTTTTCTTTATATCCTCGCTTAGAAGCGCCTACTTTTGGTTGCGCCTTTGCGAGAATAATTTAAAGTGAAGTTAAGGAGGTAGAAGTGAAGGGTATATACATGGACCATAATGCGACAACGCCGGTTCATCCAGAGGTGATGGAGGCCATGCTCCCGTTCTTCAGTGAGCATTTTGGAAATCCATCCAGCATACACTGGGCAGGGAGGGAGGTAAAGAAGGGGGTTGAGACTGCAAGGGAGACAGTCGCCTCATTCTTAAAGTGCGACCCTAAGGAGATTGTGTTTACCGGAGGCGGCTCCGAAGGCGATAATCTGGCAATAAAAGGCATATGTGAGGCTTATAAGGACAAGGGGAACCATATCATTACCACAAAGGTTGAGCACCCTGCTGTACTTAATACCTGCGAATACATGGAAAAACAGGGGTTTCAGGTCACATACCTTCCTGTGGACATGGATGGGATGATAAATCTGGATGACCTTAAAAATGCCATCACTGAAAAGACCATACTCATCACAGTAATGTTCGCTAATAACGAGACAGGGACCATCTTCCCGATAGCTGAGATAGGAAAGATTGCAAAGGAAAGAAAAATTTTATTCCATACCGATGCGGTCCAGGCTGCGGGCAAGCTCCATTTAGATGTGAATGCCCTTAATATTGACCTTTTGTCCATATCCGCGCATAAGCTATACGGCCCCAAAGGTATAGGAGCCCTGTATGTGAGAAAAGGGGTAAAGATAAAACCATTGATCCACGGCGGGGGGCAGGAGAGGAACAGAAGGGCAGGGACAGAAAATGTTACCGGGATAGTCGGGATTGGGAAGGCGTGCGAGATAGCCATGAGGGACATGGATGCTGAAAGCGAGAGACTCTTGAGGCTAAGGGAAAGGCTTCACAAGGGGCTTACCCAGAAGATTGAGCACGTGAAACTTAACGGCCATCCCACGATGAGGCTTAACAACACCCTTAATGTAAGCTTTGAGTATGTGGAGGGTGAATCCCTTCTCCTCAACCTAGATATGGACGGAGTGGCTGCATCTTCCGGTTCCGCATGTTCTTCCGGCTCCCTTGAGCCGTCCCATGTCTTGACCGCTATGGGACTTCCACATGAAGTGGCCCATGGCTCAGTAAGATTCTCTCTTGGCAGGTCCAATACAGAAGCTGATATAGACAAGATTATCGAGATAATGCCTCCTGTTGTAGCGAGGCTCAGGGCCATGTCGCCGCTTTACGGGAAGTCGTTGAACCCGGTTGAAAGAACTGCGGCAGTTTGTCATCATTAATTCAGGGGTAGAGGGGTAAGGATTCAAGGGTTCAAGTAAACCTTTACCCCTTACCCCTTTAATCCTTTAATCCTTAATTGGAGGAGTCAATCATGTATAGCGAAAAGGTAATGGAGCACTTTAAGAACCCGAGGAACGTCGGGGAGATCGAGAATGCCGACGGAGTAGGAGAGGTTGGAAATGCAGCCTGCGGCGACATAATGAAGCTAACCATAAAGGTGGAGAACAACGCCATAGCTGATGTGAAGTTCAAGACCTTCGGGTGCGGGGCAGCTATTGCCACCAGTTCCATGGTTACCGAGCTGGTAAAGGGCAAGTCTCTGGATGAGGCCGAAAAGATATCAAACGCCACTGTTGCCGAGGCATTGGACGGTCTTCCACCTGTGAAGATGCACTGTTCAAATCTTGCGGCGGATGCACTCCATGCTGCTATTGAGAATTATAAGAAGAAAAAGTAGATTTCTCTCTATATCTGTCCCCTCCATTGACGGGAGGGGGAAATGAGTTTTACAAGAGGCTCAATGGTCTCTATAATATCGCATTCCCACTTCTTACGCCTGAAAGATAATTTGACTTCCTGATTTTGTGGCTATAATAGCTACAAGGAGAGAAAAACATGGAAATAGTGGGAGTAAAAGAACTCAAAGATCATCTGTCACATTATATTAACCTTACAAAAAAGGGAGACAATCTCATTGTGACCGATAGAGGTACACCGGTAGCCATTCTTCACAGCCTCGACAATATCGAAAAGGAGGCCGGAGTTGAAGAAAGGCTTGCCGCACTGGCAAGACAAGGGAAAATCAGGCTGCCCTCCATGAAAGTCGATTTCTCGAATGAGATAGAAAGGCCGAAAAATAAAGGTAAGCTGATGTCTGAAATAGTAATTGAGGACAGGAGATGATCTATTTCGATACGAGCGCCCTGGTTAAGAGATATGTGAAGGAATAAGGGAGCGATAAAGTAGATTCCTTGTTGGCTGAAGCCGTTTCCGTTGTTACCTCAAGGCTTACCTATCCTGAAATGTTGTCTGCGTTTAACAGGAGATGGAAGGAGGGAGCTTTTTCTGAAGAATGGCTGAGTAAGATGATAAAAAACTTCGAGGCAGAATGGGATAAGTTTATCATAATAGATTTTCAGGATGAGTTCATTGCATCAACAAAGGGACTGATCAGAAAACATTCACTCCGGGGCGCTGACAGTGTGCATCTCTCATCAGCCCTTTGGTTGAAGCCTCTTGCAAAAGGGAATATGATATTTATTGCCTGCGATAATAACCTATTGAAAGCAGCAAAGGCCGAAAGACTTAAGGTCGTGAATCCGCAAGAAGAGTAGCTGTAAGATTTCGTCAGTTCTTTCTCCCCTCTCCAGCACCTGCCTCAATATTGAAGCCGTAAACCTTATATCATCCGGTGATTTGTCCTGGAGAAGCAGAATAAGTTCCTGAATGGCGGCCTTGTGGGCCGATCTCCTATCCCCCTCCTAAAACATAAAGAGCTCATACAAAGAAAGGAAGTACGAAATAAATAGTTTGATACAGCAGAGGTTCAGTTGACATCTCTCCATCTTTTGAATATAGTCTTTAGGCATTGGAGGGGATATGAAGAAGTCTATTTTAGCCTTATTAATCTTTGTTTCTGTTTCAGTTTCTGCCTTTGCGGCAGGGTGGGATGGGGTGAAGGAACATACCCTTGATAACGGCCTCAAGGTCCTCCTTCTGGAGGAGCACAAGGCGCCTGTGGCCACATTCCAGATATGGTACAGGGTCGGCTCCAGGAATGAGAAGCCAGGGAACACAGGCATGAGCCACCTCCTTGAGCATATGATGTTCAAGGGGGCAAAGAAATACGGCCCAAAGTCCTTCTCCCAGACTGTTCAGAAGAACGGCGGGAACGACAACGCCTTCACCAGCAAAGACTACACTGCATATTTTGAGACCTTTTCATCAGACAGGATATGGCTCTCATTAGATATTGAGTCTGACAGGATGAGGGGGCTTCTCCTTGACCCGAAGGAGTTTTTGTCGGAGAGGGACGTGGTAAAGGAGGAGAGGAGGCTTAATCATGAGGACGACCCTGAATCTGCCATGTTCGAGAAGATGATGGAGGTGTCATTCCTGAATCACCCCTACAGAATCCCGACCATAGGATGGATGAACGATCTCACAAATATGAAGGTGGAGGACTTTAAGGCCTACTATGATACATATTACATACCCAACAACGCTACCATTGTTGTAGTTGGTGACTTTGACTCAGAGAAGATGCTTCCAGAGATAAAGAAATACTTCGGCGGCATCCCGAAAGGGCCCGAACCACCAAAGATGACAGTTGTGGAGCCAGAGCAGAAGGGGGAGAGGAGGCTCAATCTAAAGAAGGAGGCGGAACTCCCTGTAGTTGTGGCAGGTTATCACGTCCCTGACCTTGAAGATGAAGATTCCTATCCCCTCGCTGTCCTTGAGCTTATCCTTTCAGGGGGTAAGAGCTCCAGACTTTATAAAACATTGATATATGAGAAGCAGATCGCCCTTTATGCCGGAGGGGATTACTCCATGGTGAGCACTGACCCGAATATGTTCTACCTCTATGCCGGAGCCATGCCTGGTAAGCCGATAGATGAAGTGGAAAAGGCCCTCTATGCCGAGATAGACAGGTTCAAGGTCGAGCCTGTAGCTGGAAAGGAACTGACAAAGGCCAAGAACCAGATAGAGTCATCCTTCATCATGGGCCAGGACTCCAATTTCAATAGGGCCATGCTCCTTGGCCAGTACGAGTCCGTTGCATCCTGGAAGCTCCTTGACAGGTACGTTGACGGGATAAGAAAAGTGACGGCTGAAGATGTGATGAAGGTGGCGAAGAGGTACTTTACAGAGGACAACAGGACCGTAGGAGTGCTGGTGCCGGTTAAGGAAGAAGTGAAGAAGTGATTCCTCATCTCAATTAAGTTTCAAGAGATGAAGATATCATCCCCTACCTTGCCACTTCAACCTGCTTAAGGGCCTTGTCATGGATTTTCGATGATTTTCGATAATAAGAGTTGAGCTGAGATTGAACCGATCATGGCAAAAAACATGTCCCACTGGGTCCCCATAAAAGCCTCAGCCGTCTCCCCTTCAGTCATGGCGAACCACCACTCGACAAGTTCATAGAATGCGCTGACTTAGAAGAGCGTCCAGATCATCCTGTTTGATGATGTTGCAAGGATAGATAAGATGGCAATGGTTTACAGCGCCGTTGACACGCTGTCCGAGAGGTTTGGAAAGCACACCGTTCAGCACGGATCAAGCCTTTTTGCAAACATCCAAGTTCAGCACGAAGGCGAACGGGGTGATGTTGCCTTCCGAAAGACCGAGTTATTCAGGGGCGAAAACAGGAGGCAGAGGGTGGGGCTTCCGGTGCTGAATGTGAAGGTTTGACGCCTCCTAAATAACCAAATCTTTACCTTGACAACCCCATAGAAAATAACTAATCTAAAGCCCTGTCAGCCATGATCGTAAATTGCGATTAGCTCCGATGCTGTTCACTTAGGCGTATAGCACGTTCCCCCACCCCACAATCCCCAACCGCCCTGGGAGGGGAGATTTAATAGAATTACCAACCCCATGACGGGGGAGGGTTAGGGTGGGGGTGAACTAACGAATAACACCTATCTGAACAGTATTGCGATTAGCTATAAACTTCTATAAGGAGGAGGACTTTAAAAATGCCGAAGGTGTCATATTGGAAGGTCATATCTGTATTAATGCTAACTGCCTTTGTCTTTTTGGGATGCAAAAAAGGGGGAGAATCTATTTCGGACGTTATCAAGATAGGTACCGCCGGGCCGATGACAGGAGACCAGAGCGCATTTGGCCAGGACCAGCAGAATGGGGTAAGGATGGCTGTTGAGGAGTGGAACCTGAAGGGCGGTGTGCTGGGGAAGAAGATTGAACTTCTCGTAGGGGATGACCAGCATGACCCAAAGCAGGCTGTCTCTATTGCAAACAAGATGGTTAACGACGGTATAGCGGGCATGATAGGGCACTTCAATTCATCCTGCTCCATACCTGCTTCGAGGATATATAACGAGCAAAAGATCCCGATGGTTACTCACGGTTCAACAAATCCTCAACTGACCGAGCAGAATTTCAAAGGTGTATTCAGGGTCTGCGGCAGGGATGACCAGCAGGGAAAGAAGGCTGCCGAGTTCGTAATAAATGATATAAAGGCAAAGAGCGTGGCCATACTTCACGATAAGACCACATACGGGCAGGGACTGGCTGATGAGTTCAGGAAGGGTGTGGAAGGGCAGGTGAAGGTAACCTATCACGGCGGTATAACCCAGGGAGATAAAGATTTTTCGGCAGTCCTGACAAATGTAAAGACCGGGAATCCTGATCTGATTTACTTCGGAGGTATTTATACCGAAGGGGGCCTTATTGTAAAACAGGCCAGGGCTTTAGGCATAAAAGCGCCGTTCATGGGCGGCGACGGCGTGATAAGTGATGAATTCCTGAATATTGCGGGTGGAGATGCAGAAGGGGCATATGTGACCTTTTCCCCTGATGTAAACAACATCCCCTCTGCAAAGGGTTTTGTTGATACATACACCAAAAAATACGGGAAACCCGGCCCATACTCCGTGTACGCCTATGTGGCTGCCAATGTCCTCTTGCAGGGGATTAAGGATTCAAACTCAACAGAAGGGGAAAGGATCTCCGAGGCCGTTCACAAGATGAAATACGAGGGCGCCCTTGGAAATATAGAGTTTGACGATAAGGGGGATGTAAAGGCCTCCCCTTATGTGATCTGGCAGGTTAAAAAAGGGAAGTGGGAGCAGATAACTAAGTAAAATGTTTTTACAGCAGATAATAAACGGCCTGACCGTCGGGAGCGTGTATGCCCTGATAGCCCTTGGATACACAATGGTCTATGGAATCCTTGGACTAATAAACTTTGCCCACGGTGAGATATACATGATAGGGGCCTACCTTGGGGTGATATTCTTCGGGATCTTCACAGCAATGGGACTTACGGCGCAGAGCCTTCCCTTGTCTATTTTCCTCACCTTCTTACTTGCCATTGTCTATTCCTCTGCATACGGATATACGATAGAGAGGGTTGCCTACAGGCCTCTTCGCCATGCTCCCCGGTTGTCGCCTCTTATTACTGCATTGGGCATATCCATATTCCTTCAGAATTACGTGATGATCTCCCAGGGAGCGAAGGACAAGGTTTTCCCATCCCTTATATCAGGCGGCGTCCCTATAGGGAATGCGACCGTCAGCTATCTTCAGTTGATCATCATGCTTACATCGGTAATATTAATGACGGCCCTTCATTTTTTTATTACAAAGACGAGGCTCGGTACCGCCATGAGGGCAACCGCCCAGGATAAAAAGATGGCGTCCCTCCTGGGGATTAATGTGGACAGCGTTATCTCAGCCACTTTTGTAATAGGCTCAGGCCTTGCAGCAGCAGGGGGAGTGATGATCGCCATGCATTACGGCCTCATAAACTTCTATATGGGTTATGTGGCGGGGCTAAAGGCGTTCACTGCTGCGGTCTTAGGGGGGATAGGGAACGTCCCAGGGGCCATGCTTGGCGGGATACTCTTAGGCTTGGTGGAGTCGTTCGGGGCAGGGTACATATCTGCCGAATATAAGGATGTCTTTGCATTTGCCATACTTATTCTGGTTTTGATATTCAAGCCTTCGGGGCTTTTAGGCGAAAACTTACAGGAAAAAGTCTAAATGCAAAAAGCAAAGATTTACCGCAGAGACGCGGAGACACAGAGAAGAATTGTCACCCTGAGTAAAACGAAGGGTCTTGTACTTTCAAAGCCGGTTCTAAGCTTAAAACATAGATTCTTCGCTTCGCTCAGAATGACATTTCCGACTTTCTCAGCGCCTCTGCGGTGAAAAGGTTGTAATTTGATATGATAAATTATTTACTAATCCCTGCGTGGTTTGTCGTCCTTACACTGCCGTTTCTTGGTATCTCAGGGTCACTTAAACTCGGTGCGGCTTTATTGGCCGGAAACATTGTTGTTTCTTTTGCGAGGGCTCAAGGTCTTGCGCCCCTTCGAAATATCAAGGGGAATCTATATCAGAGGCTTGAAAGGTTAAAGAAGATAGACAGGAGGCTGAGTATAGGTGTCCTGATACTCATTCTGGCCATACTGCCGTTTGGTCTTAACCGGTATGCCATAGATATCGCTATTATTGCAGGGATATATATAGTCCTTGCCCTCGGGCTTAACATAGTTGTCGGTCTGGCAGGTCTCCTGGCCTTGGGATATATCGCCTTTTACGCAGTCGGGGCCTATGCCTTTGCAATCCTCTCGACACAATATCATCTTTCATTCTGGTCTGTCCTGCCTATAGGAGGCCTGCTCGCTGCCATCTTCGGCCTCCTTCTCGGGGCCCCGACCCTCAGGCTCAGGGGTGACTATCTCGCTATCGTCACACTGGGTTTCGGGGAGATAACGAGGATAGTCCTCAACAACTGGGATGAAATGACGGGCGGGCCGAACGGGATAATGGGGATAGGAAGGCCTGACCTGTTCGGATACAGGTTTAATACGCCGGAGGCATTTTATTATCTGATCCTGGTGATGGCCATATTTACAGCCATAGCCGTCAAGAGACTTAACGAATCGAGGATCGGGAGGGCATGGGTTGCGATAAGGGAGGATGAGGTGGCGGCAGAGGCCATGGGGATAGATACCGTCAGGATGAAACTCCTGGCCTTCTCCGTAGGAGCAGCCATTGCCGGTATTGCCGGGGTCTTTTACGCCGCAAAGATGAGCTTCGTATCCCCTGAAAGCTTCACCTTCCTTGAATCTATAATCATCCTCTGCATGGTCGTACTTGGAGGCATAGGAAGCATTCCCGGAGTGATCCTTGGGGCAGTTGTCCTTATAGTCCTCCCGGAGAGCCTACGGGAGTTTCAGGATTACAGGATGCTCGTCTTCGGAGCGTCAATGGTACTTATGATGGTATTCAGACCGCAAGGCCTTCTGGGTAGTTCGACGAGACGGATGGAGTTTGAGCCTGCGGACGACAGGGTATTGGAGCATGAAGATGAGTCGCTGTACGATGTAAAAAAAGGTGAGAAGATTTGATTATAAATATCCCAAAAACTACTCAAGAGGAGCCAGTGAATGATTAAAAGAAGCCTCTCCGTCAATATCCTCGCTTATGCCGTAAGCATCATAGTGATCGGGTTCGGCGCGCTGACCTATATGGTTATAGTGCAGCAGGAAAGGAGCCTTCTCAGGGAAGTGGAAAAGACCGTCAAGTTTATGGCGCAGCCTATTCTGCATGCCATTCAGGAGGATATGATGGCAGGGAGGGCCGATATGGCCAGATATCTTATAGATGCCGTGAAGGAAGCGAAGAACGCGGAGAGGGTGCAGGTAATCAGGGATAACGGTGTTGAAGAGGCATTCCGGGACTTCAAGACACTGAGGAAGGTGGAGGAGGTGTACGGAGAGCTGGAGCCGGAGTGGACTAAAACGCATGAGGATGTGGAAAATAATGTTGCTGAGGGAGTATATACTCCCGAATTCAAGGAGGCCTTCAGGCTGTTTAATGAAGGGAGGCTGGAGAGTGTATCCTATTTTGAAAAAGAGAGGGATGCGCAGCTCTTTACATACCTCGTTCCGATAGTGGCGAGGGAAGGGTGCAAGAGATGCCATGCAGAGGGAGGCAGCATAAGGGGTGTCTTGATGATCTCCGCCTCCCTCGAAGACATGTATGCTATCCTGGCACACCGCAGGATACAATGGGGGTTATATGGTCTCTCCGTCACATTGGGCGTGGTTGTCTTACTCATCTTTTTTATAAGACGCATAACGAGGCCTCTCCATGAGGTTGCCGAAGCAGCAGGACAGATTGCACAAGGTAATTACAGCGTTAACATCCCCGTCAAAACCGGTGATGAGATAGGGTTGCTTTCCGAATCCTTTAACAGCATGGCACGAGAGCTTGATGCAAAGATAAGGGATATCAGGAAGCTCTCCATGATCATAGAGCACAGTGTAGATATTGTATTTATCACCAACACCAAAGGAACTATCGAGTATGTGAATCCGATGTTTGAAAAGGTCACCGGATGGTCAAAGGAAGAGGCGGTAGGCCAGAACCCAAGGATACTTTCTTCAGGAGAGACTACAAAGGCCGATTATCAAGGACTATGGGATACCATTTCGGCAGGCAAGACCTGGCGTGGCATATTTAAGAACAAGAAGAAAAGCGGCGACTTTTATTGGGGGATAGGGGTTATAACCCCTATAAAGAACGAAAAAGGTGAGATTACTAATTTTCTTGCTGTGCAGGAAGATATTACTGAAAATAAAAAAGCGGAAGAGAGGTCTGAATATCTTGCAAATAGCGATGTCTTAACAGGGCTTTTGAACAGGGAACGGTTAATCGAACTCTTGAACGAGTGGTTCAGGGGTTGCATTGACAAACAGGGCATTTTGTTCCTGATAGGGATTGACGATTTCAAGTCTATCAATGATACATACGGCCACGGAGTCGGAGACAGCCTGCTGCAACGAGTTGCACGGTTAATACAAAGTAGTCTGATTGAAATGAATCTGCCGCAGATGGAAGACCCAGGCGAGATTCTATCAGGCCGCATGGGAGGGGATGAGTTTGCGGTTTTCCTCCCCGGTCTGGATGTAAATAAAGGGATAGAAGTCTGCGAACGACTTAGAAAAGATATTGAAGGCTCACGCCCTATGGCATTCGATGCCCATATAACTGCAAGTATTGGGATTGTCTCATATCCCGAGCACGGGAGGACAACAACGGAACTATTCAAAAAGAGTGATGCTGCACTGTCCCGAGCCAAGGAGATGGGGAGGAACAGATGCCATTTGTACAGCCCTGAAGATAAGGTCTTGGAAAATATCCATCTCAGGCTTACGGAAAAGACGCGCATATTGAAGGCATTGGAGGAAGATCGTTTCGTTCCCTGGTTTCAGCCGATACTGAGCCTTAAGGATGGAATGATAACTCACTATGAGGCCCTTGCCAGGATGCGTGACGAAGACGGGACTATCTTACCTCCAAGCGCTTTTATTGATACAGCCGAAAGGTTTGGGTTAATCGGAGCGATAGATCGGATCATCACCGAGAAGACGATGAGGGTCCAGGCAGAGATGGGGAGGCAGAAGAAGTACGTATCTTTTGGAATGAACCTTTCCGGGAAGGACCTGGGTGATGAGGATATCCTGCTTTTCCTGCAATCCAAGATAAAAGAGACCGGGGCGGACCCAAGCCACCTCATTTTTGAGATAACTGAGACCGCAGCGGTCTATGACTTGGACAGGGCGGTCAAGTTTATCACTGAATTAAAATCCATGGGATGCCGGTTTTCGTTGGACGATTTCGGGGTCGGCTTTACATCTTTAGTCTATCTGAGGGAGATGCAGGTTGATTATATTAAGATAGACGGGGCCTTTGTAAAAAAACTGCCCGAGAGTCCAAATGATCAGCTTTTTGTAAAGGCAATTGTAGATGTGGCAAGAGGCATGGGGATCAAGACCGTTGCCGAGTTTGTGGAGAGTGAAAAGACCCTTAACCTGCTTAAAGAATACGGTGTTGATTATGCCCAGGGCTACTTTATTGGAAAGCCGGGGCCGAAGTTGCTTAAAGACAGGTAGAGGTAGAGCAAACCCCTTGTTTTTATCTTTACCTGGGTCTACGACAAATTTGTTGGTACATTCGATCTGAACCTCCCCTCCCCTTGCGGGAGGGGATTGAGGGGAGGGGGGATATAATAGCTTCAAAATGGAGACTACCAACTTTTTTGTCGTACACCCTCTTTACCCCTTAAAATAGACATTCCCCTCTCAAAAGCGCAAAAACCCCTCTTGGATAAAGGGTTTCAGTGAGGTATACTCCTCACCAGTTAGGTGAAACCACAATATCACAAAGAGGGGGTAGAAAGATGATACAACAAACCTTGA
>JAUSKU010000068.1 GCA_030646755.1 Deltaproteobacteria bacterium
GAGTTTTTGACAGCATTGATGCTCTTGAAAACAATTTATCGTCATCGTTACGGGAAATGGAGTTGGATAGCAAACGTGTGAAGTCTATTGTTGCTTGGCCGTGGATTATTAATTCACTTATGAATTAGAAATGGAATTAGACCTGTAAAGGGCTGCGTCTGCCAATTTTATCAGCTCTTCCAGCGTATTTCCGTCTGAAGGGAACTCCGATATCCCCCCGCTGATCGAGACAATCCCAAGAGGCTGCTTCTCCCTGTGGGGGAATGGGTTCCCTTCTATCAGCCTCCTAACCCTTTCGGCATAAATAAAGGCTGCTTCCTTGTCAATGTTCGGGAGCAACACCACGAACTCCTCCCCGCCATATCTTGCCAGGATGGAAGTCTTTCTTGTAATATCAGACACCAGCCTGGACATGGATGTCAGGAGCCTGTCTCCTTCGTCATGCCCGTTGGTATCATTGTAATGCTTGAAATGGTCTATATCGAACATGAAGATCGAAAGCGGAGACGAGTACCCTCCGGCCCTGACCATCTCTTCTGCCGCCCTCTGAAAGAAAAACCTCCTGTTATAGAGCTTTGTAAGCGGGTCTGTTGCGGCCTCCTGTCTGGCGTCATCGATAAAAACGGCGTTCTTCAATGACACCCCAGCAATGCCTGCTACCATTGCCAGGAGCCTCTTTTCGTCCCCATGGGGCTCCTTTATGCCGCCGAGGCTTATTACCCCGAGGAGTTCATCCTTAAAGAGTATCGGCGCCGCGATCTCCGGGGGGCAATCCGAACCGTTCTTTCCACTTGTGCTGCCGGAGCTATGATAGGTTTCTTTGGAGAGAAGGACCTTGTTCTTAGCCGCAGCTCCAACCATCCCTTCCCCCATAAGGTATATCTTTCTTGAGGCATTTGTTCCCACGCCGAAACCGGAAACCAGCTTAAGGGTCTCAGTTCCCCTGTTGTATATATACAAACCGATACACTCCGATGGGAGGACATCTTCTACGAGACGGATTACGGATGATGCAACCTCTTCAAAAGAGCGGCTTGAGCTGAGGATCTTTGCTGCATCGGCCAATTTCATTACAAAGGAGATATATTTACTGTTTGCAGCAGTCAGGTTGTCGACCCGGCCCTCAAGCTCCTTTATCCTTTCCTCCTGATCCCCACCCCTCGACCTGCCTCTTGAACCTTTTTTGTACCCGTAAAAAAAGCCCAAGGCAATCCCTACAAGAAGAGACGCTCCAATAAATAACCACCCTTTGTCAGAAAATAGATTTTCCATATATGCCTGTTCTCGTCTCTGCAATCGTCTGCCGCGATACAGCAGTCGCCATTTAATAAGATTATCACTTTCCCGGGAATAGTCAAACAGCGGAGAGACAATCCTTGTGGTAATCTTGATGTATGGTGAAGATCTCCTTGAAGGTAGAGACGTACTCAGGCTATAAGGCGGATGAGAGACCTGTATCATTTACTCTCGTGAACAGGAGATTCCAGGTAAGGGAGATAGTAGACCAATGGTACGGGGTAGACCATACCTACTATAAGCTTATCGCAGATGATTCAAATCTTTACATCATAAGGCATGACAGGGAAATGGATGAATGGGAGATGGTGATGATGGAGGCAGCACCGGAGAAAGTAGGTTTATAACTCAGCCGTCCTTGCCAGCGTAAGGACGCAGACCTCTTTTGCACCCCCTTTTCTCAAGACCTTCGAGCATTCTCCTACAGTAGCGCCTGTTGTATAGACATCGTCTATGAGAAGAACTGACCTCCCTCTCACATTCCCCTGAACCTCAAAGGCCCCCTTTACATTTATCTTCCTCTCCTTTCCTGAAAGGTTCACCTGGGGCTCTGTCCACCTGGTTCTCTTTAAGGCAAAGGGGTCAACAGGTATCATGTGCCTCTTTCCAACGGCCCTGGCGAGCAGGAGGGACTGGTTAAAACCTCTTTCCCTGAGCCTGTCTATATGTAGGGGGACCGGGATTATGACATCAAAACCCTCTAAAGCAGGGTACCTTGAAATTATTGAACCAAGGGCCTTGGAAAAGGTCGTGTCCTTATTGTATTTGAACCTGTGGATAGCCTTTGCCGAGGCATCGTTATAGATCAAGACCCCTCTGGCCCAGGAAAAATGCCTCTTCTTTTTCATGCATTCTCCGCAGGTATGGCTCTTGACTGCATCCGATTTAAAGGGTATGCCGCAGATATCACATAATGGGGGAGATATGAACCTGACAGCATCTGTACAGCCCAGACATACCGGCTCCTTACAGATGGAGTCACAGAAAGGGCATCGATGGGGGAAGATCAGGTCTGAGAATGAGGAGAGGAGAGACGGCATATGGTTGCTGCTCCGAAGGCATTTTTTTCAACTCTAATCTGTCTGGGAAATAATTATACTATCAGGCTCTTCCCCTCCATCTCCTTAGGAACAGGGAGCCCCAGCATCTCAAGCATGGTAGGGGCAATATCTGCCAGAATTCCTTCCCTGAGCTTAACCCCCTTTCTCTCGTCGTCTACAAGGATGAATGGAACAGGGTTTGATGTGTGGGCGGTGTGGGGCGCGTGGGTCTCGTAATCTGCCATCTGTTCGGCGTTCCCGTGGTCAGAGGTTATAATCACCGTTCCACCTTTTGTCTTAACTGCGTCAACTACCAAGCCAACACAGGCATCAACAGTCTCAACGGCCTTTTTAGCCGCATCAATAAACCCCGTATGCCCAACCATATCGGCATTGGCGTAGTTGAGGATTATGACGTCATGCCGCCCTTTCTCGATGTCGGATACAAGTTCTTTTGTGACCTCAAGGGCGCTCATCTCAGGCTTGAAGTCGTAAGTAGGCACTTCCTTGGGTGACGGTATAAGCCTCCTGTCTTCCAGAGGATAAGGCTCTTCAACCCCCCCGTTAAAGAAGAATGTGACATGGGCGTACTTTTCGGTCTCCGCTATCCGCAGCTGCCTCAGGCCGGCCCTGCTTATCACCTCTCCGAAGATATTTGTGAGCTTCGCTGACGGGAATGCCACAGGGAGTCCAAAGGTCTCGTCATATTCGGTCATGCATACGAAACTGGACAATGAAGGGACCTTCTTCCTCTCGAACCCGTTAAATGCGTCATGGTTAAGAGCCCTTGTTATCTCCCTTGTCCTGTCTGTCCTGAAGTTGAAGAATATGACCGCATCTTTATCACTTAAAACGCCGACAGGAGATCCATTTCTCTTTATGACAGTAGGCTTTACGAACTCATCACCTTCTTCCCTTGCATAGGAGCTTTCAACTGCCCGGGAAGCGGAATCGGCCTCCAGACCTTCGCCAAGGACAATAGCGTCATAGGCCTCTTTGACCCTGTCCCACCTCTTGTCCCTGTCCATGGCGTAAAAACGACCTATTACGGTCGCTATCTCTCCCAGACCAACCTTCCTGATGCAATCTTCAGTTGCCTTTATGTAATTCAGGGCGCTCCGTGGCGGGGTGTCCCTCCCGTCCAGAATGGCATGGATGAAAAGTCTTTCTACACCGTTCTCCTTTGCCATATCTATCAGCGCAAAGAGGTGCTCTATGTGGCTGTGTACGCCGCCGTCTGAGAGGAGACCCATTACATGAAGGGATGAACGATTGGTCTTTACTGCCGAAATGGCATCCAGGAGGATCTGGTTTTTAAAGAAGTCCCCGTCCTCTATCGCCTTGCTTATCCTCGTGAAATCCTGATAGACGACCCTTCCCGCCCCTATGTTCAGGTGACCGACTTCGGAGTTGCCCATCTGTCCCCTCGGAAGGCCCACTGAAAGTCCTGATGCATTTAGAATTGTAGTTGGATATATCTTTGAGAGGTTGTCTATAACAGGCGTATTTGCAACAGCTATGGCATTCCCGTCTTTTCTTGGGTTTATACCCCACCCGTCCATGATGATAAGGCAGAGCGGGCCTTTCATGCCCTACCCATTCCGAGGACAAGGTCCTTCCCTTTTTCCAATTCCCTTATTGCCTGCTGGAACGGCAGGGAAAAGGTGTTGCACCTCCCGCAGCCCGGGCAGCACCCCGACCATTTTGTGAACTCCTTCCCGCAATTGGAACAAACGAAAGGTATGATCATCTTTTTCTTGTAAGAATGGGCCTTCTGGAACTCATCCACGGATTCTTCATACCGCTCCCTCCTTCTGTATCCCTCTGCCAGAAGGAGGTGAAGCTCAGGGAAGTCGGCCCCTGAAGCATCTACCCTCGAAAGCTGTTCCAGGGCCTCTTCCACCATCTCAAGCCTGAGGCAGAGCTTCCCGTAGAAGAACCTTACCGTCAGGTCGTCAGGCCTCTCTGCCAGGATATTGCGGTACCCTTCCAGTATCCTGTCGGGCTGCTCTTCCCGTATCAACATGTCTTCAAGCCTGTGGAGGAATACTATGTCCCCTGATGCGGCAAAGGCCTTCTCCCATGTACTGGCAGCCTCCTCCAGCTTTCCTTCTTTATAATAGGCGTCTCCAAGCCCTATATAGGAAGGAATAAATCCCTTGTCCTGCTTGATCATCTCCTTAAAGACCTTCTCGGCCTTCTCGACCTCTCCGTCTTCAAGGAGCTGGTTGCCGTATTCATATTTGAAGCCGAGGAGTATCTTTACCTCCTGCTCGTTCTTCTTCCTATCCCTTGTCGTATACCTGATTATCTCCTTTTGGGTCTCGCAGGCATCTTCCCACCTCTTGACTCCCCTGTAAATATCCCGGAGTTCCCGCAGCGCCTCAAGATTTGATGGAGTTATATCTATGATATTTTCGAGGGTGCTTATTGCGTCGTCCATCCTCTGCGCCTTTTTATAATCCGCAGCCAGGTGGGTAAGGAGCCCAGTGTGGTTCGGTTCCAGCAATCTCGCCTTGCTCAACACCTTTATAGCATCGCCATAATTTTCTTCCTTGAAGTAGACCCCTGACAACTGGATATATGCGTCAATATTCGTGGGGTCCTTTTCTATGTACCGGCTTAAAAAATCCTTGGCCTTATCCTTGTCCCCTTTTCTTAAGGCTTCAATCCCCTGCTGGTACAACTCCTGCACGACACCCCTCTTCTTCTCCCTCCTTCTTATCCTCCATCTTTCAAGGGCCCGCTGGATGTCGTATGCTATATAACTTAAGAATACCAGGGATCCCCCAAGGAAGAACGATATGAATACAAGCTGGACTATCGACAGCTGGTAGACTGTATCCTTGGAAAGGTAAAATGTGACCTGGGCCGTGTTATAATATGTCAGGTATCCGAAGGCAAGGACAAAGAAGATGAAGATCAGGAAGAGGAATCTGAGTAACATGTTATCTCTTTCCTTCCGCGCCGTTCTGGCATTTTATGCAGTTTTGAGCCTCAGGCTTTACGTCGAGCCTTTTGTCGCCTATAGCCTCGCCGCAGCTTTGGCAGATGCCGTATGTCCCGTTCTTTATCCTGGCCAGGGCGTCGTCTATCTCAACGATCCGCTTTTTCTCCGCCTCACTCAGGGAGACCAGGACCATCCTGTTGTAAGATACGGAACCCTCATCTGCAATGTCTGAAACGCCATCTGTGCCAAGCTCACGGGCAGCTTCTAAATTGTGATTAGAGGCATTCAATATCTCCTCCCTCCTTTTATGGAGGGTCTGTCTGAATCTCTCGATTTCCTTTGTATCCATTTTTATCTCCTTTAACACCTTACGTTATTTATGGTACGGTTCCCCTTTTATTATGGTAAATGCCCTGTATATCTGCTCCAGAAGGATTACCCTTACCATCTGATGGGTGAAGGTCATTGGTGAGAGAGACAGTATCAAGTCAGCCCTCTCTCTTATCTTGTCACCCAAACCGAGGCTCCCCCCGACGACAAAAGAGATGTCCTTTGTGCCGGTGTCCATCTCCTTTTTTATTAACCCTGCCAGGCCCTCGGAGGAAAGCCCTTTCCCCCGTTCATCCAAGGCCACCAGAAATGAATCTGGAGAGACCCTTTTAAGTACCCGTTCCGCCTCTTTCCCTTTTACCTTGGCGTGCTCAGCCTTGGCTGTTACCGCCTCGTCCTCGACCTCTATAAGTTCAATGGAACCATACCGGGATATCCTGTCCCTGTAAGTCTCTATCCCTTCCTTAAGATAACGGTCCTGGAGCTTGCCAACAAATATCAACTTTATCTTCATAAAAATGACTCCCCCTCTCCCTTAACGGGAGAGGGTTGGGGTGAGGGTGAAGAACCCATCATATCCCCCTCCCCTTCATCCCCTCCCGCCTGGGGAGGGGAGTTTTTTAGGGGCTACCTTCCTTCGCCTCACTTTTTTGGCATCATGCCAGAGCTTCTCCAGGTCGTATAGCTCCCTGATAGGTGCGTAAAATATATGGATTATTATATCGTCATAATCCATCAGTATCCACTTACCCTCGTTGTAACCCTCTACCCCGATGGGGAGGATCTTGTGCTCCTTCATCTTATCCTGGATGCTGTCCGCTATGGCCTGGACCTGCCTGTCAGACGTCCCGCTGGCTATGATAAAGTAGTTAGTGAAGTTGGTGACATCCGTAACATCAAGGATAACGAGGTTTTCCGCCATCTTATCCTCTGCCGCCTCAGCGCAGATCCTGTATTTCTTCTTTGTGTCCAATCGATCTCCTAAGTCTTATACAAGTTATTTTTTTTAATATACTCTTCCACCTTCTGGGGAAGGAGATATTTTACGGATTTACCCGTCTTCAATCTCTTTCTGATCTCAGTGGATGATATATCGAGAAGCGTCACCTCTGAAAAATTCAGGCAGTGGCCTGATGTATGACCGTAACAACCTTTTGCCGAATCATAGCAGAAGTCACCCCTCACTTCAAGAGGAAGTGATTCACCCAGGGACCTCTTTTCGTATCCCGGCCTTGTCACTATAATAAAGTTGCAGAGAGACAGGAACCTCCTGTAATCCTTCCAGCTCTCTATCTCAAAAAATGCATCAACCCCAAGGATGAAGTGTATCTCGGCATCAGGCAGCCCTTTCCTCACCTCCTCGACCGTATCTACAGAATAAGAAAACCCTCCCCTTCTTACCTCCATGTCGGAATAGTCAAAATACGGGTTCCCATCTATGGCGATCCTTGTCATCTCTATCCTGTGAAAAGGAGACTCCAGATCCTCCTTCCTCTTGTGGGGAGGGAATGCGGATGGGACAAAAAGGACCTTGTCAAGGCCAAATGCCTCCCTCACCTCCTCTGCTGCGCGAAGGTGCCCGAAGTGTATTGGGTTCAATGTGCCGCCGAATATGCCTATCTTCATTTATTCATTCCATCCTCTTCAATTCCAGTACCTTCCAATGCCCGCCTTTATCGGGGCCTATACGTTTTAGGATTCCAGCTAATTTAAGCTTTGCAATAATTTTCTCAACTGTGCTTTGCGATAAGTTGGTTTTCTCCGCATTTTCTCCGTACTTTCTACTCCTCTTTCTACTCCCCTTTCTACTCCCCTTTCTACCTCCTTACTCTCCCTCCTGGCCGTATCATCTTCTCCCGCCTTGTAGGGTGCGTCCTACGCACCAAATGAATCTCATTATTCCCCGTAATCGAAATCCCCTTTGTCAACAACCACATCCCCGCCCCAGTCCTTCTGATAAATTCCGTTTTTGGCGAAACGGTGAAATGTTGAAAACGACCAGTCCGCTGCGAGCGTAACATACCCATGCTTTACCGGGTTCCAATGGATATAATCCAGATGCCGCCTGAAATCAGCCTCGTCTCTAATCAAATGCTCCCAGAATCGTCTTTGCCAGATTGTTGTCTCTTTTCTCTTCCGCCTTGAATCCGAGAGTGCCAGTCCAGTAGGGTGCGTTCCACGCACCAATTGAATCTCATTTGCCTCTTTACTTACATGACGTTTAATAATAGCCCATCGTGCGGAAAAGTTTGCGTCATCCTCCGGCAATGTCCAGATGCAGTGTAAATGATCCGGCAATAGCACCCATGCCTCTATTTTAAAGGGAAGCGATCTCTGCGCCCTTATGATGCCCTCCCGCAAGCCATGCCGCATAACTTCACTGATTAAGATCGGTTGGCGACAGTTGGTGACGACTGTGAAAAAATATGTGCCGCCAGTAGTTTTTGGTCTGCGGTATTCGGGCATATCATATCCATATGTTAATGGTGCGTGGGACGCACCCTACAAGCTTTATTTAGGATGCCTCAACCTTCCAATCATCTGATGTTAGTTCAATTGCTTCTAATACCTGGAAACAAAAGCCTTGAATAGATTTAGCCGATAAATTAACTTCTATAAAAGCCCCGTTTTTAAGCTCCCGTATGGCCCGAAATTTCTTTTTATCGCGACCGACCAATCGTGGGAATTGTTGAATGATCTGCTCGAACTTGTCTGGCTCTAAGTCAGCAATTGTATTCATGGTCTGTTCTAAAACATCGCGCCATGATTGAACCGTAAAATTTTGTCCAAGAATCCAAAGTTTATGAGGTATTGTACCTGTAACACCTCCCTGGTCTTTCTTTTCTTCGGTCTCATCTCCAAAATAAGGCCAAACTGAAAGAGCAATATCTGAAAGGTGCTGAGATCGTCTCTCTATATCTTCTCTTCTCCAAGAGGTTTTGTCACAAAAGTATCTGTTTATTTCAAGATGACTTTCGCTCAGCCGTTTTTTCTTATTTTCAAAGTTGTCATTTGAAAGTTCTGGATTGTATGCAGTTAAGGTAAGGTTTCCTATGGTGTGCAATAGCAACTCATGGGTTAACTCCCAATCATTTCCCAAATGGTTTTGCCAATGCTCAGTTAATGTTTGCGGCATAACATGTTCAATGGAAAGGACATCAAAAGGCACTTGTTCTTTGTGAGAGTAAGACTCTTCAATTGATTCAAGGATCAGTTTTGTTTTGATTGTGCGATCTCCAGCGCCGTACAATTTTGCATCAATCAAGCGGGACCTAAACTCGATGTTCTTTGGATAACCTTTGGCTTGAAGTACGCTTTTCATGCCTTCCGTAAATTTGCCTGGGTTTTTGCTTTGAATTTGCAAATGAAGGGGTGGAAAGATTTTATTAAGTCCGTGAGTTGGAATATTGCAAACAAATCGGCGAATCATGAAATTTTCAATTATTTTTAAAATATCCAAAAACTCATCTGCTGAAACCTTACCTTGCAAATACTCATCATAACAGTTTAACAGGAAAGGATAAGCAGTCGTTACCTCTATCCTGTTAAGACGACTCAATGCTTTGCTAATGCTTACATTTGTCTCATATTCGGGATAGAGCAACCTTTGATAGTAGTTGGCAAAGCGTGATATTTTTTTGAGATATTCTAAAGCATCTCCTTGACTCACTTTGTCTTTAAGAGAAAAATATACATCGTTCTGTTTTACTGGATCTCCATTTTTCATGAGGTAATGCCGGATGAATTCTGTCAGGTTATCACCCAGGGCGTCTTGCATTGGCTTCCAGTACTGGGCATATATCTTTTCTTGTTCATTAATGTGGATTCGCATGAAGAAATAATTGCGAATCAAATCGGATTGAGTAAGTGGTCGCCCCTTGGCATTAAGGCTTTCAAAGACAAGATGAGGATTATCATCCGTATCGAGAACTATACTTACAACAGAAAGATTGTTTGAAATAACCTTCTTAAGGGTACGGATATCCAAATTACACTGCCGAAATTTTCTTTCAAAGAATTGATAGGCATCAAGAATGGGGTTATTACTGTTCGGAGATTCTGATCGAATAAGCCTTTGAAAGGTTTCTCTGTCGAGCTGAGTAGGCTGGAGCTTATAGTAGTCAAAATCCTTTTTATATGGATTTACCAAAAGGGTATTATTAATTTCCTCTGCCAGTTCAAGCTCTGAGTTTTCTTTTGCTTTTTCACGCAATAACGTCAATAAGATATAAATCGTTGTAAGCCGTTGCTGACCATCTATAAGCAAATATTTTGCGACACCTTCCGGTACGGAAACCGTTGGCATAGTGACTATTGAACCAACAAAATGGGTACGAGGACTATCTTCTTCGTATAGTTCTACAATGTCATCCCATAAAATCCCCCACTCTTTTTTAGTCCAACTATACGAACGCTGGAAGAGAGGCACAACATATTGTTTTGTACCTTCAATTATCGGCTGTAATTTAGTTTCTGAGGCTTTCATGACTACTTCTCCTCCAAACCACTAAAATTTAATCCAAGTCTTGTAGGGTGCGTCCCACGCACCAACATGTTTACGCAGCTGTTAATGGTGCGTGGGACGCACCCTACGAACTGCCCCCTGACGCATTGGCAAGGGCCACTATTTCCCTGTCAAGGCCGCTCGAGTTTTCCTTAAACTCGATCTTGTACCCTTCGCCTTCATGTAAGATTAGTTGTATCTCCTGACGAGTCATGCGTTATTCCATCCTCCATCCATCGCATGTCTTTTTTAGGCATCCCCCGGCGGAAGGTTTCACGCCCTTATCTGTCCTTCCCCAAATACAATAAACTTCGTTGTCGTAAGGTCCTCCAGCCCCATAGGGCCGAAGGAATGTATCTTTGTGGTGCTTATCCCTATCTCCGCCCCAAGGCCAAGCTGCCCTCCGTCGTTGAACCTTGTTGATGCGTTGACCAGGACCACTGATGAATCAACCTCTTTCAGGAACCTCCTTGCATTATGGTAATCAGAAGTGATTATCGACTCTGTGTGCAAAGAGCCGTATCTTGCGATGTGAGACATGGCATCATCGATATCTTTAACGACCTTTACCGAAAGTATCAGGGCCAGATACTCAGCGGACCAGTCCTCTTCTGCCGCAGCTTTTGCCCCAGGGATGTATTTCAGGGTCTTCTCGCACCCCCTTATCTCAACACCTGCATCTATAAGCCTCTTACCCATATTCGGGAGAAACTTGTCCGCTACTTTCTCATGAACAAGAAGGGTCTCCGTAGCATTGCAGACCCCAGGCCTCTGGCATTTGCCGTTTATCACGATCCCTTCCGCCATCTTGAAATCCGCCGACTCGTCGACAAAGACATGGCAGACACCTTTGTAGTGCTTTATCACAGGTATCCTTGAGTTTTCGGCAACAAACCGGATAAGCCCCTCTCCTCCCCTTGGGATTATGAGGTCTATGTACTCCTCCAGCTTCAGCATCTCGTTTATCGCCTCTCTCTCGACAGTAGGAAGGACCGACACTGCATCAGCAGGGACGCCTGTCCCTTCGAGGGCGCTATGAATCACCTTTAAAATCGCCATGCTTGAATGAAACGCCTCAGAACCTCCCCTGAGAATCACGGCGTTACCAGACTTTATGCAAAGCCCTGCCGCATCAGCCGTCACATTCGGCCTCGCCTCGTATATGAACCCTATTACTCCAAGGGGTATCCTCATCTTCCCCACCTGAAGGCCGTTAGGCCTGAGCCACATCTTCGTGACCTCTCCGACAGGGTCCGGCAATGCAGCCACTTCACGAAGGCCGTCTGCCATTCCCTTTATCACCTTGTCAGAAAGGGTAAGCCTGTCCATCATGGCTGAAGAAAGTCCCTTATCCCTGCCGTATGTCAGGTCTTTCTCATTCTCCTTCTTTAAGAACACAGCCTCTTTTTCAAGCCCGTCGGCCATCTTCAACAGGGCCTTGTTCTTCACCTCCGAAGAAAGCCCCGCCAGCCTCCTCGAAGCCTCTCTTGCTGCCTTTGCTATTTTGATTACATCGTCTTTTATGGACATGACATGGTCTCCTTTTGGCATCTGATAAGACTCAGGAAGTTTAAAGCAACTCCGGCTGGAAAGTCAAGGAAGGATAATGAGTCGGAGAGTTTCCACTTTCTCATATGCATCCATTAGGTTATAATCCTTCGCAGATATCTTAGCTCAAAGGATAGAACAGAGGTGAAATGGAAGACCCGGTAATAGAGAACCTGAAGACGATATGTCTCTGCAAAAACATCAAGAAGGGGACGATCCTCAACGCCATACATGGCGGGTATCACACGGTGGAAGCTGTCAACAGGAAGTTGGGTACAGGAAGCGGAGACTGCAAAGGTGAGAGGTGCGGCCCGAAGATAAAGGAGATGATAGAGTCGTTACTGGATATCGCCTTATAGTCCCTTACCGGGTTGGGTTAGTATCTCCTTCACCCGTCCCACGATCCCGCTTTCAAGACGCACCTTGATGCCGTGGGGATGGGTAGGCGACTTTGTGAGGATGTCCCTGACGACCCCTTCCGTCAGCCTCCCAGTGCGCTGGTCTTCCTTCGTAACCACCCGCACAGAGAAACCTGGTTTAATATCTGCCCTCTTCTCTCCCTGCATCTTCTCCCCTATCCATACAACGTCTCAGGTTCAACAAGAACATTTTTTTTATCGTCACCTATCCATATCTGTCCATCATTGACAGTGCACTGGATGGTCATCGTTCTCTGGGCCAGCTCCGCCAATGACTTTGTGGCCGCCTGGGGCAGGGCAATAACCTTCAGGTTTTTGTGTTTGGACAGCTTTTCAGCCATCGGCTGCCACCATGCGGGAACCACCCGTCCGCCGTAGGGATAAATGTAGACCTGCCTTGCCCGGTTGCATGCCTTTTTGATCCTCTTCTCATCTGGAAGGCCGACATCTATCCATATCTCAATCTCACCCGTCAGATTCTTCAACCAGATATCCGGTTCATCCTCTTCGGCAGATATCCCTTCGGTGAACCTCAGCCCTTCTGCGGCATGCAGGGCAAAGGCAAGGAGGCGGACCATCATCCGCTCATCCGTTTCAGATGGGTGCTGGGCAATCGTCAGACTTAGGTCCTCGTAATACCCCCGATCCATATCTGCTATCTGAATATTGGCCTTACATATTGTTGCCTTGATCGCCATGGTTTTATTGTCCTCTCCATTGTCAATGAGCCCTGTTTACCCTGCTATTACTTGGCGGTGTCCTTGTTAATCGGATCAAAGAGATATTCAAGGCCGTTCACCTTGATCTCATATACGGCCTGAAGCATCCTTCCAAGCTCCCCTTTGGGAAACCCCTGCTGTGAAAACCAGACGACATAGCGTTCAGGCAGGTCGACAAGGCGGGTCCCTGCATATCTGCCGAAAGGCATCTTCGCCTCAGCGAGTCTCAGGAGGTCGGCGGTATCGGGAGAAAGTTTCACCCCCGGTTTGCTGTCTTTGGTATTCATTCCATATCCTTAATGATATATAATATTAAATTCATCAGTGTTAATCATAGAAAATCAGTGTTTATCTGTGTCTATGCTTTGCGACGTGCTTTTGCTAATATTCCCGCCGCCCTTGCCGCACTCTCCGGCGTGGCGAAGACGGGGATTCCCTTTTCCTCAAAGGCCCTGTTCATCCTTTTTGTAAATCCTCCGCCCGGCGTGCATATGATTACAGGTTTATCCTGTCCTTTAATAACACCAGCCAGCCTGTCAATAAGCCCGTCAGTAAGTTGCGGGGGGCCCCATAGGACCGTTACTATAGCTATGTCGAACCCGTCTTTAAGACCTTCTGTAAGGGCTGTGACATACCATTCGTCAGTGACGCTCCCCGTGAGGTCTATTGGGTTCCCGAAGGCGCAAAAGGATGGGAGTTTTGAAGAGAGGCGCTTTTTTGTCTCTTCTTTAAGACCAGCTACCTCAAGCCCGAAATCCTCGCAGGCATCTGCCAGGCTCACGCCAATACCTCCGCCATCGGTTACGATCAGGACCCTCTTCCCCCTGGCCGGACGATAGATATTGAATGCCCTGCATGCGTCCTTCAATCCTTCATACCCTTCTACCTCGATAATGCCCGCCTTCCTGAATGCGGCCCTGTAAATCTCATATCTCCCAGTCATGGCGCCTGTGTGGGACCTGGCGGCATAAACCCCCGCCTCCCTCTTCCCGACTTTCACTGCCACGACAGGCTTTTTCTTGACGCAGCGGGAAGCGGCCTCGACAAACCTGCGCCCGTCATCTACAGACTCCAGGTATAAGGCAATAACTTTTGTCTCCTCATCATCCGCAAGGAAATCAAGGCAATCCGACTCCCCGACATCGACCCTGTTCCCGAAACTTACCACCCTTGCGACCCCGATCCCTTCCGCCGCCATCTCATCCATGATCGTTGCCGCAAAGGAACCGCTCTGGGAAAGGATGGAGATTCCGCCCCTGCCGGGCCTTCCGATCCTGTCTGCTGGGATGAAGAAGGTATCTACCCTGGATATGGTGTCGTAAATGCCGAGGCAGTTGGGACCTATAATCCTTATTCCCTCTCTTTGTGCCAGTTCCTTTATCCCTTCCTCCAGCCTTTTCCCTTCTTCCCCCACTTCTTTAAAGCCTGCGCTAACAATGATAACCCCCTTAACCTTATTACCCATATCTCTAAGGGAATCCAAAACCAATGGAGCAGGGATTGCAATCACAGCAAGGTCAATGTTCCCTTCTATTTCTGCAATGGAACCGTAACATCTGAGACCGTTGATGGAAGGATATTTCGGATTTACAGGGTAGATATTCCCAGGGAAACCTATCTTTTTGAGGCTTTCCAATATAACATAGGAAGGCTTCCCCTGGTTTGGTGACGCCCCGATGACGGCAATGGTTTTGGGATTAAAGAAAAAGTTTATGTCTTGGTTTTTCTGGGGCATAAAAAGAGTGTCCTGTATTTATGACCAGTTTAATTCAAAAACTGCAAATGTCAACCGAAGACGGCATATTGCCATAAAGCTTGTTGATGGTCCGGAATGATTGTAGTATAAATAGAAGATATGAAAGTGATCGAGAATGTCAGGGTAAAGAGATACAGAGAAGACTCCAGCGAAGAGGTCGAGGTCTCCCTGATAATAGAAACGCCGCTGACCGTTTACCTTAACGGCAAGGAGGTCGTGACCCTCCTATGCCTTGGGGACCAGATGAAGGAACTGGCCGTTGGTTTCCTCGCATCCGAGGGGTTTATAGAAAGGTCCTCCGATATTAAAACCATTAAGGTGGATGAGGGAAAAGGAACGGCAGAGGTCGAGACCGTCTCGGAAAACCCTCTTGTAGCGGGGTTATTTGAGAAAAGGACCATAACATCCGGGTGCGGTAAGGGAAGCACATTTTATAACGTGATGGATGCCTTTAAATGCAGGAAGGTATTATCGGAGATCAAGGTGACCCCCGCATACCTCCTTGGTTTAATGAAAAATCTCCATGAACTATCGGGTCTTTACAGGGAGACCCACGGCGCCCATAATGTGGCTCTGGCTGATTTGAACGGAATCATCATCTTCAGGGAAGATATTGGAAGGCACAACGCCGTTGATAAGATACACGGCTACTCTTTACTTAACGGGATAGACCTTTCCGACAAGATACTGATCACTACAGGCAGGGTATCCTCAGAGATACTTATAAAGACAGGCAAAATGGGTATCCCGATAATCCTTTCCCGCTCAGTCCCTACTGCCCTTGCCGTATCTATTGCCGGGGAGATAGGCATTACAATCGCAGGATTCGCAAGAGGCGGGAGCCTCTCCATTTACAGCCATGGCGAGAGAATTGAGGGTTGAGGATATATGGATGTTGTTGTTAGCCTGATAAAGCTTATTGCAAGCCTCTCGTTACTGGTGGTTTTCGGCGAAAGGCTGATTGATTCCTCCGCAAGGCTCGCCAGGGCCTTCGGCATATCATCGGCTGTCATAGGTCTTACCGTCCTTGCCTACGGGACATCCCTTCCCGAATTTGCCGTATCGTCCATTGCAGCAGCAAAGCAGCACAGCGACATTGCTGTCGCCAATATAATCGGATCAAATATCTATAACATTGCAGTAATCCTTGGGATAGCAAGCATCATAAGCTCCTTCATTATCAAGGAGAGCATAATCGCAAAGAGGGACGGGATAGTGATGCTTGTTGCCACAGCCTTTTTGATCGTCCTTGCATATACCGGGAAGATAGAAAGGATTGCAGGGGTTGCGATGGCTGCCTTTATTATATTTTATACCTACCGAATACTTAAGCACGACAGGGCTAATAACGGAATTGATCCCGACGGGACCATATCGAGGGTTAGAGAAGCGGCCCTTGTTGCAGTGCTCCTGGCAGGGGTATTGGTCAGCGGGAACTTTACCGTAACCTCCGCAGTTGATCTTGCCCGCTCTGCCGGGGTCTCGGAATGGGTCATAGGGGCAACCATTGTGGCTGCCGGGACATCCCTCCCTGAAACGGTCGTTTCTATTATTGCGGCCAAGAGGGGCGATTTTGGCATGTCTGTGGGAAATATCGTCGGCTCGAATACATTCAACATCCTCTGGATCCTCGGTTTTGCCTCTGTCCTAAACCCTCTGACAATTAATTTCAGCGAGATATATATAGACCTCATCTTTCTCTCTGTGATAACGATCCTATTCTACTTCGGACTTTACAGAAGAAGGCTCACAATGAAAGAAGGGGTTTTATATATTGCGATATATCTGGGTTATATCTTCTATCTGGTTCGATAACCAGTTTTCTCTGTTAGCAAAAAATAGAAACCGGACTCTTTCCCACTTTCAAGCCTTCGCGATCTCCCTTTCCTGCCTTGCAATCACAATAATCGAAGTCATCGCAGGGCATGGGCGTAAACCGGCAGTCAGGCGTTCTTTTGATAATGTGCACTGTACCAGTCAACAACTTGCCTAATCATCTTCTGATACGAAGTATGATGCTTCTTTGCCTCTTCCTTGAAGAAGTCAATGCTCGACTTTTTTAGGGAGATAGTTACCTTAACGTTTTCCTCTTTTAATACCAATTGGTCCGGCGGAGGAAGAAAATCTTTAATGACTCTCAATTTACCCATCGGCTCGTCAGTGTATTTTGTTTTGCTCTTCATATACCTTCCTCCCTTTTCTCCAATAACCCGCGCCATAAATGCGGATAACATTACCCCTATACGTGAACCTCACGGTCATAATGCCTTCTTCTACGCGACCGATACAGTAAAATCGGTCTTCCTCTTCGCTGTGGTTGATATCCTCTACTATTACTCCGGCAACTAAATATATAAACTCCCCTCCCCTGGCGGGAGGGGATTAAGGGGAGGGGGAGACCGTTGTAAACTCACGATCTTTCACCCCCACCTTAATCCTCCCCCGTCAAGGGGGAGGAGATATTATTTAGATGTTTAATTGCCGTTTTAATATGATACGGTGAGGATCAAGAAAGGCTTGCTGGGCCAGTGAAAAAGAGACTTCGTGTTTTGCCTGGTTCTCCTTATCCTTGTCATCATCCCATTCAAAGTGGGTCTTCTTCACAGACATAGTTTACCAGATAAAGTGAAAAGGGCAATATAAAAGTATGGTTATTTGTATGGCGTAAACGGGTTTAAGGAATAATGTTCTTATGCTTCGTAAATGGGACGTTCCTATTCTGTGTCCGTGAACGCATCAGTTGTTGCAAACCCGGCAAAGATTGAGGGGATATGTAAGGTAGGGTGATAACCTAAAAATAGACATTGGCATCCCTAAATTCCCCCTCTCCCTTGACGGGAGAGGGTTGGGGTGAGGGTGAAACGTCACCAAATTGGTTCCCCCTCCCCTCAATCCCCTCCCGCCAGGGGAGGGGAGGTTCTGGGTATCGGCATTTTCAATGTCTATTTTTAGGGATAAGCACAATTAGGTAAGGTGTCCCCCGAATTGGCGAATCAGTGGTGGTTCAAAGAAGGGCGGAGAAAGGCGGATCAGTTTATTATTTTAGTGATGGCGGATTTTATCTCACCGACCATTTTACCGGAAACCCTGCCAAACTTCCTGACGGCAATTCCTTTGTGGAGTGTGTATATCTTATCAGGACGAACGAGACTTGAAACCTTTAAATCTCCTTCGTCAAGATCACTGTTAGTGATGGGGATTGAAAACCTGACGGATGCGAGATTTGAAGTGACGGCAACAACTATAATGTCCTCGAATAGAGAGTTGTATTGATCGTTCGAGATAACTATAACTGGCCTCTTCTTGGAACTTGAAAGGTCGGTAAATGGTATAGGGATCAGTATGATATCTCCCTGGTTATACGTCATTCCATACCTCATCGTCTACCGGATTGTCCCAAAACCTTAAGCTGCTCTCAGATGCCGCCATCAGTTCGGCTCCTTCCCCGTCTTCCGGTAGAATTATAACCTCAATCTTTTGCCCTTTTCTTAAAGGGACATGAGGAATCTCTATCACCCCGTTTTCACGGACTACAGAATGGTAAACAAAGGCCTGCATGGCTTTACCTCCTATTTAATATTTTGCATACTCTATATGACTTTGTCAAAGTGGGGTTCCCCCACTACTGTTTTCCTGTTTGAAATAATGCAGGAAAAGGGCTGCGTCCCCTTTTCTTCAATTAAGTGCTCTGATTCTCTCTTAGTCTTCATGCTAACGTAAAGTTGAGGGGCGGCGCGCTTTTGCGCCGTCCCACTCGAACGGCAGGTTAGCCCATGCCAGCACCAGATTGATCTGATAGCGTCTCTTCTGTCCTAGTGGCGATCTCCAATTTCTCGATTCGACGCTGGAGTTCAAACCTTACGCGGCTTATGTACACAATCACAATTGCCAGACAAAGTGTAAAAAAGATTGCTATGTAGCGATAGAATGCGTCTTTGTTCTGTGAACCCGCGCTGTAGAAGCGATTCCACTCTTCTGCCGTAACTGATTTTCCACGGGCCAACGCGCCGTCGTTTCGCTTGGCTTCAACTGAAACGCCACATTTACCAATGTCTTTAAAGCCAAATGTAAGGGACACGGACTTTCCCTTGCCGATACGCCCATAGTTATACGTTGCGCCACCACTCGATATTGCCGGGTTGCCGACACTGACATTTCCAACTGTTATTGGCACGGTTTCGTAAGAAACATATTCGCGGCATCCCTGAAACAGTACGTTCATGCCTTCAATTTCATAGCGATTTACATTCAGCACCCATACCTTCATTAGGTTTGCATCAATCTCTTTACGTGGGTTAGCCATTCCTTCAAAAATTGGGCGCGCGAATTTCATTGCCTTTTCCATTTCCGCCTTCGGAGCCCCAGCCCGTAACGCCGCGTCAAGGATCGGTTGAATGATGGTGTTCCTAATTTCTTCTCTGCTGGCCTCAATTGGGTTTGGAAGTTTCTCCGTGAAAAAGACGAAATCGACTTCCGGCCCTAATATCTCGTCATATAGGTATGTCATTGACATTGAAACGATAACAAGAAGTGCTCCGAATATTTTGCTGAAATTGTCCATCGAATCAAATGTATTTCCGATGAATCTAGGAACGCTCTTCATGGATGATCTCCTTTTCTTCCTAAAGTTTCAGAGCAGGGGCTAACTATATATTTAACAAGTTTTTCTCGACTTCGCTCGATTTGTAACGTTAACAAGAAAGCTTGCTATCACCACTTTTGTAAGGTTAACAAGTTAGTATCTAATCCCTGCTATCTTTACTTTTTGCATGATATCCGCAATAGCATTCCTTTTCACATATATGCGTGCAAGATGTTTGTAAACTTTCCTGCAATATATTATTTGTAAAGTGATTTGTCAATAACTGTGATGCAACTGTTTTGACATCAAACCTCTGCGAATGGGGCGATGTTTTTTTGACCGATGGGACGCGGAAAAATTCGTAAGTCTTTATTGGTCGGATTATCGGTGGGCACAGCCCACCCTACGAAAGGAAAAAAGGGGTACGCTTCAAAAGGCAAGATCGTAAGAGGCCGACGAGTATCTGCGCATTCTAACCCCATCCCCACCCCTTCGACTCCGTTCAGGGCAGGCTTAATCCTCTACCCACAGGGTATAAACCCTTGAAGGGGAGGAAACAACTTCGAGTCCGGTTTCAATTCTTAAATGACACTAACCAGTTTTCCCTTGACCAAACCGGCCAAAAATGCTACCTAAACAGAGTAGGCTTACATATTCGGAGGAGGAAAAAAGTAATGGTTATCGGAGTAATAGGCGGAAGCGGACTTTATGAGATGGAAGGGCTTACAGGTGTAAGGGAGGTCAGGATCGATACCCCTTTCGGAGAGCCTTCTGATGCTTATATAACCGGGAGTCTTGGAGGGATTGAGATGGTCTTCCTGCCGAGACACGGCAGGGGCCACAGATTTTTGCCGACAGAGGTTAATTTCAGGGCAAATATCTATGGGATGAAAAGGCTTGGCGTTGAGAGGATCATCTCTGTTTCTGCAGTCGGGAGCATGAGGGAAGATATAGAGCCCGGACATATCGTTGTACCAAGCCAGTTTTACGACCACACAAAGCACAGGAAGAGCACCTTCTTCGGGAACGGGGTTGTAGCCCATGTCGGGTTTGCAGACCCGGTATGCCATGCCCTTTCCGATGTTCTTGTAAATGCCGGAGAGAGGGCTGGCGCAAAGATGCACAGGGGCGGGACATACCTCTGCATGGAAGGGCCGCAGTTTTCCACAAGGGCGGAGTCGAACATCTACAGGGGATGGGGGGTCGATGTCATAGGCATGACCAACGTGACAGAGGCAAAGCTCGCCAGGGAGGCGGAGATATGCTACGCAACCCTCGCCCTGGCCACTGACTATGACTGCTGGCACGAGACAGAGGAGGATGTTACTGTAGAGGCCGTGATTGCGATACTTTTGAAGAACGTGGAGACAGCCAAGAAGATAATAAAGGAGGCAGTCCCCAATATACCTGCAAAGAGGGAGTGCCATTGCAAGGAGGCCTTGAAGAACGCAATAATGACAAAGGCTGAGTTGATACCTGAGAAGACGAAGAAGGATTTGGAATTGATTATTGGAAAATACATTAATTAAGATTTTGGACACGGATTTACACAGATGGACACAGATGTAAAATACAAGGATATAACAGATCGGATTATTAATATTTTAGATAACTTTAGAAAATAAAAATCTGTGCAATCTGTGTTTATCTGTGTCCCATTAACATATTGGAGGTTATAATGAGTCTTTTAGTTGTTGGTTCGGTTGCTTTCGATTCCGTTGAGACGCCTTTTGGGAAGGCTGAAGAGGTCTTGGGCGGCTCTGCCACATATTTTTCCACTTCAGCCAGTTATTTCACGGAGGTGAAGCTTGTGGCAGTGGTAGGGGATGACTTCCCGGAGGAACACGTGGATTTCCTCAAGAGCAGGGAGATAGATGTCAAGGGGCTTCAGAGGTCGAGCGGTAAGACCTTCCGCTGGAAGGGGAGATACGACTTCGACCTTAACCAGGCCCACACCCTGGATACCCAGCTCAATGTCTTTGCCTCATTCAAGCCCCAGATACCTGAGGAGTATAAGGATGCGGAATACGTATTCCTGGCGAATATCGACCCTGTCCTTCAACTGGAGGTGCTGAAGCAGGTAAGGAAGCCGAAATTTGTGGCCTGCGACACAATGAACTTCTGGATAGAGGGAAAGCCTGATGAGCTTAAAGAGACCTTAAAATACGTAGATCTCCTGACTATAAACGAGGGGGAGGCCAGGGAACTGGCAAAGGAACCGAACCTCGTCCTGGCAGCCAAGAAGATCCTTTCCTATGGTCCCAAGACACTTATAGTCAAGAGGGGAGAGTACGGTTCCCTTATGTTCTCCGATTCAGGGATATTCTCCGCCCCTGCCTACCCTCTGGAATCGGTATTCGATCCCACCGGGGCCGGGGACAGCTTCGCAGGGGGTTTTATGGGCTATCTCTCCAACATTGGTAATATTAGCGATGGGAGCATCAGGCAGGCGATCATATTCGGGAGCGTAATGGCCTCTTTCAATGTGGAGGACTTCAGCCTGAACGGGATGAAGGACCTGAATTATAAAGAGATAGAGGAGAGGTTTAAGGAGTTCAAGAGATTGACGCATTTTGAAGACCTATAAAACAGGTAGAGGTAGAGGTTGAGGTAAAGAAAGGGCTTTTCTATACCTTTACCTTGTTCCATTAAGGAGAAGTCTTGACCCAGATAGAACAGGCACGTCAGGGGATAATAACTGAAGAGATGAGAAAGGCGGCACTCTCTGAAGGGGTGACCGCCGATTTTATTAGGGAGGGTATTGCTGGCGGCAATATAGTCGTCTGCAAGAACAAGCTGCACAATATTGCGCCCCTTGCCATAGGGAAGGGACTAAGGACAAAGATAAACGCCAACATCGGGACATCGGGCGACAGCGCAGACCTTTCTGTGGAGCTTGAAAAGCTGAGGGTTGCTGTAAAGGCGGGGGCCGACGCTGTGATGGACCTCTCCACGGGCGGGGACATAGACGACATAAGGAAGGAGATCATAAAAGAATCCGCTGTAATAATAGGGACTGTCCCTATTTATTCAGCGGTAGTCGAGCTTAACAGGAAGGGCAAGGTCTTTACCGAGATGACGGCCGAAGACCTGTTCAGGGCCATAGAAGATCATGCAAAAGACGGTGTTGACTTCATCACCGTTCACTGCGGCGTGACCCGTTCTACCATAGAGAGGCTGAACAACGAAGGAAGGCTGATGGACATAGTATCCAGGGGAGGCTCCATGTTGGCGGCCTGGATGGCGAAGAACGGGAAGGAGAACCCTCTTTATGAACAGTACGACAGGCTCCTCGATATTGCCAGGGAGTATGAGCTGGTCCTTTCACTGGGAGACGGCCTGAGGCCCGGCTCCATTGCCGATGCCACGGACAGGTCCCAGATCCATGAGCTTATAATCCTTGGGGAGCTTACCCAGAGGGCATGGGACAAAGGTGTGCAGGTGATGGTGGAAGGACCTGGGCATGTGCCTATCGACCAGATAGAGGCAAATATTTTACTTCAGAAGAGGCTCTGCCACGGCGCCCCTTTCTACGTCCTGGGCCCCCTTGTTACAGACATCGCGCCGGGGTACGACCATATTACATCAGCCATAGGCGGGGCCATTGCGGCCAAAGCCGGGGCGGACTTTCTCTGCTACGTTACCCCTTCGGAACACCTGAGGCTTCCAGACATTGAAGACGTCAGGGAGGGGGTCATAGCCTCCAGGATTGCGGCACATGCCGGGGATATTGCGAAGGGCATAAAGGGGGCGATGGAGCGCGACATCCAGATGTCAAAATACCGGAGGGCCCTTGACTGGGAGGGGCAGATAAAGACATCCATTGACCCTGAGAAGGCCAGAAGGCTCAGGGAAAGCGCAAAGCCCACGGAATCAGATGTCTGTACCATGTGTGCCGCGCTGTGCGCCATCAAGGTTTCAAGCGAGAGGTGTTAGAGGCTGTCCAGAGATAACAGCTTGACTTTATGGATATTATTATGATACTTTTTCTTTCCCGCAAAATATCTGACCGTGTAATCTATACAGGAAAACGGAGGGAGTATGGGGAAGCTTAATATAAAGATAAACGGCAAGGATTTTGAGGCAGAGGAAGGAAGCACTATCCTTGACGTGGCCCGCGCCAACGGCATCCACATCCCGACCCTTTGCCACCATCCCCAGCTCTCCATCCACGGCGGATGCAGGATCTGCATGGTGGAGGTCAAAGGGCTTCCCAAACCTGTCACGTCTTGCACAACCCCTGTAACGAAGGACATGGATGTCCAGACCGATACCCCTGTTGTAATAAAGCAGAGGGAGACAGTTCTGGAACTCCTGCTTTCCGATCATCCCCTGGAATGTCCTATTTGCGACGCCGCAGGGCAGTGCAAGCTCCAGGACCTCACCCACGAATACAAGATCAAGGGGAACAGATTTAACGGCGAAAAGAGGAAGGTCCCTGTTGAGGAGGTAAACCCCTTTATCCGAAGGGACTACCAGCGCTGCATCCAGTGCGGAAGGTGTACAAGGGTCTGCGATGAGGTAAGGGGAATAGGGGCCATACAGTTTGCAAACAGGGGTTTCAATACAAAGGTCTCGACCGCCGGGGACAAGGTCCTGGACTGCATATTCTGCGGCTCATGCATCCAGCAGTGCCCTGTCGGCGCCCTTACTGAAAAGCCTTCCAAGTTCAAATACAGGCCTTGGGAGACAAAGCAGGTTGAGACGACATGCGGATATTGCGGCGTTGGATGTTCCCTTACCCTTCATGTAAAGAAGAACGAGATAGTAAGGGTCACGTCAAGGGAGGATGGTACCTTAAACAAGGGGAACCTCTGCGTAAAAGGAAGATACGGATACGAGTTTGTTCACAGCGATAAAAGGCTTACCAAGCCCTTGATAAGGAAGAACGGCGTTCTTACCCCTTCCTCATGGGAAGAGGCCCTTTCATACACTGCCAGGAAGTTCAAGGAGATAAAGCAGCGATACGGGCCTGATTCCCTCGGCGGGTTCTCTTCGGCAAAGTGTACAAACGAGGAGAATTACCTGTTCCAGAAGTTTGTAAGGATAAACTTCGAGACGAACAACTTAGACCACTGTGCACGCCTCTGACACAGCGCCACCGTGGCCAGTTTGGCCACAGCGATAGGAAGCGGCGCAATGAGCAATTCCCTCCATGACCTGGATGAGGCGGATGTTTTCCTTGTCACCGGCTCAAACACCACTGAAGCACATCCGATAATCGGGATGCAGATATGGCAGGCCGTGAGGCACAAGAATAAGAAGCTTATTGTCATAGACCCGAGGAAGATAGAGCTTACAAAATATGCCGCCATGCACCTCAGGCAGAGGCCTGGGACAGATGTGGCCGTCTTTAACGGCTTGGCAAGGGTCATAATGGAGGAAGGGCTTGCCGATCTCGACTTTATAAAGGATAGGACCGAGGGGTTTGAAGAGGCAAAAGAGGTCATAATGAAGTATACCCCTGAGGTTGTTGAGAAGATATCAGGGATACCGAAGGAGCAGCTGATAGAGGCTGCCAGGATATACGGTAAGGCTGAAAGGGCTTCAATATACTGGGCCATGGGCAGCACTCAACATATAAACGGCGTACGCGGAGTGCATTCCATTGTGAATCTTGCGATGTTGACCGGGAATATAGGCAAACCAGGGACAGGGGTAAACCCGCTGAGGGGGCAGAATAATGTCCAGGGGGCATGCGATATGGGATGCCTGCCAAACCAGTTCCCAGGATATAAGCCTGTGAATGTGCCTGAAAACGTAGAAAGGGTCGAAAAGGTCTGGGGGGTAAAGGTCCCGGCAAAACCAGGGCTGACCCTTACCGAGATGGTAAATTCCATGGGCAAGGAAGGGGGCATTAAAGGGCTTTATATCATGGGTGAAAACCCAATGATGAGCGATCCCGACCTGAACCATGCAAAAGAGTCGTTTGATTCCCTAGAATTCCTGGTGGTCCAGGATATATTCCTGACTGAGACGGCGGAACTGGCCCATGTAGTGCTTCCTGCCACTTCCTTTGCAGAGAAGGAGGGGACGTTTACCAACACGGAGAGGAGGATCCAGAGGGTAAAAAAGGCCGTCAATCCGCCCGGTGAGGCATGGGAGGATACCAAGATAATCTGCGCTCTTTCAAAGGAGATGGGATATCCGATGGAATACCCTTCTGCCTCAAAGGTAATGGATGAGCTTGCATCGGTAACCCCGATTTATGAGTGTGTCTCCTATGAGTATCTGGACAAGGGAATAGCTGTACACTGGCCGTGCAACAGCTGTTCCATTGATCGTACTTCATGCGGCACCCTTATAATGGGGACTCCCGTACTTCACGAGGAAAAGTTTACAAGGGGGGCAGGCAAGTTCATGGCGTTCGAATTCCAACCCTCCACGGAGTGGCCTGATGACGAATATCCCCTGATACTTACGACAGGAAGGAACCTGTGGCACTGGCACGGAGGAAGCCAGACGAGAAAAGTAAGTTCTCTAAACGAGAGGTCTCCAGAACCTTATATGGAGCTCAATGCCGCTGATGCAAAGAAGATGGGTATAAGGGACAGTGAAGAGGTAAGGGTAAGCTCAAGGCGCGGGGAGATAACCTTAAAGGCAGTGGTAAGCGACAGGCCTACACCAGGAGTAGTATTCATTCCATGGCATTACAAGGAGGCAGCCGCGAATATCCTTACCATCAACGCCCTTGACCCGCAAGCAAAGATACCGGAATATAAAGTCTGCTCTGTTAAGGTTGAAAAGACAGGCGGGGGACAGAAGGAAGCAAACCGATACTCGCATTATCCGGGGTAAAATGCCGGGGCAACCCTATGTGGTTGCCCCGGATATTAAGTTCGCGCCTTTTGGAAAGAAGCTGAACCCGTCCCTGATTAGACTTCTATACTGCTCCAGCCGTTTCCATCTTCTCCAATATCCTCACCATAGCCAGCGTATCCAGTTTGCGGTATTCGAGCAGGGCCTTTCTTCCGCACCATTTTCCCCCATTCTCCCATTTGACATCTCACGTAAATTCTTGATACACATGATTACGTGCAACAAAGGAGGTTTAAAGGTGTCGTTATAAAGAATCCTTTTAAAAAGCAGTAAGAACCTTATTCATCAGAGCATTAAACGGTCGCTGTCCCTGTTTTTCGATAACGGCGTTGGGCAACAAAACATGAAAACAAACGAAGATAAATTTACAAGTGAACTTGAGATTTACTGCACAGAGGTTGAGGCGGCGATTAAATTCTTTTATTCTTTCCTTGCGGTCAATGCTTCGTTGGCTGATAACAAGAGGGCGCTTGATCTGGTTAATGAGGCGCCTCTTTTTTGGCGAACAATTATTGGAGCGCTCAAGACGTCATTTTTTATAACTCTTGGGCGGGTATTCGATCAGCAATCTAATCACAATGTCGATCGGCTGCTGAAGGTTGCGCATGAGTCTCTTGAGATATTCTCAACAGAGGCATTAGAACGTCGGAAAAGAGCGGGCAGTACGAATGCCGATGAGTGGATTGACGACTACATGCGGACTGCCTATGTGCCCACTCCTGATGACTTCCGTAGGTTACGAGGTTATGTAAGAAAGTACCGTAAGGTATATGAAACAGGATACCGGGATATCAGACATAAAATTTATGCCCACAAACAACTGTCGAAGGCGGAAGACGTTCAGGCTCTTTATGCAAAGACGAATATCAGAGAGATGCAGAAAATGCTGATTTTCTTGAATCGGTTGTACACATCCCTATGGGAGCTCTTTCATAACGGAAGAAAACCGGTTTTGAGGCCAATGAAGTACTCTGTGGCAAGTATGAGAAAATCGGAAACCCCTCAATGGCAGAGCAAGCAAGTGCAAGAACAGGTTGTGCATGAAACAGAGATTTTTTTTAAACTACTGGCGACCGTTCCCAACGATTTGGTGGATCGGACACGAAAAAAACGCCGGTCACCGTAGACCGTTGTGCTGCCTACTTAATAAAAAGGTTTTATGTAAATTGACGACAAAGCTTGCCAACAAAAGCAACCTATTTTTTTGAGAGAGAGGTAAACTAAATGGTAAAACTTATTCCTGTGCAAAAGCCAGATCAGATTTTGCCAAAGTATAGAAATACGCCTATTGAGCGATTATTTTTGTATCATAATCTAAGGGAGAAGCTGCCGCCTACATCCATTCATGCTGAACTTCTCATAGGGATGTGCATGGATAACCGAAAGGACCTGATCATTCCGAATGAATTTGCTTACATAATCAGAGGGGCTGGTGCAAATATGCATGGCAATGAATTTGAGATATCATATGCCATAGCAGTTGGCGGCGTATCAACAATCGCATTATTGGCTCATACTGATTGCGGCATGAGTCACGTTAGTGAGAAACGAGACTCTTTCATACGTGGTTTGGTCGAGCGTGCCGGATATGACTCAGACAAAGCAGCTGAGCAATTCGACAAGTACGCTGAGATATACCAGATAGGAGATCCGATAAAATTTATCCTCGCTGAAACAGCCCGGCTTCAAGGCTTATATCCAAAAATACTGATAGCACCCCTCCTATATAAAGTTGAAGATGATCAGTTAGAGCAGATCGTGGAAAACTAATATAATTGGCCCTTTCTAGCTTTGTTTAGACATTACCATACACCGCAATTGTGACGATTTATTTCGGCCACACATAAATAAAAAATCTTGTCAATTTCCCATGTATGTATTAAGTAAGGTGTATAAGGATGTGTATATGAGGACAAATGTCGTTAAAATAAAGGGGCCGCGTATACAAGAAATACCCCTTGCTGCAAGTTGTCATTTTATCGAACATGTCTTCATTATAGTGAATAAACAAGTGTCAAGGGCGGACTCAAGCTTTTTGTCTGCCGAAATCCGTCATGGCTCTGAGATGGGCCTCCACCGACCTAGCAAGGGCCGTAAGGCTGTATCCCCCCTCCAGGGAGGAAAGGATCCTCCCCTTGCATGCCTTCTCTGCTATCTCAAGGACTATCTGTGTCATCTCTCTGTAGGAGTCCTCTGTCAGGAGAAGTTCGCCGAGGGGGTCGTCCTTATGTGCGTCAAACCCTGCTGATATCAGAATAAAATCAGGAGAGAATTCCAGGACGCTTTCATAAAGGGCATCTCTAAACTTCTTTACAAATTCCTCAGGCCCGGTCCCAGCCCTCATCGGTACATTTACAGTAAAACCCTCCCCCTTTCCCTCCCCCTTCTCATGGGTGGAACCTGTACCTGGATAATGAGGGTACTGATGGGTGGAAAAGTAAAGGACCGATGGGTCATCATAGAAGGCCTCCTGTGTCCCGTTCCCGTGGTGCAGGTCCCAGTCCACGATCAGCACCCTTTCTATATTATGTTTTTTCTGAAGGTATCTGGCCCCTATGGCGATATTATTGAAGAGACAGAAACCCATGGACTGCTCCGGGGTTGCATGGTGTCCGGGAGGCCTGACGAGGGCCATACCATTTCTTATCTCCCCGGTCATTATCCTGTCTATGCCGGCCAAGACTCCGCCCACCGCAAGCATTGCAATTCTGAACGATTCTTCGGATATCGGGGTATCGGGGGTGAGGGATGTGAAACCTTTGTCCCAGGCGCTCTTTATTGTCTCAAGGTGTTCTCTTGAATGGATGAGGAGGATATCTTCCTCTCCGGCAGGCCTCGGCTCAATAAGAGAGAGTTCCTTCAGAAGGCTGGTCTCGCCAAGCCTGTCCATTATGGAGATAAGCCTATCAGGAGATTCAGGGTGGCCGTGGCCCGTCTGGTGTTTAAGGTAATCAGGATGGTAGATTATGCCTGTGGACATAAGTAGGACATTAGCAAATAGCAGTAGATGTGTCAATCGGTTCTAAAACTCGTAGGGGAGGGGCTTGTCCCCTCCCGTTGCTACCTGCCAGATGCAGAAAAATGCTTGACCGGTATAGTGAATAGGAATATTTTATGGCAAAGGGAGATAATTTTTGGAAGATATTCAGAGCTTATTTGACAGGCCAAACTCATCCCAGAGCTTCGATGCTGTGCGGATTTCCATTGCCTCGTCTGAAAAGATCAGGGAATGGTCTTACGGCGAGGTGAAGAAGCCGGAGACCATAAACTACAGGACATTCAAGCCTGAGAGGGATGGGCTTTTCTGCGCAAAGATATTCGGGCCGACTTTGGACTATGAGTGCAACTGCGGCAAATACAAAAGGCTGAAACACAAAGGGGTCACTTGTGAGAAATGCGGTGTTGAAGTAACCCGTTCAGACGTTAGAAGGGAAAGACTTGGGCATATTGAATTGAATGCGCCGGTGGCGCATATATGGTTTCTAAGAAATCGTCCAAGCATTATCGGAACCCTTCTTGATATGACGTTAAGGGATTTGGAAAAAGTCCTCTATTTTGAGTCGTATGTGGTTCTACATCCCGGAGATACGCCGTTAAAAGAGAAAGAACTCCTCTCTGAAGAGGCTTACAGAAAGGCGGTAGAGGAGTACGGGCCAAACTTTAAGGCAGAGATGGGTGCCGAAGCTATAAAGGAGTTATTGAAGAGGCTAAACCTTGACTCCCTCTATTCAGAGATACGCTCCGAACTCCGGCTGACAACGTCGAAGACAAAGAAAGAGGACCTGGCAAAGCGGTTGTTAATGGTTGATAAATTTAAGGCGTCCAGACAGCGGCCTGAATTGATGATCCTCGATATTATCCCGGTTCTTCCGCCTGATTTGAGGCCTCTCGTGCCGTTGGATGGAGGCAGGTTTGCCACGTCCGATCTGAACGATTTATACAGGAGGGTCATAAACAGGAACAACCGTCTTGCAAGACTAATGGAGCTTAACGCACCTGAGATAATCATAATGAATGAGAAGAGGATGCTTCAGGAGGCAGTAGACGCCCTCTTCGACAACGGAAGTGGCGGCAGGGTTATAACCGGACCTGACAAGAAACCGCTAAAGTCCCTCTCCGACATGATAAAGGGAAAAGAGGGAAGGTTTAGACAGAACCTTCTCGGCAAACGCGTGGACTACTCCGGCAGGTCTGTAATAGTACCCGACCCAACGTTGAAACTTCATCAATGCGGGTTACCGAGGAAAATGGCTCTGGAGTTGTTCAAACCATTTTTATACAACAAACTTGAGCAGAGGGGAATCGCCACAACCATAAAGAGCGCCAAGATGATGGTTGAGAAGGAAAGGCCTGAGGTGTGGGACATACTGGAGGAGGTAACAAGAGAGCATCCGGTACTTCTTAACAGGGCGCCAACCCTTCACAGGCTTGGTATACAAGCATTTGAACCTGTTCTCCATGATGACAAGGCAATCCGTCTTCATCCTCTCGTCTGTAAGGCCTTTAATGCCGATTTTGACGGCGATCAGATGGCCGTGCATATTCCGCTTTCCAAAAAAGCGCAGCTTGAATCCAGGATGTTGATGATGACGAGCGAAAATCTTCTTTCGCCCGCTGATGGCAGGCCCGTTGTGACCCCTACGAAGGAGATGGTGCTTGGTCTTTACTACCTTACGATGGAAAGGCAGGATGTTGGGGAAAACGGGGAATCGGGAGGGGACAAGCCCCTCCCCTACGATAAAGAATTTAAAAACACGGTAGAACGTAGGGGAGGCCCTTGTGGCCTCCAGTTGGAACGGGAAGAACCTAAAAAACTATTTGCAAGCACATATGAAGTCATGGCGGCTTTCCATGCAGGGTTCATTTCTGAGCATACAAAAGTTAAGGTAAGGATTGACGGGCAGATCATCGAGACGACGGCTGGACGAGTACTGCTTAAAGATATATTGCCTGAAGGGATACCCTTTAACACCATCAATAAAACATTGCGGCAGAGGGAGATAATAGAACTGATAGAAATCGGTTACGCCGTAATCTGCAAGGATGAGACAGCTAAGTTCCTTGACCGGTTAAAAGATCTGGGCTTTGAGTATGCCACAAAGTCAGGTATTTCAATATCCATCAATGACCTTCCTGTCCCTGTCGAAAAAAGCGGTCTTGTAGAACTTGCGTGGGATAAGGTTCTGGAATACCGGCGGCAGTGCATGGAAGGGACAATCACGAAAGAAGAGTCGTATATCAGCAGTTTGGATTTATGGTGCAATATTACCGAAAAGATAAGAAACGCAGCCCTAAACGAGATTCAAGGCAACGCCTATAACGATGCAAATAGCTCCATAAAACCACAGTCTTCAAACCCCATATTTATGATGATAGATTCCGGCGCAAGGGGCAACAGTCAGCAAATCGGGCAACTCTCCGGCATGGTTGGCCTCAGAGCAAAGCTGTCCGGTGAGTTAAGCGATATGCCGATTGCATCGAGTTACAGGGAAGGCCTTAGAACTCACGAATATTATATGTCATCCGTCGGTATCAGGAAAGGGCTTGCCGACACTGCACTTAAAATAGCAAATGCAGGGTATCTCACGCGCAGACTTGTGGATGTCGCGCAGGACACCATTATTATTGAAGAGGATTGCAGAACGACAAGCGGAATTTCAGTCAGCGCTTTGATTTCAGAGGGTAGAATGTTGCTCCCCTTAAAGGACAGGATAGTCGGGCGGTTTGCTGCTGAGGAAGCGCGAAACCCAAAAACCGAGGAGGTAATAATATTTCCAGGTATGGAAATAACCGAAGAAATAGCGAAAGCAATTGTAGAAAGCGGCATCAATGAGGTCCCAATCAGGACAGGACTTACATGCCAATCCTCGCATGGCATCTGCGCTAAATGTTATGGGTGGGAACCTTCGACAAAAGGGATTGTTGAGGTTGGCGAGGCTGTGGGCATCATAGCTGCCCAGTCTATTGGCGAGCCTGCCACCCAGTGTGTTCTGGACAGTAAAAAACTAAGTGGTGAGATGGTTGCAAATATAAGCTTAGCACGGGTTGCAGAGATATTCGAGGCTCGCGTACCAAAGGAGAAGGACGTTGTCAATTACCACAAGTGCCTTCATGAGAACGGGATACTTGCGTCGCAGCAAGGGATGGTGAACGATCTCCAGGCAATCTATAGAAAGAACAACATAGCAGTGCATGAGAAGCATTTTGAGGTTATTGTCAGGAAGATGACGGAAAAGATCAGGATTGAAGACCCTGGAGATAGCATGTTTTTAAAAGGAGAGGTTGTACGACGCAAGGCATTTTACGAGGAAAATGCAAAGGTTGGCTATGAAGGGGGAAGTCTTGCCGTAGGTCCACCTGTAATCCTTGGTGTTAGAAAGGCCAGCTTGCAATCTGATAGTTGGATTTCGGCGGCATCCTTTCAAGAAACAGCAAAGGTTCTGACGGATGCCGCAACTGCGGGGAAAATAGACCGATTAAAAGGATTGAAAGAGAATGTTATCGTCGGCAGGCTGATACCGGCAGGGACGGGGTTTAAAAAAATGTAGGGGAGGCCCTCGTGGCTTCCAGCCGGAAAGGGGAAAGGACAAATGAGCGACAACACATATAGCCCCAAAGACGTAGGGGAGGGGCTTGTCCCCTCCTCCTCTATCCCCTCCCCTTATCCACACCGAAAACCAACCAGACTGAAGGACTTCGATTATGCCGCAGCCAATATGGTTTTCTTTGCGACCCTGTGCTGCCTGGACAAGAGACAGGCCTTTGTGAAGGGCGATTTCAACGCAGCGATTGTAGATTGCATCAAAAAAGAGAGGGAAAGAATTGGTCACGCGGTATATGCCTTTTGCCTTATGCCTGACCATATTCATCTTCTTATAGGCCCTCTGGAGACAGGAGTTCCAGTCACGCAGTTCATGGGCGCATTAAGCAGCCTGATAACAAGATTGTCTTGGAGCCACGGCTTCGCTGGTCGCCTGTTCCAACGCAGTTTTTATGACCACGTGGTAAGGAAAGATGAGGATTTGAAGAGGGTCGCCGAATATATCCTGAATAATCCGGTTCGCAAAGGGGTTGTGGCGAATTGGCAAGATTACAAGCATTGCGGGTTCATTGATCCGTTGCCGTTGTAGGGGCGGTCCCTTGTGGCTGGCTGCATTGGAATAGGACAGGAGAGACAACCCGGGAGGGGACAAGCCCCTCCCCTACGGGATTGTAAACCGTTTTGTATTGATGTTGGTATTGTAGGGGAGGCCCTTGTGCCCTCCTGATGGGAAGGGTAAAGTGTGGTAGAGCGCGACAACAAAGAACCCAAAAGTCGTAGGGGAGGGGCTTGTCCCCTCCCGCTGAGGGCAGGTTGGGGGCGGAGATTACTTGTTAAATGGAGGTAGTTAAATTGAAATTTAGTGATTCAGAAAAAATAATGTTACAGGATATGATGGGGCAAATTGAAAATAGATATAGAACTTCTTTACGCGCCAGTTTAATTGAGCATGGTCTCAAAGAACATGAAAAACAGAGGCTTTTAATTAAAGAGACCGTCGAGCAGTGTTTAAAAAGTCCAGCATTAGAAATTTACAAACTTCGGCCTGAAAGCAATCCCATATATCAACTACATTTACAAAATGTTATTCGAAATCAGGCTTATCTTGAAGATGCTAAACTGCAAATAATTCGTGACTTAAAAAGGTTTGAACCGCTTCAAAAACAACTTGAGCAACTGAAACCTTTTCATTCAAAAACACTAAGTTTTTTAAATGAATATAGTGCTTCTTTCAAAAAGAGCATTTCAATATTAGATAATTCTGATTTGAATTTCGGGTTATCTGTTGAACCTTTTGGAACTCAATATAATGAGCCAAGGATATTGATAAAAAAACTGGGCAATGATGATGTTGGGGAGGCTGGTATTCCTGTCGAGAACACAGCAGAGTTTGTTTATCTTCCAGATTTCATTTCATCTATATCAATAGATGATGCCCTCAATTTCTTTAATCATTTAACAAAATTCCCTATGCTTGGACTCAAACATCCCGTTGGAGAGAAAATACTAAATGGGGTTAAAAAAATTCGCTTATCTGAAATTGAAAAGCAGACATTATTTAGAGGTCGCGTTTGGGAGGACACACAGATGATGCCTTATTCCGAATTACAAATGTTTGATGCACCTTACGGAGAAGCGGAACAAGGACGATTCAACGCCAATGGGCACGGCTTTCTTTATGTTGGTGATTCAAAAGGCGGTATAATACAGGAAATACCATACCCCAATAAGAGAGCTCTAACGATTTTACAGATGACCCTTGATCAAAAGATACATATTTTAGATCTTACAGATAAGCCTTGTCCCATCTTTGATAATTGTGGCCACTCTTTGCCAAAAGATAGTAAAGTTAATCATGAATATTTGATACCTAATTTTATTGCTCAATGTTGCCAGATAGCTGACATTAAAGGAATCAAATATAAAAGCACTAAAGTTCCTGATATGAATAATTACGTTTTTTTTGACCTTCCTGAAAGTTATTTTATTGATAAAAAGATAACCCAAGTGGGCGGTTGCAATAACTTGTAAGTTAAGAGCGGGAGAGGACAAGCCCCTCCCCTACGGAGAAACAGATATGAAAGACAATTCAAAAAATGAATTTACGAATGATTTAGAGTTAAGCCTGGAACATAGCAAAGAGATAGGCCCATCTTGGAAGGTTGAAAGTGCCGTGGCAGCCTTCAAAGAACACATCCAGAGGAAACACCGGAAGCCGGACCAGAACTATAGCTACTTTCTCAAGGAGTTCGATATACACTTTCGGGAGCGGAATGTTGCGGAGATTACGCCGGAAGATATAGAGGAGTTTCTTTTCTCGCGATGGGGGAACAAGGCAGGAAGCACATGGAATCTTCACAAGGCCCATGCAAGTTCAATCTTCTCTTTCTGCATAACTGACCTGAAAAACAAAGGATTACCATTATTTCATAATCCCTGTGCCCTGGTTAAGGACGTGCAAGTAGAAAAGAAGGACCGGAAGTTTATTGTCCCGGCTGAGAATATGAAGCAGTTGTTGAATACCTTCGCTACCCCCCACCACTGGCTCATGTTCCATATCCTTGTAACTGCTGGGCTCGGGATAGAAGAACTCCTCTGCCTGAGACCGGTGGACGTAAATGGCAGGACGTTGAAGTTGGCGACATACAGCATCGGCGAGAAGGGAATCCGAAGCCAGGAGGTCGGGCCTAAGTCCGGGAAGTTCGAGGAGTATGCCGTCATCCCCCAAGTCGTTGCGGACCGGCTGAAGGTTTACATGCAGGGAATGTCGGCGGACAAGCCCATATTCCACCGCACGTCCAACGCTATAAGAGCGGCGCTTGAGACCCACTGTAAGCAGGCATTCACTGACAAGTTAACACCACACGATCTAAGGAAGTGGTGTACCGGCTTTTGGGAGCAAAATAATGATCCTGCAATGATGCATTTTGTTTTAAGGCCATCCTTAGATGCGCGATCAGCAAAGTATTTAACTGAGTTATCTGTACACGAGGTTATGGCTCGTCAAGACCTGATAATGGTTCCTGAGCTAATTGGCAACAGTCCAACAGGTTATATACATGATTTCTATCAATCGACCGATTCAAAACCTAACCCTAACGCAGCGGAATCTCTTGATGCCTCTTCCCAAAACCAGAATACGGACGATACAACGGGAAGGGACAAGCCCTTCCCCTACGGAGACCCCAAAAACGATACATCGGCAGGGGGCAAGCCCGGAGAGCAGGAGCAAGCCAACAACACAGGGATTTCCCGTAAAGCCCCTGAAATTTACTCCACGCCCTCAACCTGTGACAGCAACATTTCCCCCGTCCCCCCATTCCACCAGACCCTTCTCGCCCACGAGCTTACGCTCAAACGCGCATCAAACGACATGCGAAAGCTGGAATCCTCCCTTTCTGCCGCAATGGTGGACCTCAACCCGCATCAGATAGACGCGGCGCTTTTTGCCTTTAAGGGCCCGATGTCCACGGGGGCGCTCCTTTGCGACGAAGTAGGGCTTGGGAAGACCATCGAGGCCGGGTTAATAATCTCTCAGTTGTGGGCCGAGGGAAGGCGGAGGATCATCGCTGTTGTACCGGCTACTATCAGGAAGCAGTGGCAGAATGAACTTTTGGAGAAGTTCGGGATTCCGTGCGTCATTGTGGACGGTTTTGAATACAGGCAGGCAAAGAAGAGCGGGATGAAAAACCCTTTTGACAGAGAGGAACTGGTGATCGTCTCTTTACCTTTTGCCTCCATGAAGGCGCAGGAGATCGGGGCTTTCAGGTGGGACTTGGTTGTGATTGACGAGGCCCACCGGCTAAGAAACGTATACAGGAAATCGGGGAATAAACAGGCCAAGAAGCTGAAAGAAATATTTGCGGGACAGCCTAAGATACTCTTGACGGCAACTCCTCTTCAGAATTCGCTGATGGAGCTTTACGGCCTTGTAAGCTTCATTGACGACAGGATATTCGGCTCTGAATATGCTTTCAGAACGCATTTTATAGCTGATTCGAGCGGCCACGAGGCTAACAATCTTGAGGCCCTTAAAAGGCGGCTTGCAGAAGTCGTGACAAGGACCATAAGAAGGCAGGTCAGGGAATACATCCCATACACCAACCGCATCTCGATGGTTGAGGACTTTACCCCCACCGATGCGGAGTTTGAACTCTACGAGCTGGTGTCAGAATATCTGCAACGCCCGGAGCTTGCTGCAATACCGCATAGGCAGAGGCATCTCATGGTCCTGATCTACAGAAAGATACTTGCCAGCTCAAGCTTTGCCATTGCCGGGACGTTGCAAAAGTTGGTAGACAACCTTGATAGGCAGATCAAGGGTCTGGAGCCGGAACCTATAGACGAGTTGGTAGAGGATGTTGACGGGTTCGAGGAGGAGAAGGAGGAACTGGCAAAGACTGAAAATGGCGAGACCATTGAAGATGAGGAGGATGGGGCAAGAGAGAAGCTCCGCAAGGTTTCTCTGGAACTGTTCAGGGTGGAAAGGGACGAGCTTCTTTCCATGAAGACCCTTGCCCAATCTATCCATAAGAACGCCAAGGGCGACGCCCTTCTCGTCGCCCTTGAAAAGGCATTTGCCCACGCGGAAAGCGCGGGATGGAACAAGAAGGCGGTCATATTCACAGAATCGAGGAGGACCCAGGAATACCTCTTGCGGCTTCTTTCGGAGAATGGATACCGGGACAGGATAACGATCTTTAACGGATCAAACGAAGGGCCGACAGCAAAGAGGGCTTATGCGATATGGGAGAAGGAGAGGCCCAGATTTGAAGGGGAGATAATATCGTCAAGGACTGCGACAATCAGGGAAGCGCTGATCCATGAGTTCAAGCATCACACAAAGATACTGATCGCGACGGAGGCCGGGGCTGAGGGGATAAACCTACAGTTCAGCAACATCGTAATAAACTACGATCTGCCGTGGAACCCCCAGAGGGTGGAACAGAGGATAGGGCGATGCCACAGGTACGGCCAGAAGAACGATGTCGTAGCCATGAACTTCCTAAATCGGGCGAATGCAGCGGATATGCGGGTATTTGAACTTCTTGATAAAAAGTTCAGGCTCTTCAGCGGGGTGTTCGGCGCATCCGATGAGATACTCGGCGCAATAGGCTCAGGGGTTGATTTCGAGAGGCGGATACTTGATATTTACCAGTCATGCAGGACTGAAGAAGAGATAAACACAGCATTTGACAGTCTTCAGGCGGAGCTTTCCGAGGAGATCAACCAGAGGATTCTGGAAACCCGCCGTAAGCTCCTTGAACATTTTGACGACGAGGTAAGGGCAAGGTTCAAAGTCATCAACAGCAGGATGAAGGAAGACCTTAGCACCCTGGACACCATGCTGGCGAGGCTTGTCATATCGGCCCTTGATATAAAGAATTACGAGGTCCACGGCGGTGTATGCCGGATGTTTATTGGGCAGAATCCAACAACGGGTGACAAGACGGGCGGGGACAAGCCCCGCCCCTACGAAATACAACATTCAATTGATAACGTAGGGGAGGCCCTTGTGGCCTCCCGCATCGGAAAGGGTCAGGCCGGGAGGGGGCAAGCCCCTCCCCCACAACCACAACGAACAATACAACAAGGTTGGTACTATATCGGTCGGCACATCGAATCGGCAAATGCCGACAGAATCCATGTAGGGCATCAGATATCAAAAGCCATAATAGAAAGCATCAAGAAAACTCCCCAGGAACTCCATGCCGTCAGGCTTTGTTACACAAAGGGCGGACACAGGATAACCACGATGGAGCCGTATTTGGGAAAGATCGGCGCATGGTTTGCCTATAAGCTCTCTTTTGAAGGCCTCGATACAGAGGAGCATCTTGTTCACATCGTTTGCGTGAAGGATGGCAACAGATGGACGATTCTCGATAAGGAATTGACCCAGAGGTTTCCAGCCATAACAGCGGAATACATGGAAAATAAGAGCTTTACATCCCTGCCGCCTGAAGATATGTTTGAGCAGGCCCTTTCAGAGATTCAGCAGGCTCTTGAAGAAAAGATCGGCATGAGGAATGAAGAGTATTACGAGTCGGAGCTTGACAAGCTCGACCTTTATTCCGATGAAGTCTTGATGGAGATGTCCGACGAGCTAAAGAAAAAAGAGGCGGAAATTGGAGATGCAAAAAAGAGGAAGTTAAGGACTCAGAGTTTCGAGGATAAAAGCAAGGCCAGGAAGGAGATACTTAACCTGGAAAGGGAATGCAGCAATATTACCGAGAAACTGGCGCAGGAGAAGAGGCGGCTTTTTGAGGAAAAGGAGAAAGAGGCAAAGAGGCTTGAGAAGAAGCTGAAACTGAAGGTGCAAAGGACCTGTGTCGCAAGGGCTGTTTGGGAGATGGCGTAAAAGTTATCTTTTACGCCTCGCAGGTTTCTTCTTTTCTTCCATCCTATCCTGTATCCCTCTTATCCTGAGGTCCAGGACCTTCTGATCATGGTAGATGCCCTTTAGTTGCGTCAGTCGGGTCAATGCCTCCTGAAGGTTTCCCTCTTCCTCGCAGGCAAGGGCGATCCCGAATCTTGCATCTGCCGTGAACCTGGTTTCAGGAAATTTACCCACAAGCTCCTCAAAACCTTTCTTTGCCTCACCTGTCTTCCCCTCCAGGTAATAGGAGTTGGCTATCTGGTATAAGACGTCATCCTCATAATCTATGTCAGGGCTCTCTTTTAATATATTTTCATACTGTTCCCTGGCCTTGTCAAACTCCTTAAGGAGTATATAGCACTCAGCCATCCTGTACCTGGCCCTGTCTGCCTCTTTCGGGAATACCTTTACAAACCTTTGATACTCAGACAACGCTCCCTTCAGGTCTCCAAACTTTTCCCTGTATATCTCCGCTATCCTTCTCTGGGCATCAGGCGAGAAAGGGCTTCCAGGGCTTGTCTCTACAAGCTTTCTGTAGGAGTCTATCGCCTTCTGGTAATCCCTGAGATTCAGGTAGTAAATATTTCCAATCTGGTAAAGGGCGTCCGTAGCGAGGTGTCCTTCGGGGTTCTTGGAAACCACCTTCTCATACTGGGTCAGGGCATCGCTGTATCTCTCCGCCGCCCAAAGCTCCTCCCCCTTTTTGTATGCCTCCCCACCGGATTTATCGCAGGCAGAAAGAAGGAATAGGCAGAGAATGACGATCCCGTGACCCCTGACCACCGGCCACTGACCACTGGCTTTTCTACTCACCCTTCTCCTCTTCTTCCTTTTCAGCAAGCCTTGCCACACCTACTACCTTCTCCCCGCCTTCGACCCAGATAAGCTTGACACCCTGGGTATTCCTTCCTATTACGGAAATCCCCTTTACTCCGGTCCTGACGACCTTTCCGTTACTGGTTATCATCATCAGATCGTCCTCGTCGGTCACCTGCAAGACGCTGACAACGCTGCCGTTCCTCTTGGAGGTCTTTATGGTGATGACTCCCTTCCCTCCTCTGTGCCGGATAGGATACTCTGTCAGGTCAGTCCTCTTCCCGTAGCCATTCTCTGTGGCTGTCAATATGGTTGTCCCTTCGGCAATCACCTGCATGCTGACTATTTCATCATCGTCCTCAAGGACAATACCCTTGACGCCCCTTCCTACCCTTCCTATCTCCCTTACCTCTTCCTCCTTGAAACGGATGGCCTTGCCGTGCTTGGTGCTCAAGAGGATATCCTTGCTCCCGTCTGTAATATCTACAGCAACGAGGCTGTCTCCCTCATCAAGGTTAAGGGCAATGATCCCGCCGGTCCTCGGATTTGAATACGCCATGAGGTCTGATTTTTTGACCACGCCGTTCTTTGTCCCCATGACGATGTTCCTGTCTTTGGAAAACTCCCTTACAGGGAGCATCGCAGTTATCGTCTCGCCGGGTGCGAGGTTCAGGAGGTTCACAATCGCCTTGCCCTTTGTAGTCGGGCCGCCGAGAGGCAGTTCATGCACCTTCAGCCAGTATACCTTCCCGATGCTGGTAAAGAAGAGGATATAGCTGTGGGTAGAGGCCACGAAGAGGTGCTCCACAAAGTCCTCTTCCCTGGTAGTCATCCCCATCTTCCCCTTCCCTCCGCGATGCTGAGATCTGTATAAGCTCAAGGGGTTCCTCTTGATGTACCCTGTGTGGGATACGGTCACAACCATATCCTCTTCCGTGATCATATCTTCGATGCTTATATCTTTGGTAAGTTCGATAATTTCAGTTCGTCTGTCATCCCCGTATTTATCCCTTATCTCCCTGAGTTCATCAACTATGATGTTGAGGATAAGCCTCTCGCTCCCCAGTATTTCCTTGAGCCTCTCTATAAGCCTGAGGGTTTCCCTGTGCTCATCCATTATCTTGTCCCTCTCAAGACCTGTGAGCCTCTGGAGTTTCATGTCAAGGATGGCCTGGGCCTGGATTTCAGTAAACTTGAACCTCTCAATCAGCTTTCCCTGAGCGTCTTTCGGAGATGATGCCCCCTTGATGATTTCTATTACCTCATCAAGATTCTCCAGGGCTATCTTGAGCCCCTCTAATATATGGGCCTTTGCCTCCGCCTTTTTCAGGTCAAAGATAGTGCGCCTTCTCACCACCTCTTTTCTGTGCTTTACAAAGGTCTGAAGGGTCTCTTTCAGAGTCAGTACCCTTGGCTGGCCGTCCACAATGGACAGGTTTATTATCCCGAAGGAATCCTGCATCGAGGTATACTTATAGAGCTGGTTTATAATGGCCCCCGCCATCTCGTCCTTCTTCAACTCTATGACTATCCGCATCCCCTCCCTGTCCGATTCATCCCGGAGGTCGGAGATACCCTCTATCTTCTTATCCCTGACCAGCTCTGCAATCTTCTCAATCAGCCTTGCCTTATTTACCTGGTAAGGGAGTTCGGTGACTACAATCACCTCCCTCTCCCCTTTTTTCTTCTCTATGACGGTCCTTGCCCTCATCTGTATGATGCCGCGGCCGGTCATGTAGGCCTGCGCTATTCCTTCTTTCCCGTGGATAAAGCCTGCCGTGGGAAAGTCGGGGCCCGGGATATGCGCCATCAGTTCGGGTATGGTTATGTCTGGATTGTTTATCAGGTCTATCGTCCCATCAATAATCTCTTTCAGGTTGTGTGGCGGGATATTGGTGGCCATGCCGACGGCAATTCCTCCTGAGCCGTTGACAAGGAGGTTCGGATATTTGGCAGGCAGGACGAGAGGCTCCACCATTGAGTCATCGTAGTTCGGTCCGAAGTCCACGGTGTCCCTGTCTATGTCTTCGAGGAGCTCCTCTGCAAGCTTTGACATCCTTATCTCCGTGTAACGCATAGCAGCGGCAGAGTCTCCATCAACGGAGCCGAAGTTCCCCTGGCCGTCAATGAGAGGACAGCGCATGGAGAAGTCCTGGGCCATCCTGACTATGGAGTCGTAAACAGCCACATCGCCGTGGGGGTGGTATTTACCTATGACGTCTCCGACTATACGGGCCGATTTCTTGTAAGGCTTGTCGTGGGTATTACTAAGCTCGTTCATGGCAAAAAGTATACGCCTGTGGACCGGCTTAAGCCCATCCCTCACATCAGGGAGGGCCCTCCCCACTATGACGCTCATTGCATAGTCGAGGTAAGACCTCCTCATCTCGTCTTCGATATTTATTGTTGTAACCTGCTGGTTTTCCTGCATTTTTCTCCCTTTTCCCTCTTTTTTTTGAAGCACTGATTTTAGTAGTTTTTTTGTCAAATGTCAATGGAAAATACTTGACAAAAAGCTGTTTTTGTAGGAGTTTAGATAACTTATAGCAAGCATGGAATGGAGGTGATAATGGCAAAAGCAAAAGAGATTGTTCCATTAAACCAGGATGACAAGAAACTCCTGGTTGAAATAGGTAGGGCCATGACCCCTTTTGAAGAAGATATATCCCGGAAATGGGACGACCTGTTTGTTAAGGCGAGAAACGGCTTGAAGGAGTCTGACAGGGCGGTCAAAGACTTCAGGGAGGCAGTTCACCTCTTCCTCACATCCCTTTCCGATGGGGACTTTGATGCTTATTTCAAGAGGATAGATGAGAAGGGGGCCGACTTTGCCAAGACAAAGGAGCAGTATGAAAACCTGATACTCTCTTTTCACCTTTATGAGGAGGCATCCTTTCCATATCTGCAAAAGTCTTTTACTGGAAGGTTACATCAGGTGCTTAATACCCTTGACCTCCTTTACCACAATGTCATAGCCATCCTGGCCAGGTCGTACTTCAGAGAGCTGGAAAGGGAGAGGGAAAAGTTCATAAACATACTTGCCCATGACCTGAAGAACCCACTTATGGGCGTGATAGGGTTCTCAAAGGTCCTGATGGAAAAGGGGGTGCCGGAGGAAAAAAGAGATGACTACCTGAAGAGGATATATAACAGCGGGAAAAGGATGAATTCCCTTATTGACAACGCCCTTACTTACGGGAGGTTGAAGAGCGAGAGGAGGGGTATCCTGAACATCAAGGAGGTAGATACCGCGGAGGCCGCTAAAGAAGCGGCAGCATTTCTTCTCCCGGAGGCAGAAAAGGTTGGCCTCTCTATCCTGATTAACGGGCGTAGCGAGAAAGACTGGAAATATCTGGACCCTGTCAAGGTAAATGGGGACGGGGATTTGATACTAAGGGCTGTGGGTAACTATATCTCAAATGCTGTAAAGTATGCCGGATCAAGGATCGAAGTCTCTTTGCAGGAGAGGGAGGAAGATGTCCTCATCTCCGTTAAAGATGACGGTCCTGGGATACCGACAGACCATATAGATTTGGTATTTGGGGATTATTACATGGTCCCTGGCGGGAAGCCTGGAACCGGCCTTGGCCTTCCAAGTGTCAGGATGATTGCGGAACTGCATAATGGAAAGGCATGGGTGGAATCTGAAGGGGGGAAAGGAAGCACATTCTACCTCCGGCTCCCCAAAAAACAGGGGACCTAATATAAATGGATATGCTCCTTCTTTTTAAGGGATTGATCCTTGGCATCATCGAGGGGGTCACAGAGTTCATCCCTGTCTCATCAACAGGCCACCTCATCCTCGCCGGTGACCTTATAGGCTTTGACGACGATAGGGCTAAGGTATTTGAGATATTTATCCAGTTGGGGGCGATACTATCAGTAGTCTGGCTTTACCGTGAAAGACTATCAGGCGTCATTCGGGAGATACCGAGGCGCGAAGATGCCCGGAGGTTCTCCATAAACCTGATTGCTGCCTTTCTGCCGGCAGCCATAATAGGATTCATAACACACAAGGCGATCAAGGCATACCTCTTTAACCCGGTTACTGTTGCTGTCGCCCTTATCGTCGGAGGGATAGCCATACTCCTGATAGAGAGGATGGATCACCGGAATCACGTAAGCAGCACGGAAGATATAACTCTTAAACAGGCGATAGGGATTGGCTTGGCCCAGTGCCTTGCCCTGTTCCCAGGCATGTCACGATCAGGGGCTACAATAATGGGAGGACTGGTCATCGGCCTGGAACGTAAGGTTGCAGCGGAATTTTCATTCTTCCTGGCCATCCCCACGATGTTCGCCGCAACCGGGTATGACCTTCTCAAGAACAGAGGCACCCTCTCGGTATCGGATATTCCGCTTTTTACCGTAGGGTTTGTCACAGCCTTCATCTCTGCATTGATTGTAATAAAGGCCTTTCTAAGGTATGTTTCGGGGCACAACTTCGCAACCTTTGCCTATTACAGGATTGTCTTCGGCCTGATGGTACTGGCGTTTTACTGGCAGAACGGCTGGAGATTTTAACAATAACGCCCCTCTATCCCCTCTTAAATTAAGAGGGGAAGCCGTATGGCAGGGGCGTTATGGATTTACGCAATATCCTTCTTTGCGGCCTCAATCAGCTCAGACACAAACATCTTCTCATCCGTTCCGTGCATTGAGCAGGCGAGGGATATAGGCTCTGTGCCAAAGGCCGGGCATGTGAAACAGCTGGCGCCGAAGTGTTTTGCAAATACCTCTTTGGTAGTAGGCCACTTTGTCGTAACCTCCCCTGTAGTCATTGCCGGTGTGATGTTTAACTCTGTCATTTGATCCTCCTTTAAATCTAAATCCGAATTATTCATAATAATGCATCATGATCAAATTTTTAGCTATGATTTATCTCATAGGGGAATGAGGAGCAAGATTTTCGACTATTTCTTTCTGAAGCACTGAGAGAGTTTGTTGAGCACCATAAAAGAATGGATTTGCGGAAGCTGAGAGGGAATATCCAGTTTCAGGAAGGGTATGACTACAAGGGGCTAAGAAAGGGTAAATAATGGTCCTCGTTGATGCTTCCGTTCTGATAGATTACCTGAAGGGAAATGATAATCCGGCCGTTCATAAATTCCAGTCAATCCTTGACGGAGGCATACCATATGGGATCAATTCGTTCATATACCAGGAGCTTCTTCAAGGGGTAAGGACAGAAAAGGGCTTTTACGAACTGAAGGAGTACTTGGATACACAAAGGTTTTATGGTCTTAAACACCCCAGAAGTTCCTTTGCTGAGGCGGCCTTGATTTATTTCAACTGCAGCAAGAAAGGTCTCACCGTGAGCAGCGCTATAGATTTTATAGTCGATCAAACAGCAGTTGAGAATAATCTTCTCCTGCTACACAACGACACTGATTTTGAAATGATTGCAACGGTTGTGGAACTGAAGTTTTTCTGACGTGAAGAGGTGGGTGCTGTCCTTTGGGGCTAATGCGAAGGTTCTGGCGCCGAAGAAATTACAAAAGGAGATATTGGAAGAACTATCATCAACAATAGGCCTTATAGTGCAGCCAAATGACAAGCGCGTAAACAGTTTGTAGTTTACGGGTTCTTCAACAGCTCACTCCTCTTTGAAAGAAGTTCTTCTACCTCATTAAGAAACTGTTCCAGCCTCTTGATCTCCTCCCTGACCTTGGCGTCATATCCGTCGGATGTGGCTATCTCCTCCACCATAAGGTCGAGCCTGTCTACCTCCTCAAGGAGGGTCATGTCAAAATCGTAGAACCTGTCGAGTTCCTGTTTTGAGAACTTTTCAGAGATTGCGGAATGGCTGTATTTGTCGTTTTTCAGGGAATCGTAGATCCCTAACAGCCTTTTTATGGAGCTGTCCATCTGGCCGGGAAGCCCTATCTTACCGTCGCCGGAAAACTCCTCCCTTATATCCTGCATCCTCTCCCTGCCCCTAATGACCTTCTCGGAAAGGTGGAGTCTGAATTCAGTGTCTACCTCATTCAAACCTATCCCTTCTCTCCCTGAAAGTCCCGGAATCAGGCTTATCAAGCTCTCCAGTTTGCCGGATATAACCCCTTTCATCTGATTCATTACAAAAACCCCTCCTGAAATAGTTCGCCAATAGGTCTTGATTATTTTAAAACAAATTACAAAGAAGTCAAATTCAGACCTCGAAGGCCTCTCTCCACTTGGGTACATGGACCCGATACCCGAACCTGTCTATTATCTCGTCGGCAAACTTGAAAGAGGTTTCCTCCTCGCCGTGGACCACGAATATCTCAGGGTTTCCCTTTATCCTGCCGAGCCAATCCAGCAGCTCATCCCTATCAGCATGGGCGGAGAGCCCTCCGATGGTGTATACCCTTGCCTTCACCGCTATCTCCTCCCCGAACACTCTTACCATCCTTGCACCGTCCACTATCCTTCTTCCCAAGGTCCCCTCTGCCTGATAACCAACGAATATAATGCTGGCCTCTTCCTTCCATAGGTTGTGCTTGAGGTGGTGCCTTATCCTCCCTGCCTCGCACATCCCGCTCCCTGCTATTATGACCGCACCCTTTGCCCTCTTGTTTATCTCCATAGACTCCTCGGCAGTCTGGGTAAATATCAGCTTGGGCGCATTTTTGCTGGGTTTTGCTTTTATGATAAGCTCGTAAGCCTCTTTGTCAAAGCAGTCCGGGTGCATGAGATATATCTCTGTTGCGGCAATGGCAAGGGGTGAGTCTACATATACTGTGAGGTTTGAGAGCCTTCCGGCCCTGGAAGCCCTGTTCAGGAAAAAGAGGATGTCCTGGGTCCTCCCGAGGGCAAAGGAGGGTATAAGGACATTGCCGCCTTTTTTCTGCGTCTCTGATATTGCTGCAATCAACTCATCTTCGGTCTCTTTTATTCCTTTGTGGAGCCTGTTCCCGTAAGTGGATTCTATAAGAACCACATCGGCCTCTTCTATGTGCGCAGGGTCCTTTACTATAGGATGCCCCTTACTCCCCAGATCGCCTGAGAATATTATTTTCTTTACCTTGCCGTATTCCTCCACCCATAACTCCAGGCTGGCAGAGCCGAGGATGTGGCCCGCATCCCTGAACCTGAACCTTATCTTTCCTGAAAGGGGTATGAATTCATCGTAAGCCACCCCCTCCATATACCCCTTGCAGAGTTCCGCATCAGCCATAGTATAAAGGGGTTCAACAGGCTTTTTGCCAGTACGTAAGGCCTTCTTTGTCTTCCACGCGGCCTCGGTCTCCTGGATATGGCCGGCATCCATAAGCATGACCGGGGATAGGTCTACAGTGGCCCTTGTGGCAAAGACTTTCCCTTTAAATCCGTCCTTGATTAATTTCGGGAGTAGCCCCAGATGGTCTATGTGGGCGTGGGTGATTATCAGGTAATCTATGTCCGAAGGGTCAAAAGGGAAGGGTCCGTAGTTCCTGTCCTCCAGCTCCCTCCTCCCCTGAAACAGGCCGCAGTCAACGAGGATCTTCATCTCTGGGAGGTGGAGGAGGTAGGAAGAACCTGTCACACACCTTGCGGCACCTAAGAACTCGATCTTCATATCTATCTCCTAAAAATATACAATATCAGCGAGATTATGATGCTTATAATTATGGAGGTTGCCAGAGGAAAGTAAAAGGTGAAGTTCTCCCTTTTTATAAATATGTCCCCAGGGAGCCTACCGATAAAAGGTATCTTGGAAGAAAGGGAGAAGATGACGCCTATCAGTATCAGGATGGCGCCAATGATGATGAGGGACCTCCCAAGACCTTCCATTTAAAAAAGCCTTTCCTGCTTAGTACTCTCCGCCTGCATAGGGAAATCTATCCCAAAATGCCTATAGGCAAGTCTTGTAGCAGTTCTTCCCCTTGGGGTCCTGTCTATGAAGCCTTCCTGTATCAGGTACGGCTCATATACGTCCTCTATGGTGTCCTTTTCCTCGCTTATGGCAGCGGATAGGGTTTCAACACCAACAGGGCCGCCGCCATATTTTTCTATGATCGTAAGGAGGATCTTCCTATCCATCCCGTCAAAACCCTGGCTGTCCACTTCCAGCATCCTCAAGGCATCATCCGCGACTCCCTTTGTTATTACTCCCTGAGCCCTGACCTGGGCGAAGTCCCTGACCCTTCTCAGTATCCTGTTGGCTATCCTTGGTGTCCCTCTTGAGCGCCGTGCTATCTCCATGGCGCCTTCAGGTTCTATATCTATGTTGAGTATCCTGGAAGACCTGGTTACGATTATGCAGAGCTCTTCAGGTTTATAAAACTCAAGCCTTGATATGACCCCGAACCTGTCCCTGAAAGGGGAGGTAAGTAGGCCAGCCCTTGTTGTTGCGCCGACAAGTGTGAACTTTGGAAGGTCTATCTTTATAGACCTGGCGGAGGGCCCCTGCCCGATGATCAGGTCAAGCTGGAAGTCCTCCATGGCAGGGTACAGGATCTCCTCAACGGTGCTGTTCATCCTGTGAATCTCATCTATAAACAGGACATCTTTTTCCTGAAGGTTTGTGAGGATTGCAGCCAGGTCTCCCGGTCTTTCTATGACAGGGCCTGATGTGGTCTTTATGCTGACATTTAGTTCCTGGGAGATAATGTAAGCGAGGGTTGTCTTCCCCAATCCCGGAGGGCCGCAGAAAAGAAGGTGGTCTAAGGCCTCTCCTCGTGCCCTTGCCGCTTCAATAAAAACTCGCAGGTTTTCCTTTACCTTCTCCTGGCCGATATATTCGTTTAGAGAGCGGGGGCGGAGGCTTGGGTCAAACGAAAGGTCATCTTCTGCAATCTGAGGGGTTATAACCCGTTCCATCATAATAAGATAATATAAAAAAGGCGTTATGACAAGAAATGACTTGGTTTGTTCAGTGTTTCACTGCCCTCATCGCATTGTGAAGAGAGGCGTTTGCCTCTTCGACACCCTTTATGGCTTCCATTATGTATATGTTTACTTCCTTCAGTCCTTCTTTCTCGGCGGTCATAGCCCACTTTCTGTACTCTTCGATATGGGCCTCGTTGTGTTCGATCCAGTGGTGGAGGATATGGGCAAGCTTGTCTTTATCGGTCATCGTAGACTCTCCTTTAGTTAATGAGGAATTAGATGATATAAATCATTGTTTCTTATCTGATTTATTGAGATGATACTTCCGCGACCATAAATTGTCAAGGTTGCCGGCATTCTCACAATAGCTGTTGACTAAAAACGGCATGATATGTTTATGTTATAGATAAAATCTTTCCCTGACCGTTTATTAATAAATAGGCAAACCGTATGGGATTCAAATCATATCTTCCTCTCTTAAAATTAAGGATAAGCTGCCTTATAACCTTCAGCGCCATTGTCGGGGCCGTTGCAGGCACCACGAATGGTACGTCGTGGGGGAATATGGGGTTCCTTATAATCGTAACCATGCTGGCCTCGGCCAGTGCCGGTACCTTTAACCATTATTTTGACAAGGATATAGACTGCCTTATGGGCAGGACAAAGAAGAGGCCTCTGACATCCCCGGAGTTCGGTTCCCCGGAAAAGGCGTTGTACCTGGCCATTTTCCTGATGGTGGCTTCTCTGGGGCTTTCATATTTTACATTAAATTTCATGGTAACCATTCATCTGTTCCTGGGCGCCTTTGTGTATGTGGTCCTTTACACCGTATGGCTGAAGAGGAGGAGCTGGGCAAATATAATCATTGGCGGGCTGGCAGGTAGCTTTGCTGTCATGGCAGGCGGGGCATCCGCATCCCCTGAGCTATGCTTCGCTCCGGTTGTATTGGCTATATTCATGTTTTTCTGGACGCCTTCCCACTTCTGGGCATTTGCCATAGTACATAAGGAGGAGTACAGAAAGGCCGGCGTACCCATGCTCCCTGTTGTTGTCGGAGACAAGAAGACGGCTCTCTATATCCTTATAAATACAGTCCTGCTTTTCATATCTTCCCTGATACCTTCTTACTTAGGTTATCTGGGGACGTTCTATCTTGCAGTAGCACTGGTAACAGGACTCTATTTTATATTTAAAAACATCCAGCTTCTCATAAACCCCACCAGAGAACTGGCCTGGGCCAACTTCAAGGTATCCATGTTCTACCTCGCTGCGGTCTTTTCCGCGGTTATCTTTGATGTGACGATGTAACTTGCCGGGTAACTGAACCAACCTATTTTCCCCTTAAATAAAACTTGACAACACCATGTTCCCGACGCATATTAATGCATACAATAATACATATTGGTTTGGGGGAGGATATCTATGAGGACAACGCTAAACATAGAAGACGAATTGCTTAACAAGGCAAAAAAACTAACCGGTATTCAGGAAAAAACTCACCTTGTCAAGCTGGGACTTGAGGCGTTGATCGCCAGGGAAAGCGGAAAGAGACTTGCAAGGCTTGGAGGAACGGAAAAAGCATTGAAGCCAATTCCTCGCAGAAGACCGGCGAGCGTTTAAAATGATCCTTGTCGACACATCTGTCTGGATATCTCATCTGCGTGATGGGGATGTTGGACTTGAAAATCTGCTAAATGATGGCCATGTTATTTGTCACCCGTTCATAGTTGGTGAACTCGCCTGTGGACATCTGAAAAAAAGGGATGAAATACTTTCTCTCCTGCAGGCGCTTCCTATGGCAACCAATGCAGACAATGAAGAGGTGATGGGTTTTATAGAAAATTACCAGCTTATGGGTAAGGGATTAGGGTATATTGATATGCATTTGCTTGCTTCGGCCGTTTTGTCCAAGGTTCCATTGTGGACATTTGATAAGAGACTTCATGAGGTTTCTGTGAAGATGGGATTGGATTTTAGGCATTAACCGGCTGCTAACAATCCAAGACTTGGTCCCTTTTGTTTTTTTGTTTGCTCTTCCTGGCCTTACGCCCTTCCGTATATCTCCGTCATCTCAGTAAGCTCCTTTTTTATGGAATGAGTTATATCCTTATGCCTTAGGCGCCATCTCCAGTTCCCATCGCCGACCGAGGGGGTGTTCATCCTCCCCTCTTCTCCAAGACCCAGGATATCCTGCATCGGTATTATGGATGTGTTGGCGACGCTCATCATGGCGTGCCTTATAAAATCCAGATGGCTACTTTCCTCGCCCAGGATCTTCCCCATATACTTGAATATCCTTATCTTGTCCTCGTGGCTTGCCTCCCCGCTTAACCATCCCCTTATGGTGTTGTTGTCATGGGTGCCCGTATACACCACGCTGTTCTTTGTGATGTTGTGGGGTATGTAAGGGTTTGCAGGCATGTCTCCTCCGAAGGCGAATATGAGCAGCTTCATCCCCGGAAACTCGTAGGTGTTCATCACCTCCCGAACATCAGGGGTTATGACACCCAGGTCCTCTGCAATGAATGGGAGGGATGGGAAGTGTCTCACAAGGGTATCGAAGAAGTCGTAAACAGGGGCATCCACCCACCTCCCGTTCATTGCGGTAGTCTCCTGGGCGGGCACCTCCCAGTAGGCCACGAACCCCCTGAAGTGGTCGAGTCTCAGGGTATCGAAGAACTTCAGATTGTGCTCTATCCTCTTTATCCACCAGGTATATCCGTCCTCCTTGAGGGCGCTCCATGAGTAGACAGGTGTTCCCCAGAGCTGGCCAGTCTCGCTGAAATAGTCAGGGGGTACCCCTGAGACAAAATCGGGCCTCTTTTCGCAGTTAAGCTTGAATAAGCAGGGATTTGTCCATACGTCGCAGCTGTCATAGCATACATATATGGGGAGGTCGCCTATTATCTTGATGTTCCTTGCATTGCAGTAGCCTTTAAGCATATGCCACTGCTTGAAGAAGAGGTATTGCAGGAACTTTTCCTTGAGGATCCTTTCCTTGAGCCTATCGCTCCAGTCCTTTACGGCGTCCTCGCACCTGTCCCTGATCTCTTCAGGCCAGTCGCACCATGCAATCCCGTTAAAGTGGTCCTTGAGGGAGATGAAAAGTGCATAATCGCCAAGCCATAGTTCATTCTCCACGCAAAACCTCTCGAACCCATAATCCTGGCCAATGTTTCCCCTGTATCTCTCGAATGCCCTGCCAAGGATTTTGTTCTTGTGCTCAGTGACCGCCTCATAATCGACCTTGTCGTCAGGAAATGAGGGCAGCTCGTCCAGGTCTGACATAGAGATGAGGTCTTCGGTGAGGAGGAGATCAGGGCTGATGAAAAGGGGATTCCCTGCAAAGGCTGAAAAGCTGCTGTATGGAGAGTTCCCGTGAGCCGTGGATGTGGGGTTCAGGGGAAGTATCTGCCAGAGGCACTGCTTGGTCTCCACGAGGAAATCAGCGAACCTGTATGCCCCAGGGCCGAGATCACCTATCCCGTGCATTGACGGAAGGGACGATATGTGAAGGAGTATCCCGCTACCGCGTCTGTTCATTATTAAGTCCTTGTAAGGCAGAAATTATGTATCCCACCAATTATAGTTGACAGAAGGGTTTAGTCAAGGATTCTTCTTTCCAATTTATCACATAGTTGCGTGTGCAAATAAAAGCTGATAATATAGCCATAGTTTAAAAATGGAGGTTTTAATATGCCTGTTCATCAAATAAAGGAAACATATAAAGAGATTATATCAGCAGAAATTCAGAATCTTTCTGAAGCAGAGATGGAAAAGATTGTCAAGATGATACATTTTTTGAAGGTTGAATTTTTGAGCAAAAAAGGGAAGGTTCCGGAAGATGCCTTTAAAAAGGCAAGAGGTGCATGGAGTGACATCAATATTGAAGAGATCCATAAAAAACTTGATGAGGCATGGAAAAATTGGAATCCCGCAATGTCTGCGTAGACACAGATGTAGTTATTGATTACCTTCGTGGCAAAAATAAAAATCAGGATATCCTTCCTGCCCTGATCAAAAGGCATGAAGTCTATATATCCCCGGTTTCAATTTACGAACTTTACTATGGTGGATACTATTCAGGGAAGCTTAAACCGGTTGATGACGTGTTGGCAATGATGATCCCATTTGACTGGACGGTTGAGGATTCTAAGAAAGCTGCTCAACTCCATGTGCTACTGTCAAAAGCGGGAGAAACACTAAGCGTGAAGGATGTCCTGATTGCGGGACAGTGTATTTCAAGAGCTATCCCGGTGATAACGAGAAATATCGCTCACTTTAAGAGAATCAAAGGGTTAAAAGTAGTTGATGGTACCGTGTATTTAGATTCCAACTAATCTCCGCTTCTTCCCCCTCTCAACACTGCCTCAAGATCCAAGCCGTAAACCTTATGTCATTCGGTGATTGTCGTGAAGGACGCTTGGGCAAATCCCCCTCAATCTACCCGCAGGGCATAAACCCCTTTTGCAAAGGGGGAAGCGGAGCAGGGGGATTTTATAGAATTGGGACTGTCCATAGTCAAAGCCCTTTGTTTCTGATCGCAATCTCAGCCGAGAGGATCGTCTTGTAGTGATTAACAACTGTATCCGGCAGCTTGTCTAAGAGGGCAATGATCTCATTATAAATACGGCTTCTTTTCCCATATGCAGTGACAGATTCAGCTACCTTTGCCGAAGGTTCCTTCCCCTTTTCAAACAGCACGGAGATTTGAACGCCAAGGGCCTTGGCAATCCTTTCAAGAGACTTCTTCGTAAATCCCCGTTTCCCATTTTCAATATAATTGATATGTCCCTGCGTCAGATCGCATCTAATTCCATTTCTAATTCATAAGTGAATTAATAATCCACGGCCAAGCAACAATAGACTTCACACGTTTGCTATCCAACTCCATTTCCCGTAACGATGACGATAAATTGTTTTCAAGAGCATCAATGCTGTCAAAAACTC
>JAUSKU010000069.1 GCA_030646755.1 Deltaproteobacteria bacterium
GAGTTTTTGACAGCATTGATGCTCTTGAAAACAATTTATCGTCATCGTTACGGGAAATGGAGTTGGATAGCAAACGTGTGAAGTCTATTGTTGCTTGGCCGTGGATTATTAATTCACTTATGAATTAGAAATGGAATTAGAGGGCGCGCGCTCAACCGAAGGGTTGAATTGAGGATCGTTTCGGAAACAGCCGTTTTGTGGCCTGAACTTAAGAACATCAAGGACAGGAGCGGCGTCAAGGATGTTGAGATAACTGGTGTTAAACCTGTAGAAAAGTCTGCTGAGGAAAAGGAAGGAGAGGAAAGGATAAAAGCCAGGACCATGCCTGAATTTGACAGCGCCTGGCTGGACAAGGCGGAACCTGGTCTTGCCTTTGTATGGCCCTACGACGGCTTCCATCCTCCCATTCCGAGCGTAAAGATAGCCGTAAAGCATGACCCTGGAAAGAAGCTCAGGCTCCTTATGAACGGAGAAGAGGTGGATCCCCTTTACCTCGACGGGACAAAGAAGAGGAGTGACAACCAGGCGGCAGTAAGCCTGTGGATAGGCGTTCATGTAAAGGACGGGGATAACCTGTTTGAGGCTGTAGAATATGGTCAGGACGGGATTGAAAGCAATCGCATAAAGCGGATCATTCATTATTCAGGGCCTCCCGTGAAGGTCGAACTGGTTCCGGCAAAGTCAAGGCTTACTGCGGACGGGAAGACGCCGTCTGTAATTGCCGTTCGCCTCACGGACAAGGACGGCCATCCGGCAAGGGAGGGAGTAATCGGCGAATATGCCCTTGATCCTCCTTATCTGCCACTTCAGAAGGTGGAGGATTTGCAGAAGGACCCGCTGACTATGTCAAAGAGCGAGAGATTGAATTACATGGTGGGGGAAGACGGAATTGCCCTTATTGAGCTTCTCCCTACCTCCCATACAGGAGAGGCTACGCTTAGATTCAATCTTGTCGGCGGTGAAAATGAGGTCCGCACATGGCTTACCCCAGGGGAGCGTGACTGGATACTCGTCGGCCTGGCAGAAGGGACGGCCGGATACAACACCGTGAGTGGAAATATGGAGAGTCTTGGTGACTCCGGCGCAGACGATAAATATTATGACAACGGCAGGATCGCATTCTTCGCCAAGGGGATGATAAAGGGTAAATGGCTCCTGACAATGGCTTACGACAGCGACAAAAAAGGGATAAAGAATAACGACAGCCTGTACGGAACCATAGACCCTGACAAGTATTACACTCTTTACGGCGATGCTACACAGCAGGGTTACGAAGCTGCCAGCGCGAGGAGCCTGTATCTTAAAATAGAGAGAGACAAGTTCTATGCCCTCTTCGGTGATTTCGAGACCGGGCTTAACGTAACAGAATTGTCGCGATACAACCGCAATTTAAACGGCCTGAAATCGGAAATGAAGGGCGAAAGGTTCGACTTTAATGTCTTCGCCAGCGACACGAACCAGGCATTTAAGAAGGTCGAGATCAGGGGAGAGGGGATTTCGGGCTTGTACGACCTCAAAAGTGAAAATATCGTTCTGAATTCAGAGTCTGTTACCATAGAAACAAGAGACCGCTTTAAGAGCGAGGTCATAATATCCTCGGTAACGCTGAGCCGTCATATTGATTATAATATTGACTATGACGCAGGGACCATATATTTCAAGTCCCCTGTTTACAGCACGGATGAGGAGTTTAACCCGATTTACATCGTTGTCACTTACGAGTCTTTTGACTCGTCCGACATGTCCTATAATTACGGGGGCAGGGGCGCGGTAAGGATGCTGGATAACAGGGTTGAGTTGGGCGCTACCTATGTCCATGAGGGGCAGAAAGGGGGAGAGGGGGATCTGACAGGGATTGACGCAAAGTTGAAGCTCAACGATCAGACCGAAATAAGGACCGAGTATGCTGCGACTGATACCGATTTCGATGGAAATGAGTCGAAGGGCAGCGCATATCTTGCCGAGATGACCCACAGGTCGGAGAAGGTGAATGGAAAAGTATATATACGAGAGCAGGAGAGCGAATTCGGCCTCGGACAGCAGAATGCAAGCGAGTCCGGTACGCGCAAAATTGGATTCGATGGGACATACCGCGTGGACGAAAAATTAAGCGTCAATACAGAGGCTTACAGGCAGCACAATCTTTCAACCGACGAGACCAATGACATGCTCTCGGCGCAGGCGAGGTATAACGAAAAGCAATATGAACTGCACGGCGGTTTGAGACACGCCCAGGACACGCTTGATAACGGAGACGTTAACAGCTCGGAGCAGGTTACCGCAGGCGGCTCCTACCGCATGATGGAAGACCGCCTTGTCCTCAGGTTAGACCGCGAGCAATCTCTCTTCGGCAGCAATGACAGCGCCGATTACCCGACCAGGACAACTTTAGGAGCGGACTACAAACTGAATGAAACAGCTTCCCTTGTTGTGGCCCAGGAGTTTGCCGAGGGAGAGGACACAGATACACAGACCACCCGGATAGGGATAAAGGCGTCTCCATGGAATGGCGGGCAGATAAGCTCTTCCCTGGAGCAGCAGTACACGGAAAACGGGGCCAGGGTCTTCGCAGTCAATGGACTCAAGCAGGGATGGCAGATCACGAAAAAATGGAGCGTGGATGGCGGACTGGATCGCAGCGAAACCCTGAGAAATGATGATGCAGCATCCGGGGGTTCTGACTTCACAGCAGTCTCTATGGGCGTCGGATATAAAGAGGAAAAGTGGTCCTGGACCGGACGCATAGAGAAGCGGGATTCCGAAGACGAGGACAAGGTCGGCGTCTTTACGGGCGCTTACGGGGAGGTAAAAGAGGGACTCGGGCTTGCGGCTGCCTTGCAGGCCTTCAGGAGCGAATCCTCATCCGGGGCGGACAAGACCAGCGGAGACATTCGCTTCAGCCTGGCATACAGGCCGAAGGAAACAAAATGGATCGTGCTTGACCGCCTCGACTATATATTCGATGAAGAAAAGGGTGGCGGATTCGATTATGACAACTGGCGCATAATCAACAATCTGAACGCTAATTACAAGGCAAACAGGAAGACGCAGATATCCCTTCAGTACGGAGCCAAGTATGTAAACGAGACCATAGACGACACTGATTACAGCGGATACACAGACCTTATGGGGCTTGAAGGACGTTATGACGTAACTAAGAAGTGGGACATAGGGCTTAGGGCCAGCGCTCTGCATTCATGGGAAGTCAACCAGTTCAAATACGGCTACGGGCCGTCTCTGGGTTACAATGTTATGAAAAATGTCTGGTTAAGCGTCGGATACAACATCATCGGTTTCAGGGACGAGGACTTTTCAAAGGCCGATTTTACAAGCGAGGGGCCTTACGTTAAGTTCAGGCTGAAGTTCGACCAGGGATCCGCGAAGGATGCGGTAAAATGGTTTAATGGACAGTAGTGGCGAATCTTGTATTCGCCCTGAATCTGGTATTCGCCCGGATATGATGGGCAAACACAAGGTTTGCCCCTACAAATACCTATCTTAAATCCTCTTTATTAAATTCAATGTTTGTGATACATTCCCGCTATCATTCAATATGGAAAAGACCCTTAAAGAACTTGCGGAACTGGTTGAAGGGGAAGTATCCGGCAACGGAGAACTTCTTATTAAAGGAGTAGCGCCCCTTGAATCGGCCGCTGAAGGCTACATAGCATTTATTACAAGCCCTAAGTATGCCGAATCTCTTAAAACCACATCGGCATCCGCCGTTATTGTCCCATTAGACATGAAGGTTGAGGGGAAGGACCTCATTCTCTCCAAAAATCCGCAGCTGGCATTTGCAAAGCTTCTTACTCTCTATACATCAAAAACATATATCTCAAAAGGAATAGACCGAAGGGCGTTCATCGGCAGAAATCCCTTAATAGGAAAAGATGTAACCGTATATCCCTTTGCGTATATAGGAGACCATGTTGAGGTCGGGGACAGGACGGTCATACACCCGAGGGCGCATATAGGGAACGGCTGCACATTGGGAGAGGACGTCGTTATCTACCCTAATGCAACTATCATGGATGGATGCATAATCGGGAACAGGGTAATCATCCACGCTGGGGCAGTGATAGGGAGCGATGGCTTCGGATACGCCAGGGACTGGAAGAAACATTATAAGATCCCCCAAGTCGGGATTGTCCGGATAGATGACGATGTGGAGATAGGGGCCAACACCACCATTGACAGGGCTTCCTTTGGCAGGACATGGATAAAGAGTGGGACAAAGATAGACAACCTGGTTCAGGTGGCCCACAATGTAGTCATTGGGGAAGACAGTATCATTGTAGCCCAGGTTGGAATTGCCGGTAGCAGCAAAATAGGAAATAATGTAATCCTTGCCGGACAGGCAGCTATTTCCGACCATGTAACCATAGGGGACAACGTGACAGTGGGAGGTCAGTCTGGCGTGATTTCTGATATCCCTGATAACCAGGTAATGTCTGGATATCCCACCATACCTCATAGGGAATGGTTAAAGGCGTCCCTTACATTTCCTCACCTGCCTGAGATGAGGAAGTCTATAAACGAGCTGAAGAAGAAGGTTGCAGAGCTGGAAGCAAAACTAAAATCGTAAGGGCGGGGTCATTCCGCCCTTGCAATCCAGGAGGTCTAATATGGATATTAACGAGATAATGAAGTACCTGCCCCACAGATATCCCTTTCTATTGGTGGACAGGATACTGGAGATAGGGGAAGAAAAGATTGTCGGTATAAAGAACGTAACAATAAACGAGCCTTTTTTTCAGGGGCACTTCCCAGGGCATCCCATTATGCCCGGCGTCCTCATCATAGAGGCCATGGCCCAGGTTGGCGGCATATTCGCCTTCAAGAGCCTGTCCGCAACACCTGAAAGCAAGGTGGTCTACTTCATGGGGGTAGACCATGCCCGCTTTAGAAAGCCTGTACTCCCCGGAGACCAGATAAGGTTTGAGCTTGAATTACTCAAGAAACGTGGTCCTGTATATAGTTTCAAAGGTAACGCCTTTGTAGACGGGAAACTGGTTGCAGAGGCAGAGCTTCTGGCGACGATAGTTGATAAGGAAAAGGGATAAGGATAGAGGTATAAGTGTCCGCTAAAATTCATAATATGGCTGTCATTCACTCGAAAGCTGAGATCGGAGAGGGCGTTGAAATAGGCCCATATGCTGTGATCGGGGAGAACGTCAGGATTGGCGGCGGGAGCAAGATAGGCCCCCACGCAGTCATAGAAGGATGGACTGAGATAGGGAGCAACTGCGATATCGGCCCCTCAGTAGTTATAGGCACACCTCCCCAGGATATCGGATATAAAGGCCAGAGGGCATTTGTAAAGGTCGGCGACAACAATGTCCTGAGGGAGTTCGTCACTGTCCACAGGGCGTCAAAGGAGGATGGATACACTACTGTTGGGAATAACAACTTTATTATGGCGTACTCCCATATAGCCCATGACTGCAAGCTCGGCAACAATATAATAATCGCCAACTATGCCGGGATTTCAGGTCATGTGGAGATCGGCGACAGGACCGTCATCTCCGGCCTGGTAGGGATCCACCAGTTCGTCAGGATTGGGACCATGTGCATGATCGGCGGTATGTCGAGGATACTCCGGGACATAGTCCCTTACGTTATTACTGAGGGTCACACTGCAACACCCAGGGGGCTGAATGCAATAGGGCTTCGGAGGAATGGCGTAGACAGTCAGACCAGGACAGAGATAAAGAAGGCTTATAAACTGCTATTCAGAAGCGATCTGACAACAGAGCAGGCCCTGGAAAGGATAAGGACCGAGGTCAAAGATACACCGGAGATCCGGGAGTTTGTAAAGTTTGTAGAGGGGTCAAAGCGCGGGATAGCACGGCCTGAGAGCTTAATAGAGGAGGAGACAGAGGAATGACAAGGGTTGGAGTAATTGGGACAGGACATATGGGGCAGTACCATGTAAACGTATACTCGGAGCTTCCTAATGCAAAACTGGCAGGTATTGCCGACATAAGCGAGGAGAGGGTTGAGGCGGTAGCCAAGAGGTTCAAGACAAAGGGGTACACCGACTACAGGAAGCTGATCGGTCAGGTGGACGCCGTGACTGTGGCTGTGCCCACAGGAAAGCATTACGAGGTGGCAAAGGAGTTCCTTTCAGCAGGGGTCCATGTCCTCCTTGAAAAGCCCATTACACCTACACTCAAAGAAGCAAAGGAGCTTTACTCCATTGCAAAGAAAAAGAAAGTGACGCTCCAGGTTGGACATGTGGAAAGGTTCAACGGCGCCATCCAGGAAGTTAAGAAGATAATCAAGAACCCGCTCCTGGTCGAGACTCGGAGGATCGGGCCGTTTGTCCAGAGGGTGCAGGATGACGGTGTCGTGCTTGACCTTATGATCCACGATATAGATATAGTCCTGAACCTTGTCAATTCGGAGATCGTCAAGGTTAACGCCGTCGGAGGTTCCGTTTATACTAAGAACGGGGACTATGCCAATGTCCAGATATCCTTTGAAAACGGCTGCGTGGCAAGCCTGATAGCAAGCAGGGTGAGCCAGGAGAAGGTGAGGACCCTCGCCGTGTCCCAGAAGGATGTCTATATATCCCTGGACTATGGGGCACAGGAACTGCATGTCCACAGGCAGGCATCCTCCCAGTATTTCCTCTCGAAGGAAGAGCTTAAGTATAAGCAGGAGTCGATGATAGAGAGGGTCTTTGTCCACAAAGACAACCCCCTTAAGCTGGAGGTAAAACACTTCCTTGACTGCGCAACGAAAAGGGCGGAAAGGGCCCTGTCCCCTGAAAGCGATCTCCGCTCCCTTGAAGTTGCCTTAAAGGTTCAGGATATACTGAAAAAAGATGGAGTAATAAAATAGACCTCCCCTTAATCCCCTCCTTGGCAAGGAGGGGCATGGGGTGGTGGTTTTTTTCTTATGAAGATCGCAGTAATGTCCGACACCCACGGGAATGTGCAACTTGCTGTTAAGGCGTTGAAACAGAACGGCAAGATTGACAGGCTTATCCATCTTGGAGACCATTACAGGGATGGAGTAGCGATTGGCGATAAAACCAGGCTTCACGTTGACGCCATTTCAGGAAATACAGACATAAGTTCTGAGCCATGGACTGAAAGAGAAAAGATATTAGAGCTTGATGGGGTCAGGATTTTTGTTACTCACGGCGACATTTACAAGGTCAAACAGGGTATCGACCGGCTGGTCGGAAAAGCCATAGAAGAAGATGTTCAGGCAGTCCTCTTCGGCCACACGCACCTTCCAATGAAGCAGCGAATAGGGAATATCCTCTTCCTGAACCCAGGATGCATCCTTTCCAATAACTCCAGCAACAGTTATGCCCTTCTATGTCTTACTAACGGCCATCTGGAAGGGGAGATTGTCAAGATATAGTTCAACCTATCCCCACCCTGCCCTACCCCTTGAAAGTGAGGGAGCTTTTTTCCTCTCCCTCAGGGAGAGGATTAAGGTGAGGGTGGGATGCGAAATTATATATGACCTCACATACAGGCACATCGAAAGAGGGGTGGTTTTTGGATTTAATAATAAACAATTTGCGAATAGCCGTTGAAAAAGACGGGATGGATGAATATCTAAAAGCCGCTTCACAAAGGCTGAAGATCAACGAACAAGATGTAAGATTCGTTAAAATCCTGAGCAAATCCCTTGATGCGAGTTGTGAAGATCAATTCTACTACGAACTTTCAATAGTTGTAACCGCCCCTGATACCTTCGACAACAGCGAAAACCTCCCTGGATACATAGAAGATATAAAAGAAGATAGGCAAGCAAAAAAAAACAAGGAGAGGCCTATAATAGTTGGTTTCGGTCCTGCCGGGATGTTCGCAGCCCTTGAGCTTATTGATTATGGGATTAAGCCTATAATATTTGAAAGAGGAAAAAAGATAGAAGAGCGCTCCATTGATGTTCAGAGATTTATTAAAGAAAGGGTGTTAGACCCTGAATCAAATATACAGTTTGGTGAGGGGGGGGCAGGTTCATACTCGGACGGGAAGCTGTTTTCCAGGACAAAGACTAAAAATTCGAAATATATAAACAGGGTGCTTGATACATTCATTAAATTTGGCGCCCCTGAAGAGATAGGGTACGTCAGCAAGCCCCATCTCGGGACCGACGTCCTGTGCCGTATAGTTCGCAATATCAGGAGCTATATCCTTGAAAGAGGCGGGGAGATACATTACGGCTCCAAACTGACAGATATCATTATAACGGACGATAAGATCTCCGGTGTAGTTGTAAACGGGGAGAGGGAGTATCGTTCCTCAATCCTATATCTTGCTGTAGGGCATTCTGCCCGGGATTCATTCGAGATGTTTCAAAGGAAAGGGATTGCCATCGAGCAGAAGCCGATCTCTGTTGGTGTAAGAGTGGAACACCCTGTGGAGACTATCAACCTTATAAGGTATGGAAATAAGTATAAGGAGTTCTCTGGTATAGGTGCTGCCACCTATTCCTTTAACTACACCAACCGAAGGGTGGGAAGGGGAGTGAATACCTTCTGCATGTGCCCTGGAGGAGAGGTAGTAAATGCCTCATCTGAAGACGGGATGGCGGTTGTAAACGGCATGAGCTACTCCGGCAGGTCTTCAGAATTTTCAAATTCAGCCCTTGTTGTGACCTGTCATACCAATGATTATAAATCAACAGATCCATTGGCCGGGATTGAGTTCCAGAGGGATATAGAGCGAAAGGCCTTTAATGCAGGAGGAGGAAGATGGGAAGTACCTGCCCAGAATCTGGTCGATTTTTTGTCTGGGAGGAGCTCGGTTGACCTGAATAAAAATTCGTTTAAGATGGGGGCAGCATCTGCAGATATGAAAGAGATATTCCCGAAATTTATATCCGAGGCGCTTTTAAACGCATTCAAGAGTTGGGAAGAGGATTATCCATTGTTTGTCTCAGACCATGCTATTCTGTTAGGCGCAGAGACAAGGACCTCCTCCCCTGTAAGAATTAAACGGAGCGAAAGATATGAATCAGTAAATATAAAGAACCTATACCCGATAGGCGAAGGATCAGGGTATACAGGCGGCATAACGAGTTCAGCCGCTGATGCCATAAAGGCTGTGGAGGCAAGCCTGGCAACTATTGGGGGATAACGAGAGAAAAGGGCCAATTCTTTACTATTTTTTCTTCTCTTGCTTCTTGATCTTTTTATCCTTAGCCGATAATAGTGGTTTCTTTTTAGTTTGTTTCTTTGCGTCCTGACCTTTACTCATTTTTTTATCCTCCGTTTAGTAACTTTATACGTTCACTTTATATCATAGCTTTTATCAAACTAAAAGTCTAAAATATTTTAAAACCCCTCATCCTCCCCCAGATACCGCCACTGCCCGACAGGAAGGTTTCCAAGCTTCACCTTGCCTATCCTTATCCGTCTGAGGCCTGTTACCTTTAACCCGACAAGTTCGCACATCCTTCTGATCTGACGCTTCTTTCCCTCTTTCAGGATAAAGCACAACTGGTCCTCATTCTGCCTGGAGACCTTAGCAGGCTTGAGGGGCTTGCCGTCAAGGGAAAGGCCGAAGTTTAAGAGATTAAGACCCTTTTCAGCAAGAACTCCTTCAAAGCGCACAAGGTACTCCTTCTCCACATCGGAGTCCTCGCCAATCAACTGCCTGGCAATTCTCCCGTCCTGGGTAAGGACCAGAAGCCCGGTAGAATCTATATCAAGCCTACCGGCTGGTGCAAGGCCGCGCAGGTGGGAAGGATTGGAACTTATAGAAGAACGGTCTCCCTTAAACCTGCTTTCCCTTTTGATGAGCGACACAGCTGGTGCATAACCCTTCTCCGGCTGACCTGATACGTAACCTACAGGCTTGTTGAGAAGAATAGTAACGGCTCCGCTCAGTTCTTTATCTGCCTTTTCATCCAGTGTTATATCCTGATCAGGATAGACCTTTGTCCCAAGGGTGGAGACCCTCTCACCGTCAACATATACCAAGCCGCGCTCTATGAATACATCCGCCTCTCGCCTGGAACACAGACCCTTCTCTGCCATCAGTTTTGAAAGCCTTATCTTTTCCAAAACCTCAGTTTCCTGTCCCGTAAAGCGGATACTTCTGCCTGGACGTACCACCGTGGAAATATTATCAACCTCCTTACCATAACAATCGTAAGCCGGAAAGAGTTAAAGGCTATCTCATTCAGTCTTGATTTTTTGAGATTCCACCTGGCGTGGATTATATCTCACTAAACCTGCTTATTGCAAGCGGCGTTCTACGCGTTTTTTTGAGGATGTTAATTTTTTCGGGGCAGGAAGACGTCTCTCTCAGGTAAGCTGGCGCGATTAAAAGAGATACAGGAAGAAAGTTTGATTCTCTATAATGCCTATTTTGGGCACCTTCGCCGATACTCGAATCGGCAAAGGTATGTGTCAGTTACTCTTGGTGAGAGGCGCCTTCTTCTCTATGTGGCATTTTTTGCACTCATAAAGAGGGAACGCCCTCGGGCTGTTATGGCAATCAGGGGCACCGCAAAACTGGCCTGTCATATTCTTCTTCATATTGATATCGTTTGCCCCTCGTTTGTCCTTGAATAACTTTGGGTGACAATCATTACATTTGTAAATGTCCTCATGGCGGTCATGGGGAAAGACTGCCGGTGCCATCCCCGCCTTTTTCAAACTTCCCGCCTTGTCATCAAACACCATATTCCCCAGTTTTGCGTAAACAACTGACGACGATGCAAGGATAAGGGTAATAGCTATAATGAGGTGCTTCTTGCTCTTAGCTATTTTGCAACCGCCTTCGGCTTGGTGTGGCACCTGTTGCAGTCGGAGAGAGGGAAGGCTACCTTGCCGTGGCATCTTCCGCACCAGTTACCCCCAGCTATCCCGCTCATGGTCATGTTATTCTGTCCCGCTGCCATCTTAAATATCTTCTCATGGCATCCCTCGCAGGCAAACCAATAGGTATGAATTGCATGGGGATAGACCACATCATTGACAAAATCGCTTTTTACAACTATCGGCACATCCATATCCAGCGGTTCATCATCTTCAGTCGCCTTGGGGTCGAGGGAGTGCCTTGGCGTTATGATCTTCTCTTTAACTGCCTTTGCCCAGTCTACAAGCCCATATTTATCCTTTGGAACTATTATTGCCGCAAGCGCAGCAGGATGCCAGCCTGCTCCTGCCTTTGCCGCCTCGCTGGCAACCCCTGACTTGGTTACGTCGCCGGTGCCCGCCAAGTTACCCTTACTGTCCAGGTACAATATGCTTTTCGGATCCCTCGGATCTACTACGGTGACTGGTTGAGCAGATTTGGGCTGTTCGACGGCTTTTTCTTTCTGTATTGGCCCAGCTCCGCTTATGAATGCTGCTAAAATAACCAGGGTGCCTACCCTGGGGATTAATTTCATCGGATTCTTCATTTTTTCTCTCTCCTTTCCCGAATATCTAAGACTTTAAAGTTATTTTACAGCCTGAGGCAGAGGATATGGAGGTACAGGGCCGTCCCAGGAATGACAGCGGTCACAGGAAAGCGCATCCCATGCAATAACGCCATTATGACACTTGCCGCAGGCTTCACCATCCATTATCTTTTTCATACTTATATCATTGGCTCCCCTCTGCAGGATGAATATATCCTCGTGGCAGACCTTGCATTTAAACCTGATCCTGTGGAACCAGTGAGGGAACATGACAGGCTTGACCCCTGCCTTTTTCAGACTCTCCAGCTTTTTACCCATTACAATATCGCCGTATTCTGCATAACCTAAGTTGGCGGCAGCAATCCCGACGATAAAGAACAGTGACAAAAGAACTACTATCCTCTTCATTATGTTTATCCTCCATTTCATTATAGATTGAAATTTGAGTGATATTCTTATAATATCGCCATAGAGTTGTCAAGAGAAAATTAAGATTTTGTGTTTTTTGGATTTTTTATTAATAATTCCAATATGTTAGATAATGCCGAGTTTTTACGAGTGCATCAACTTTAGGTGAAATAGCAAATCCGGTTGTGTTGAAACTACCAATCATGTTACTATTCCCAAGGTTTTATTGGAGATAAAGGTAAGGAATGGATATGAACGATTTGTCTGAGGACGCTTCGTTCTTCTCTGAGATATGTTCTGAGAAGTGCGGAGGTCTGTGCTGCGACCCATGGTGGGGGATAATCTCTTTTCAGATAATCAAGGAAGGGGGACTATCAAATCTCAACGCCTTCAGGACCGAGATAATAAAAGGGATAAATGCCCGGGCGCAGAGGATAGTGGATGGGTATGTAACAAGGGAGTTACAGCCGAATCATCTGTTTAGCCGTCCTGAAAGATATAACGTCACTGTCAGGGATATTAAGACGGGCGGAAAGAGCCTGCTCATAAACGTCATGGCCATGTTTGCCTTCCGCTGCCGTTATCTTTCGGAAGCGAAGGTCTGCATGATACATCCTTCCATAACAGGTGGAGAGGATATCCGCCCCCCTCATTGCGGCTTTATGGGGTCTTTAAGGGTGAAACCCGGCGAGAAAGGTTACTGCCGGATCATCCATGCTGCAGAATCTCGAACAGCAGACAGCAATACAATAACTGCTGCGATAGAGGTTGAAAAGGGTGCAAGTATCAAGCATTACACTGAAGGGTTTCCTACAGCTGAGATGGCTGCTGACAGAGTTATAGAGCAGTTGAAGGATTACGGAGCCAGGCATCTGAATCAACCACTGCCGCAGAAGAGGCAGCCTGTTCCGGGAAGGAATGAGCCATGCTATTGCGGGAGCGGGAAAAAATACAAGGTTTGCCATGGAGGTAATATTGAAAATAAGATTTGAGGTTGGGGATCCGCGTAACTTTGATTCCGGGGACGGAACAAACACCTTTATTGGCGAAACTGTTGAAGGTCTTCAAGGCTTCCGTGAAATAGGAGAAGATAAGGAGTTTTGGTTTGTTTCTAACTGCAAACCCATATCATTCGAAGAGATGCGTTTCAGCAGCCTTCTATTGATATCCAGATATAAGACCAAAAAAGAGCCTATGGAGCTCTTGAACAGCGGAGAAAAGGTGGTCTTCAATGGGGCATGGAGACAGGACGGGGGTGTTTGGGATCAGGAATCGCTTCAGGCTGCCAGGGAAGGGAGGTTGCCGATTACAGGAGTTGTTGTTGTCAACGCTACACGCGTCCCGGAAACAGAAGAGATAAAGTAACAGGGCCTGCCCGACTGCGTTAAAATGTCAAGGATTGACTAACAGGATTTTTTATCTCAATTTTTTATCCCAGAAGACCTTGACCGCTCTGAGCTAAAGGTTCTTTATGAGGGTATGACAGCGTCTGCAATTCTCGTCAGGGCCGAAAGGAAAAGCCACCTTCCCGTGGCACCTCCCGCAGAACTCCCCTTTCTCTATTGCCGTCATTGACATAGGATTGGCTCCCACCTCCGCTTTGAATATCTTGGGATGACAATTATTGCAGCTCAACCAGTAGGTATGGAGGGCATGAGGGAAAAGGACATCTGCCATAATGCCGACCTTGGCCTGGAAGACGATGAAATTCAGTTTATAAGACCCTTCATCTTTTTCCTTTTTCTCATATATGTAATCCCTTGGTTCTATATACCTCATAATTGCTGCCAGGCTCCAGTTTACAAGACCGTGCTGATCCTTTGGGAGGATACTTAAAGCAATAGGACCTCCCGGCTCAATAGAAGTCCTCTTGCTTATCCCGTATTTCTCCCACCGTTGAAAAAACAGACGTCCGTATTCCTTTTGGGAGGCTGAGCAGTTAGATCTAAGGCTTTCTATGCATTTGAACTTATATCTGATTGGCTTTTCCGGCTGTTTTGAGACAGGCATGGGTGGCTCCGAGACGACCTTGGGATTCCCACTTCCACACCCAACCATTAACAATAAGGACAATATCAAGGTCACACATTTTAAAGGCAGCCTTTTATACATACATCTTTTTTATATGTTACTTTGGGGGAAATATCAAGTCAAAAAAAACTGGCATAGGCTTATGCTAAAAATATGCTTTTATTGCTTTTGCTTTATTGGTGCATAAGGAAGGATTGTAACCAGGTCTTTTATCTCTTCGTACTGCTTATTGCTTATCCCTGCCAGTGAGAGCTCCTCTACCTTTTTAAAACCTTCGTTCCTATTTCTATACTCAATAACAGAATTTGACTCTTTTGAAGACATTCCCGGTAGTTTTTTTAGGGCACCCTCTGTAGCTGAGTTTATATCTACCAGGACCCTCAGGTCGCTCTTGTCAAAGAGGGTAAGGTTGGGCTCTATCTTTGCAAACAGTCCCTCGCTGACACCCTTTGCCCTTTTGAGCTCAGAGACCGCCTTGAAGCCTCCTATCTCCTCCCTTAACTTCACAATCCTGTGGGCGGTAACGTCCCCTATCCCTGGGAGAATGGAGAAATCTGCCTCTGATGCGGAATTAATATTAAGCTTTCCGGTCCATACCCTCCTGGTCGTATCCTTCGAATCTGCAAAGGAGACAACCGAAACGAAAAGGAATACTGTAAGCAGGATGCCCAACCTTCTTGATCTTCTCATAACAACCTCCTGAAATAGTATTTTTACAACAATTTCAAGATTAATATCTTTCTTGTGGGGATTTGTCAAGGAATTTCTCTAAAGAAATCGAACTATCTTTCCCAACCTTGAGCCTCTTCCTGGTGTCCACAACCCCTTTCAAACGAACCACATCTCCTCTCCGAAGATCATCAAAGGTCCCATTCAAGTTGGTCTTGTCCTTATCAAGCCTTGCAATAAGCCTCCTTCCTTCTTTCCCGCAGACATAAAACTCCATCTTCCCCTTGGAGATCAGGGGCTCGCTTACAACCCTGTATGAATCCTCTCCACAGATATCTGCCAGGGAAAGATCATCTTCCCTTAGTATTAGATACGAGAACTTCAGGGAATCCTTCCTCAGACCAGTCAACTGGTCTACTTCCTTTACAATGGCCGGCGGCTCCCACGGCACATCTTCGTGACACCAGTCCTTGGGATTATCAAGCGCAGGGCATTTATCACCAGTAAGGCACGGGGAGTAGATATGCAGGCCTTCATCCAGAAGGCCGTCCCTGACCATCAGCATTTCCCTGGAGGTCTCCCGAAGGGCGGGCTCTATTATGATACAGCTTCCATCAAAGGACAAAAACCTGTTTATCAGGCCTTTTAAGATCTCAACTCTTTTATGAATCCTTTCAGCATCGTTATGGGCCACTTCATTTAAGAGGTTGGAGAGGATGATGATATCGAAGCTCCCTTTTATGTGGGCCTCAATCCTTTCTATGCCGGATTTTAATGTTGTCAGGGTGGCCTCTTTGGGACCTCTATCCTTAAAAAGTGCCTCTGCATCCCTCAGGTTTTCAGCCACAGGATCGACTGCCGTAAATTCAAGGATGGGTCTCTTTTCCTTTATAGAAAAGAAGTCCAAGGCGCCAAGGGTGGCAGTCCCAGGGCCTGAGCCTATGTCAAGGATTCTGAGTTTATCCTTTTTAAACAGGCCTTTGGGGTGCAAGGAAAGCTCTTTTAGCGGGATATGAATTTTATACAGGTTGGAGGGGAGGAAATATTCGATATACGCCTTTCTCAGGCCCGCATCCTTGAGATATGCGGCAGGAAGAGACTCCCTTTCCCTTGTCAGGAGAGTGGAGAGGCGGGCCACATTCGACGCAAGGTTTTTTAATTCCGTTTTAAACAATCTCTCCGACCAAGTCATAGTCCGATGCATCGACAATCCTTACACTTACAATATCTCCTGGAGATACGGTTCCTGACGTTATGTATGTTATCCCGTCTATGTCAGGGGCCTGTCCTTCAGTCCTCCCGGAAAGAAGGAATTCGCTCTCATCGCTGACACCGTCAACAATGACCTTTTCAACTCTGCCGATATGTTCTTTGTTCCTCTTCCTGGATATGATCTTCTGAAGGGCCATGACACGGTTGTAACGCTCCATCTTTACATTTTCGGGTATATGCCTCTTCAAAAGAGATGCCGGTGTACCTTCCTCCCTCGAATACGTGAAAGCTCCGAGCCTGTCAAACTCAAACTCCTCTATGAAATTCAAGAGATCCGTAAAGTCTTTTTCTGCCTCTCCAGGGAATCCGACTATTACCGAGGTCCTGAGGGTCAGATCAGGAATCGCCTCTCTGAGCCTATACAATCTGCTTCTTAGCTTGTCCCCCGTTATCCCCCTCCCCATCTCCTTGAGTATCCTGTCTGAGACATGCTGAATAGGGATATCGAGATATTTCAGCACCTTGTCCTCATTTTTTATAACATCTATAAGTTCATCCGTAACAAACTGTGGATACGTGTAAAGGAGCCTGATCCACTCAAGACCCTTTATCTTGACCATCTCTTTTAACAAAGAAGGTAGTCCAAGGCCGGTCTTCAGGTCTATCCCGTATGATGTCGTATCCTGGGCTATAAGAATCGCCTCCTTCATCCCCTTGGATACAAGGTTTTCCGTCTCCCTGATGATGGAATCTACGGGCCTGCTCCTGAACCTCCCTCTTATACCCGGGATGGCGCAGAAGGTACAGGTATGGGAACAACCCTCGGCTATCTTTATGTACGCAGTGTGTTTTGGAGTGGATACGAGCCTCGGAGTAAGGTCATCGTATATGTATTCAGACTGGATAAGGTGGGAACCCTTCTCCTCCTTTTCGAGGTATTCGACTATCTTGTGGTATTCTCCTGTCCCTATCCAGAGGTCTACCTCTGGAAGTTCATTTGTAAGCTCCTCCTGGTACCTCTGGGGAAGGCATCCGGCGACAACCAGCAGTTTGCAGTTCCCGGTCTCCTTGAGACCTGCCAGCTCGATGATTGTATCTATGGACTCCTTCTTCGCAGACTCTATGAAGCCGCAGGTATTTATTATTATGACATCTGCTTCGCTGTGTTCATTGGTTATCTTATAGTCATGCCTGGAAAGAATCCCCAGCATCACCTCAGAATCCACCAGGTTTTTGGGGCAACCGAGGGAGACGAAACCGACTTTTTTATGATCCTTCAACTTCTTTCCTCAGACCCTCTATTATCTCCGCAATCCTTGCACCCTTTATCTTAAGAGATGCCCTGTTCACAATAAGGCGGGACGTGATCTTCATTATCTCCTCCACCTCCACAAGTCCGTTCTGCTTCAAGGTCTCACCGGTTTCAACCAGGTCAACGATCCTCTCCGCAAGCCCTATCAAAGGGGCCAATTCAATGGAGCCGTAAAGCTTTATCATCTCCACTTGGACACCCTTGGATGCGAAAAACTTCTCGGTAATATTCGGGTACTTCGTGGCTATCCTTATGCTGGTCCACTGGGACGGATCGTCCTTTGCTGAAAGCGCGGCAGGCTCTGCCACCATCATCCTGCACCTGCCTATTTTGAGGTCCAGCGGCTCGTAAACGTCCCTCTCCTGCTCCATGAGAACGTCCTTCCCTGCAACCCCTATGTCAGCAGCCCCATATTCCACATAGGTCGGGACATCGGTAGGCTTCACGACAAGGAATCTCAGCCCATTTTTTTTATCATCAAATATCAGCTTCCTCGACTCCTCCATATTCTCAAGAGGCTCGATCCCAATCTTTGCAAATATCTTAAGTGCCTGTTTCATCACTCGCCCCTTGGGAAGAGCAATAGTTAAAGTATCTTTAGATGCGCGGGTCATCATTTTACACACTCCACGAAGCTGCTTTTTAAAATCACGGGATCATTTGTAATCAATGGCAAACCAAGATATCGGGCAGTGCCGGCAATAAGCCTGTCGTGGAGTTCAGGGATATCGGATATTTCAAATGCAGATTTAATGATTTCGATAGATAATTTTTCTTCAATATAGTTAATAGAGTTACCAACTATTCCTTCAATATCAGTTATTGAAAAGGGAATCCTCCTCTTTTCATACAGGTATCCTATTTCAAATATAACAGCAGACGGGATGATTATTATGTTCTTCCCTTCATCTGCCTTTTTCAGGATTTTATCTGCATTATCACTTATTACCTTGTCACCATTCAAGTACTTTATAATAGCCTGAGTGTCTATTACATACTTGTTCATCATTATTCCTCAAGCTCTTCAGTCATATGTTTTATTGACTGTTGATCGAGTTTTTTCAGCTCTTTCTCGATCATACTATAATCGATGGCCTGTTTTTTAAAGAGACCCCCTACTTTATATACCTTCTTTTTTTTCTCAGGGAATATTACAAGAACCTCAGAAATAGCCTGAGATCCCGGCCTTTCAATCAACTCAACTATACCTTTGTGATATATCCCTCTTAATGCATCCATAACGACCTCCTCTCGTATCTACAGCTAAAGATACCACATCCCGGCCTTACAGTAAAGCAAACAAAAAGCCCCTGCGGGATGGTTTCCGCAGGGGCGTAATAGAGATTATTGTCGAAGGGCTTTACGTCCCAACTCGTTTAATCTTTGCCCCTAATCTTGAGAGCTTTTCCTCTATCCTCTCATACCCCCTGTCGAGGTGATAAACTCTCGAAACCTCTGTTGTCCCTTCTGCGGCCAGGCCTGCCAGTATGAGTGATGCGCTGGCCCGGAGGTCCGTTGCCATCACGGGGGCGCCGGAGAGGTATGGGACACCTTTAACTAAGGCGCTGTGTCCGTCTACCCTTATATCAGCCCCCATCCTCTGGAGCTCGCTGACATGCATGAAGCGGTTTTCAAAAACCGTCTCGGATATTACAGAAAGCCCGTCACCTAAAGTCATCAAGACCATCATCTGGGCCTGCATGTCAGTTGCAAATCCGGGATATGGAAGGGTCTTTACATCAACGCTCTTTATCCTGCGATGACCTATGACCCTTATCCCGTCCCCCTCAACCTTTATCTCAACCCCGGCCTCCCGAAGCTTTATGATAAGGGCCATGGAATGCTCTTCTATGCAGTCCTTGATCTTTATATTCCCGCGTGTAAGGGCTGATGCAATCATAAAGGTCCCGGTCTCTATCCTGTCCGGCATTACCCTGTACGAAACAGGCTTCAATGAAGATACGCCCTCTATAGTAATTACATCGGTACCCGCTCCCCTGATCTTAGCTCCCATCCTGTTCAGCAGATTTGCTGTATCCACAACCTCCGGTTCGCAGGCGGCATTTTCAAGGACCGTAGTCCCTTCTGCCAGGGATGCGGCCATCATTATGTTCTCCGTGCCTGTCACGGTAACTATGTCGAAGTATATCTTGGCCCCTCTGAGTTTCTTGGCCTTTGCCTCCACATAACCGTGCTCTATCTTTATCTCTGCCCCCATCTTTTCAAGGGCCATCAGGTGAAGATTTATTGGCCTTGCCCCTATGGCGCATCCTCCGGGAAGGGAGACCCTTGCCTTGCCAAGCCTCGCAAGAAGGGGACCGAGGACAAGGGAAGACGCCCTCATGGTTTTTACCAGCTCGTAAGGGGCCTCGTGGGAGATCAATTTGCTTGCATCAACAGACACGCTATGCTTCTTCTCGTCAGCCTCGACCGTTGCCCCAAGATTTGAAAGGAGCTTCCTCGTAGTCCTTATGTCCTCCAGGGTCGGTACATTTTCAAACACGGTTGTCCCTTCAGCAAGGATAGATGCTGCCAGAAGCGGCAGCGCCGCATTCTTGGCCCCGCTTATCTCCACATCCCCAACCAGTCTCTCTCCGCCCTCTATGACTATCTTGTCCAACTAAGCCTCCATAAAGTCAGTAATCCTGCAAAAAACAACCTTTAATAGAATAGCACAGCCGTATTCAAAAATAAATGATCAGCTTCTTTCTCTGCCCGCCAATCTTTTCAATTCAGCCTCATAAACCTCATAATCTCCCAGATATGCACGCATGAGGCTTTTCCAGAGCTTACCGTGATTAGGCACATTAAAATGCAACAATTCATGGACGATGACATAGTCTCCCAGTTCCCTCTCCATGTCCAGCAATTCGATATTGAAGGTCAAATTGCCGCTGGTGGAGCATGATGCCCACTTGCTCTTCATGCGTCTCAGCGAGAGTATCTTTATTGGCACCTGGAGCCTGACCGCCCATTCAAGGACGCGGAATTTAAATTCCTCTTTTTCGCGCCAGCAGTTCATCGGCGGAAACTCTTTTGCAGCAGGTTAAAAAGTGACTCCACTGTCGCAGCTACCTTTTTCATGTCATCTTCCTCTGCGACAAGCGCATACGTTACCTGCTTGCGCACCTCCCGCAGTTCCGCCTCGCTTCCTTTCCAATTTGGGAACTTCAAAAATGCCTCTCCAATCCTCCTGCTAACAGTCTCAGGGTTTGGAATCCCCTCGTCTGTCAGTTTACAGAGGACAAAGAAGGTAAGCCCATCCAGCCCCTTTTCTGCCTGCGCTTTCTTCCGCTTTTCGTTCTTGTCTATCTCGTTCAGAAGTTCAGCCAGGGCTTCAGCAGTGGTCGTCTGCCGTTCCTCGAAGCCTTCCTGCACAACCTTCGCCCGTTCGGCAAGGGCGACCAGAAACGGATCATCGCTGTTCTCCTCTGCCGTCCTCTCAATGGATTTGATTAGATTGATGACCTTAGTGGCCTTCCCTTCCTCGCGCTGCTTGATAGCATCTATGGTGGATTTGTCGATTACCACATAGTCGTCGGGGGTCGATTCCGCGCCCATGAACGCGCCGATATGCTTTTGGACAAGCTCATTTGTCTTCCTCTGGAACGCCCGATCCACATAAACTCGACGCGCGTAAGCGTTACGGACGACCTCATATATCCCTGAAAGCGTTGCATACTCTTCAATAAACGGCCTTAGGAAGGCGTCAGGCGAGATGATCTCATAGAGCATCTCTATCTCTTTGTATTCTCGGAAGAATTCCTTCCGCCGCTCCTTGTCTCTAAAATGCTCAATCAGGTTGTCCACGTCCTTGTCATTGAAGTTTTGCGTCACCAGTGCCAGATACGCCGGGGCCTTGCTCTCCATCTTCGATTTGAAAAGGTGTTTGAGCAGGCCGATGTCCTTGACTATGGCGTTGATCTCATCGCTGTCGAAGGCCAGCGCCTTTTCCAGCTTGTCGAAGATGCCCACGAAATCCAGGACGAAGCCGTGGGGTTTCACCATCTCAGCCGCTTCATTTTCGTAAGGCCGGTTCACTCGCGCTATGGCCTGTAGCAGCGTGTGGTCGCGCATTGGCTTGTCCAGATACATGGCATAGAGGATGGGCGCGTCGAACCCTGTCAACAGCTTTTCAGTGACTATAAGAATCTTCGGCCACTCTCCCACCTTGGTGAAGTTCTTTCGTATCTGTTTCTCCCGCTTTGGATCGAGATGCCACTTCTTGAGGTGCGCCGGGTCGTTGTTGTTACCTGTGAATACGATCTCTGAATATTCCGGCGGCAGAATAGCGTCCAGAGCTTCTTTATAAAACACACAGGCTTCCCTATCCACTGCCACCAGGAAGGCCTTGTATCCGAGCGGCTCCACGTTCCCCCTGAAATGGTCGGCCACATAGCGCGCCACCTGCTTTACCCTGTCCTTCCCCTTGAGGAAGTTCTTTAGATTCACCGCCCGTTCGAGGATCTTGTTCAACTCCTCAATGTCTGCAATCCCTTCCGTCTCCGCCAGAGAGAGGAACTCCTTTTCCATGATCTCGTGCGGGACAAGCATCTCGTTGGGCGCGAGGTTGTAGTAGAGCGGCAGCGTCGTGCCGTCCTCAATGCTCTCGGAGATGGAATACTTGTGGAGGTATCCTTTGTCGTCCTCGCATCCGAAGGTCTTAAAGGTCCCTTTCCCATAGGCAGTCTTGTCCACCGGTGTGCCGGTGAAGCCAAGGAAACTTGCGTTCGGCAGCCCGGCCATCAGGAAGTTGCCAAGGTCGCCTCCTGTGGTCCGATGGGCCTCGTCTATCATTATGTATATGTTCTTTCTCAGATTGAGGTTTGCAGGCATGTCGCGGAACTTGTGGATCATCGTCACGATAATGCCGCGATAGTCCTGCTTCAGCAGCCGGTTCAACTCCGAGATACGGTCGGCGTGAGCCACGTTGTTCAACCCAACAGCTACAAGGTTTTTGAGCATCTGGTCTTCCAGCTCATTGCGGTCGATCATCAGAAGTATGGTAGGCTTCTCCGCCTCCGGCGCTTTGAACAGCAGTTCCGCGGCCTTTATCATTGTATAGGTCTTGCCGCTCCCCTGCGTATGCCACACCAGCCCGCGTGTTCGCCTTGCGTCGAGCGCCCGCGCCACCACCTTGTCTACTGCCGCCGTCTGGTGCTGGCGCAGTATGAACTTCTGAAGCTCCTCCTCCTTCTCCGCGAAAAGGATAAAATCCTTTAATAAGCGGAGCATGTGAGACACGGCGCAGAAGCTCTTCACCTTTGCCTCAAGATTGCCTACTTCCTCGTGCTTCCAGTTGAATATATTGCGCCGTACAGTGTTCCATGTCGCGCCGTAGGCAAAACCTATGGCCTCGGTGGAGGTGAACATCATCTGCGGGACCATCACCTCCGGCGTCTCGGTGTGATAACGGCGTATCTGGTCCACCCCAAGGGCAATCGCCTCGTCCTTGCTTGCGTTCTTGCACTCTATAACGAGCACAGGGATGCCGTTGATCAGGAATGTGACGTCCTCTCTCGTGCCATAATGGCCGTTGTGGGCATAAAACTCCTCTGTCACCTCATATACATTCCGCCATAAGTTGGGCTTCCTGCTTATATCTCCGTAATCAATAAGAGTCAGGTCAAGCTCACGGCTTTCCTCGGCGCAAAAGAACTTCCCCTGGTTCCGCAGGTAGGTAAGGAAATCACGGTTGCCGGTGATGTCCGATTGCAGACGCTGGAACTCACCCACAAGAGCGCCTTCTGCATCTTTATATCCGGGGTTGAAGGCAAGCACCTGGGTGTGCAGGAGGTCGCCGAAGTAGAGCGATGCCCTTTGAGCCTCATCAGCATTCTCCCTCGCCCCTTGCGGGAGAGGGCCGGGGTGAGGGGGAAATCCGCGCCGTGCCTCGGCCTCGGCGCGGGTGACGTAGGTCCACCCGATCTCCTGCGCGTATTGCAGGATGCGGGCCTGGACGGTTTTGTGTTCTCCGGGTTTGGTCATAAGTTAATCTGCCATTCGTTTGGCGATTTTATCTATCTCGGCTACGGAAAGCCTCGGAACCGACCAACCTTCAGCAAACTTAGCGCTCTCGGACTTTGGGAGCTTCTCCTGCGGCAAGTCCCGAATACGCACTCTCGCTGGCAAAGATGCTCCTTCGCCCACAAAGATCGCCTCTTGTTGCGCAAGCGTAGGCAGCACCTTTGTCATGCCTGTCAGACCATCTGGCAGAAAGCGGGCGACGTGTTGTTGATCAGCCGCATTCGTTAATCGGAGAACGAGCCAAGTCCCGCATTGGGAAATCACGGTGCTTTCGACATCGGCTGGGCGCTGGCTAACCAGCATCAATCCGATTCCGTACTTCCGGCCCTCGCGCGCTATTCTGCGAATAGCGGACTGAGCAGCCGCATACTCCGCTTCTCCACGATCTGGGACATATCGATGTGCTTCCTCGCAAACGAGCAAGATCGGATCGCGTTTACGCTCATCTAACGTCTGGTATATCTTATACTGGAAGAGCAATCTTGCGAGCATCGCAGCCAAAGGTCCGGCTACCTCATTTGGAAGCCCGGAAATGTCGATTATACGAATGTCACGCTGATCCATATTCTCGCCGGGGATGTCGCTCACAAACTGATTGATCACCTCACCCAAGGATGGGCTCTCCTGTGACCATTCCTTCATCAGAAAAGCAATGCGCGGGTCTCGCCTTAATACGGAGAACTTGTCCAAGATAGACTTGAAAGACTTAGCAAATTCAGTCTCGGTAATCTTTTCCAAGATGGCGCCTTTGGGGCGAGCTGCTTGAAGATAATTGATGTGGTTGAAAAACTCGTTAAGCGAGAAAGGGCGTGGCTTGTCTCGGTCGAACTCACAGATCTTTTCCGGTTCTACGCCAGCTTTTGGCTTGGGCTCGTCCGGGTTAAGTCCATCGGTTGGAGCAGGGGAATTGTAGTTTTCGGGAGACGGCTTGACGAGACCAGCGGCAACCATCCTGGCATACGTCAAAGCTTTGTAAACTATGTTGTTTTGTGATGTGGCTTCCTGCTCCGTTTTCCCGATCAAAAGGGCTCGAAACTCGTCCGCAGACATAAGCCAGTAGGGTAATTGGATCGGAACTCCGGCAGTTTCTTCGGTCCCGATAGGATCATAAGCGCGATAGACCACAGCACGATCACCAAACGCTTTGCCGTATTCGCCATGAGGATCGATGATCACAATGCGAGGCCGGCATACATCAGGACCTTTTGCTTTATGCTCAAGCACACTGTGTATCACAGCCGCGACGGCACCAGACTTGCCAGAGCCGGTTGAGCCTAAAATAGCACAGTGCATTCCAAACATCTTATCAATGTTAGCACGGCACTGCGTTGAATCCGCTCCCACGTAAGATGCAAAAGGCACCAGAGCGTCGTATTCGGCACCTTGCTGCTGCCCCTCCGCTGCTTGGTAGAGCATGACGGTCTCATCGCGCGTCAGTAAATAAACGCCCTGCCGTGGTAGAGGATACGTTGTGACGCCTCGCTTGAACGTGAGACCACCTCCAGCTGTGTTCCACATACCTTCTGCGAAGAGCTCAACTTCCATCACGCGCTGGTCAGCATCGGGCGGTATTGGAACCGTAATTTCATGCAGTTCCTCCGACCGCATTCGAAGCAACGTTACAAATCCAAACACCAACTGACGACCGAAGTGGATCTTCACCACGCTACCGATTTGCCCAATTGGATACACGCGGCCTTCGTGAGTGCGGCTCAACTCGCTTACATCTCCAGACAGTTCGACGCGGACGGTTGTCCCAGCCACCTCGACGATATGTCCGATCTTAAGGTCCGAAACGACATCAAAGCAGTTCATACAAGGCATCCTCCCGCTCCATTGTTCAGAATCTTCGTCACGCCAGAGAATGTCCACCAATCCAGCTTCTGGCCCTCTTCTGGGGCGTGAAACGGCCCTTCTGTCCCAACATAGAGACCGGCTTCAGTTACGATGTAGAGGCGTTTCCCCCAATGAGATTTACGCCATTTATCAAGTACATCGTTCAGCGTGGAAGAAAATGCCAGGATCGTGGTCTTGTTATCTGGATGTTGGACGGTCAATTCCATCTCCTGGTTAATGTGCTCATCGCCAAAACTGTAACCACAAATTGCCAAGACGTTCTCTCCAGACTCAGAAATCGCTCGGCGGAAGAGATCGAATTGCGCCGCAAAGGGATCACGCTGGGTTGCGAGATACTTGGTCGATTGCGGATAGATCAAGACACGCCCTGACCGTGGCGGATAGCCATCACGGTCTCGGACACGCCAGACTTTGCCATCATCACTCAGATACCAGTCTATCGAACCGTGCAACTTAATCACATGAGCACGGTATGCGGTTTCCGGTTCTAACTGCCCGTAACGGTGGCTGCGAAAAGCTATGGCACCACCGGAGAAACCATCCCAGTATGAAAAACATCCCAATGCAAGCGCATCCTCCAAGAGCGTATCGTAATTCGTGCTGAAAAGTCGAACAGGTCGTTTACGATCAGCCAATCCTGCTTGTACTCGACTCAGTAGTGCTGTCACAAAGTTTATATGCTCATCCACAATAACCAGTGGCTCTGTGAAGCTACCTATTTTTTCATCCGCTTCAGTGTATCCCCACCGGATCGTTTCAGCAATAGATTGCAGGATTTTTGCGTGTGAATCATGGAGAACATCAAGAGAAAAGGTTTGTCCGCCAATTTTAATGTCGTTGGCTTTGGAGCGTTCCGCAATCGTGGCGTAATCCCCAATATGACTCAAGATATGTTCAATGTGCGCCGTCTCTGGAAGTTCGCTCTGGATCGCATCTAAGAGGTCCTTTTCCGGCTTGCCTTCCGCCATCTTGAAGACGCGCCTCGTCAGTGGCTGCATCAGTGGAATATTCGCGTTGAGACTGATGCCAGCGCCAAACAACCACGATTGGTTTCCCGAAACCAGCAGGCTGTCCAGTTGCTTTAGATAATCGTTACCGGTCGTATTCATAGTCTATTGCCTCCTTAGTTCCATATGCGAAAGGTCTAATTGATCCACTCTTATCTGCGCCATCATCAACTGGTGCAGCAGGGTGCGGAAGAGGTCGGTAAATGACGAGAGTTTTTGTTGATAGAACCTTAGTTTATTGTCCACGCATGAAATTGCGTGCGCAATCTCCCGCTGCTCTTCAATTTCTTTTGGAAGTGGCAATAGAACTGGAACCAAATCCTTCTTATTTAATTGTGGGGTCGTACCGGGATCAGTGATTTTCCGTAAATCAAATGTCTGCGACCAGTGAAATAAAAACTCGGGGTCCACTACGTCCTTCGCGCGAACCCCTATGAGGTTCGGATCAAGAACCGTCCAGGTTGTGGTCAGCCGCTTCTTGTTTGTTGCGATGGCCGCGCCTCTCTTTGGGAACACAACCGTATTTGACGGGATCAGCTTACGTTCTGCCATAGCCACTGGGAGCCTTTTTGATAGATTAGCTCTAACGAACCGGCTCTCGTTTCCAGGTAGATTCATGTCGGACACTTTAACGCCCATACACTCTACCGCGCCATCCTCATCCGAGGATTCCATCTTGAGAAAGTCCGTGTATGATAGAGAACCGCTTAGGATATCGCAACATGCACCTAACGGGGTTGTATTCCAACTCTCCGGCACAAGTCCGATTTCAGTTTCTTTTTGAGGTTCGCCGCGGAGGCCCTGGGTGAAGAGTTGGTGTAGAAGCGTCTTTTTCAATTCCGTGGTCAGAGCGATCAGCCGCTCCTGTTGCTCAATTGCCCGCTGCACCAGCCCCAGCACTGCTGCAATTTTCTGTTGTTCGGGAAGGGGCGGGAGCGGGATAAGGCGGCTACCAAGCACTGCCTTGCTCAAACGCTGGCGACCAGTTGTTCCTTCCATCTTACCAGCGAGGTCAGAGCGTATCTCAGGATGCAGAAGTAGGTGAAACAGGTAGAATTTATCACTAACGTTAGCTATCTCCTGAAGCGGGATGACTTCGGTCGTGGCAAAGCCAAACGGCTTTTGCCAGTCCACAATTGCCTGTTTTCCATTCTCAAATGATGGAGTGATCTTGGCAACCAGCAGATCACCGTTTTCGATGTAGGTTCCGCTGGACAGTTTTCCTCCTAATCTCTCCTCATAAGCAGAAACATGAACTCGCCCAATAGGAATGGCATCCATCGGCAGGAATGCAACTGCATCTTCAGCGCTGATGCGGAGCCCGCGAGGCTTATGTGTGAATGTGTATGCCTCACGGATGGGCTTCACTTGCCAGTCTGCTGGGAGAGTCAACTCATTCATATTCATTGCACAGTCGCCTCCCCATACCGCGCCTCCGCTTCCCTCACCACCATCTCCCTCTCCCGCTCAATCTCGGCGCTCAATTCTTCCTCGGTCGGCAGATAGAGCCGGTATTTCGAGGCAAAGAGCTGGCGACTTTCGTTGAGGACCGAGTATTTTACCACTGTATGGTCCTTTTCGGTGCAGAGGATGATTCCTATGGTGGGGTTGTCGTCCGGGCTTTTGTACTTGTCCTCGTAAAGCCGGACGTACATGTCCATCTGGCCGATGTCCTGGTGGGTCAATTCGCCGGTTTTCAGATCAATCAGGACAAAGCATTTGAGGATGTAGTTGTAGAACACAAGATCAACAAAGAAGTCCTTGGTCTCCGTGCTGATGCGCTGCTGCCGAGCTACAAAGGCGAACCCCTTGCCCAGTTCCAACATGAACGCCTGTAGCTTGCCGATGATGGCATGTTCGAGGTCGGATTCCCGAAAGTTCGGGTTGTCCCTGAGACCGAGGAATTCGAGAACGTAAGGGTCCTTGATAAAATCCTCCGGTGCGTGCGCGAGGGGTGCGGTCTTCTCCCGCATCTCTTCCATAACAGGAGCCTTGTCGTGGCTCATCAGCATGCGTTCGTAATATAGGGAGTGATTTGCCGCTGGAGAGCACGGACAGGCCAGTTTTGCTCTGCCGCTTCCTTCATGTACCATGCTCTGGCTTCCGGTTTTTCCACACGAATCAGCAAGCGGTAATGCGACCAACTCAATTCGGGGCACAGTGTGCCCCGAATCTCGGAATATGATGTTACTGAAGCACCTGAAGATTCTCCGCACACTGTGCGGAGAATTGGAAAAGATAAATAAAATTGCTTAAAGGCCCAGAGGTTGGAAACACTGAACCCCTTGCCGAAATCAAGCATTAGCCGTACCGACAGATTGCGAATCAGAGCTTCGCCATAGCCGGCTCGCTCTTTGCCTTGCTGTTCTTCTTCAATGATCATTCGCCCAATTTGCCAATAGGCTTCGACCATGGCGAAATTGACGGCACGATAGGCATTGGCGCGGGCGTTATGGAGGACTTCCGCAACCGACTGGTAGAATTCAGGACGCGGTGCGTCACGAATCGGGGCAGCAGTTTTTTTAAGGGTCTTCTTTTTAATCATACCCCAATCCTTGCCAGTATTGTTTTCAGCGAGGCGTCCGTCGCCTTGGCCTCTTCATCCAGCACATTCAACTCTTCCACAATCTCCCCAATGGGCCGGTATTCCTCGCCAACTCCGGTATGAATATAACGGCTGGGGGAGATGTTGAAATCATTTTTAGCAATCTCTTCGCGGGTGACTATGCGCGAGTATTTCTCTTCTTCTTTCCAACTGGTGAAGGTATCGGCAATTCTTATTATTGCCTCATCTGATATGTAGTTCTTAGGATCGCCCTTGGTAAACTCGCGGCTGGCGTTAAGCAGGAAGAGCCTGCCCTGCATTTCTTTGGGTTTAGAGTTGTTCAAAAATATGATGATCCCCGGCGCGGAGGTGTTGTAAAAGAGGTTTTCAGGTAGGTAGATGACCCCCTCTATAAGGTCCTGCTCCACAAACCAGCGGCGGACGTCCTTTTCCTTGTTGGTATTGGCATTTCCTGAACCACGGGAGGCAGCGCCCGTGTCAAGCACAACGGCGGCTCGTCCGTTGGGCTTCAGGCTGGCCAGTATGTGCTGCATCCATCCCCAGTCCGCCTTGTTGCCAGGAAAGCCGGCGCCTTTGGGGAAGCGGTCGAGTTCGTCGGCGTCATAGTCCTTTTCCTTGAACTCTGTCTGGTTCCACATAGGATTAGCCACCACCCGGTCAAAGGTCTGGAGGCGGTTTCCCTGGCGGAACTTTGGTTTGCGGAAGGTGTCGCCAATCTGAATCTCTCCCTCCATGTCGTGGATGATCATATTCATGTTTGCCATGGCCCAAGTGCCTGGTTCATTCTCCTGCCCGTAGAGTCTTGCAGGCGCAAATTTATTTTTGGATCTCAAGCTCATCTTCTCGGCCAGAGCCAGCTCACATTTGACAAGCAAACCGGCGGAGCCACAGCATGGATCGTAAATCTCCATCCCCGGCTCTACATCCATGATGCGGGCCATTATGATGCCCACTTCGGCAGGTGTGTAGAACTCTCCGGCACTCTGGCCGCTCCCTTCGGCAAATTTGCGGATAAGATACTCATAACTGCGCCCAATAATATCAGGCTCAACATCTGACAGTCCGAGACGTTTGGCACTGATGGCCTCAATAAGGTTGCTCAGTCGGTCATCATCCAGGTCTCTCTGGCCGTGAGTGGTGGCGTTGAAGTCCACGCGGTCTACTATTCCTTTGAGCAGCGGGTTGGCGTCGGCAATGGCGCGCAGGTATGTTGTCAACTCCTGGCCCAGCTTTTCGAGATACTTATCCTCTGGAGCCCTGACTGTGTCTTTACCGGTGCGGATTATAGACCAGATAGTATCGTCGGGATTCTTAGGCTCCAGCGGCAGGTAGAAACGGACTAGCTTCTTGTCGTGCTTCACCAGCTTGAACGCCTTTGAGCGGGAGCCTACTTCCTTGGCAATGCGGGCTATTTCATCATCAAAGACATCACAGAGCCGCTTGGTAAAAATCAGCGGGAGGATGAACTCCTTGTATTTCGCTGCATCCTTGGCGCCGCGAATAGAACAAGCAGCATCCCATATCCAGGATTCGAGGGATTTATCGGTTCCATTACTTCCAATTGTCACAGGTCATTCTCCAGGATTTTTCATGAATCAGTGTTATTTTCTGGGCCTTATTGGAAAAATCAATTGATTATAATCCGGCGGACGATAGAGTCAAGAATTAAAATCGTTAGGAATATCCTGCAAATGGGGAGCGGCTAAACGAGGCAAGAAATTTTTATTTCGGATTTTATCAACTCACAGCTTCCTCGCCTTAACCACCCGCTCGATCCCTGCCAGGTCCTTAACTATTGCTGCCGCCTCAAACAAACCGGCCTCCTCAATCATTTCAGATACAGCCTCTGCCTGCCCTTCTCCGACCTCCATCATAAGCCACCCCCCTGAAGCCAAGTATTCAGCAACGCCAGCGACTATCCTCCTATAAAAATCAAGCCCCTTAGGCCCACCGTCCACTGCCATCCTCGGCTCGAAGTCCCTGACTTCGGGCTGGATGTTTGGAATGTCGGTGCTCTTTACGTATGGGGGATTGGAGACAATGAGATCGAAAAGAAGTGGTCGGTGGTCGGTGGTCAGTGGCCGGTTTTCTAAAGCTCCATAAAGATCACCTTTAAGAAAAGTAACCCTATCCTGAACTCCGTTTATTTCTGCATTTTCTCTTGCGATTCTTAACGCAGCCTCAGAGGCATCTACTGCATATACAACCGAATCTTTCAGTTCATGGGCAAGAGATATGGCAATACAGCCACTACCGGTGCAGAGATCAAGGATCAGTGGTCGGTGGTCGGTGGTCGGTGGTCGGCTTTCACTGGCTACTGCCCCCTGGCCACTGACCACTTTTACTGCTTCTTCCACCAGTATCTCTGTCTCAGGCCTCGGTATGAGGACATCTGGCATAACCTTGAAGTCCAGGGACCAGAACTCCTGGTGGGCGGTTATATACTGCAATGGCTCTCTGGCTCCGCGCCTCTTTACCATCTCACGAAATGAGGAAAGCTCTTCCTTGCTTAGCGGCCGGTCATAGTTTAGATACAACCCTACCCTGTCGAGTTTTAGCAGATGGGCAAGGAGTACCTCGGAGTCGAGCCTTGGGTTTTCTATCCCCTTACCTTTCAAATATTCTGTTGTCCATTGGATTATCTTGAGAACGGTCCAGGCATCAAAGCTCAATGGATGGTCTCCTCAGACTTGAGTACCTCGGCCTGATAGTGGGTTATGAGGGAGTCTACGACCTCTTCGATATCGCCTTCCATGACGGTATCCAGGCGGTAGAGGGTAAGATTTATCCTGTGGTCTGTCATCCTGCCTTGGGGGAAGTTGTATGTCCTTATCCTTTCGCTCCTGTCGCCTGTCCCAACCATACCCTTTCTGGTCTTGGAAAGCTCATTCTGTTGCTCTAACATCATCTTGTCGTAGAGCCTTGCCCTGAGCACCTTAAGAGCCTTGGCCTTATTCTTGGTCTGGGACTTTTCGTCCTGGCAGCTCACAACAAGGCCTGACGGCATATGGGTTATCCTTATGGCTGAATAGGTCGTATTGACGCTCTGGCCGCCAGGACCGGAAGAACAAAATGTGTCTATCCTGAGATCGTTTGCATTTACCTGGACGTCAACCTCTTCAACTTCAGGCAGGACCGCAATAGTAACAGCGGATGTATGGATTCTTCCCTGGGTCTCAGTCTTGGGAACCCTCTGGACGCGGTGCACACCACCCTCGAACTTAAGCTTACTGTAAACCCCTTTTCCTTCTATGAGGGAAACAATCTCCTTAAATCCCCCTATGCCGGTAGGGCTTTCACTCATTATATCAACCTTCCAGCCCTGCCTCTCGGCATATCTGGAATACATCCTGAAGAGGTCTGCCACAAACAGGGCAGCTTCATCCCCTCCTGTACCGGCCCTTATCTCCAGCAATATGTTCTTATCATCATTGGGGTCCTTGGGAAGAAGGAGTATCTTCAACCCCTTTTCGAGGGCCTCTTTCTCCTCTGAGAGCCGCAGTAGCTCAACCTTGGCCATGTCCCTGAGCTCTTCATCGGCATCGTTAAGCAACCCTTTATTATCCTCGATTTCGCTCAAGATCTTTTTATAAGCCCTGTAAGCCTCCACAATGTCAGTAAGGTCGGAATACTCCTTGGAGAGTTTTTGGAACTCGGCCTGATTGGATATTACCTTTGGGTCGCTCAGGTTGTTACCTACCTCAGCGTACCTGTCTTCAACCTGTTCAAGCTTATGAAACATTATATTACGTCAACCCCTTTTTCAAACGTCTTTTCATTCTTAAGCGCCTCTCTCAGCGATACCAGGGCCACCTCTATCTGGTCGTCGCTCGGCTCCCTTGTGGTAAGCTTCTGAAGCCAGAGACCGGGGACAATAAGGATATTCATCCCCTTGGAACCCATCTTCTTTCCGGAATACCTTATGAACTCATATGACAGACCCGCTATCAATGGAATAAATACCAGCCTGGAAAGCGCTGTCTTCCAGAAGGGCATCTCATGAGGAAGGAAGGAGAATACAAGGATGCTGACCAGCATGACAGTCAAGAGGAAACTGGTCCCGCAGCGGGGGTGAAGGGAACTATACTTCCTGGCGTTCTCGACGGTAAGTTCCTCGCCGGCCTCGAATGCATATATAGACTTATGCTCAGCTCCATGATACTGGAAGACCCTTTTTATATCCTTCATCATGGATATTCCAAGGATGTATATTATAAAGATAGTCACCCTTATGGCCCCGTCAACAAGGTTGAAGGCCAGCTCACTGCTTCCCACAGCGGGGATTACTGTTTTGAGGAGTTTTGTCAGGTATAATGGAAGGACAAAGAAAAGGAGAATTCCCAGCCCAAGTGAAAAGGCAACAGTAAGACCCATTGCCAGAGACCCAGCCTCTTTCTTTTCCTCTTTGCCTTCTTTTTCCTCCATTGCCATATCGGCAGAGAAATTAAGGGCCTTGACGCCGAGGAAAAGGGCTGAGATCAGTGTTATAACACCCCTTATTATGGGGAGCTTGAAAAGCCTTGACCTTTCGGAAAGGAGCGTTAGAGGCTCGACTAATGTAGCGATCTCACCGTTGGGCTTTCTTACAGCGATAGCAAAAGAGCCGGGGGACCTCATCATAACACCCTCTATGACGGCCTGCCCCCCAACATTAATTTTTCCAGCCAAGAAAGCCTCCAGAATCAGGCCTTTTTTGTATTAGCATACTTTTTCTGGAACTTCTCGACCCTGCCGCCGATGTTCGAGAGCTTTTGTTTGCCAGTATAAAACGGGTGACAGTTGGAACAGATATCAACTGCTATGCTGCTTCCCTTGGTTGAACGCGTGCTCATCACGTTCCCGCAGGCACAGGCTATCTTTACATCAACGTAATTCGGATGAATCCCTTCCTTCATTTCAAAACCTCCATAATTTTACATTTTTCCCACCGCTGAGGCGCAAAGGCACAGAGAAAAACAGGTCACAAAATTCAACCTTAGCCTTCTCAGCGTCTCCGCGTCTCTGCGGTTAGAATGAATTGATCTGCAATTGATTTTATTAGTATATAGATAACTCTTTTATAATTCAAGGACTTATTTACTCATTGAATCAAGAAAGTCCTTGTTCGTCTTGGTGCCCTGTATCTTTTCCAGCAGGAAATCCATGGAATCTGTGGTCCCCATCTGGGAGAGATACTTTCTCAGCACCCATATCCTCTTAAGCTCATTGTCCGGGAGTATAAGCTCTTCCTTTCTTGTTCCGGACTTGGCTATGTCTATGGCAGGGAATACCCTCTTGTCTGCAAGCTTCCTGTCAAGCACAAGCTCCATATTGCCTGTACCCTTGAACTCCTCGAATATGACCTCATCCATCCTGCTGCCTGTATCGATAAGGGCAGTTGCAATGATAGTAAGAGAGCCCCCTTCTTCTATATTTCTCGCAGCGCCGAAGAATCTCTTCGGCCTGTGAAGGGCATTTGAATCAACTCCGCCGGATAGGATCTTCCCGCTTGGTGGGACGACGGTATTGTAGGCCCTGGCAAGCCTTGTTATGCTGTCTAAAAGTATCACCACATCCTTTTTGTGCTCCACCAGCCTCTTCGCCTTTTCTATTACCATCTCTGCTACCTGAACATGTCTCTGGGCAGGCTCGTCAAAGGTGGAGCTTATGACCTCACCCTTCACAGAGCGCTGCATGTCGGTAACTTCCTCAGGCCTTTCATCTATAAGCAGAACGATAAGGGTTATCTCAGGATGGTTGGTAGTTATGGAATTGGCTATATTGTGAAGGAGAACCGTCTTACCTGTCCTCGGAGGGGCTACTATCAGACTCCTCTGGCCTTTGCCTATAGGCGTCATAAGATCAATCACCCTCATGGTCATGTCTTTGTCCTTGGAGTCCTTGGGCGGAACCTCAAGTTTTATCCTTTCCTGGGGATAAAGAGGAGTGAGGTTATCGAACAGTATCTTGTCCCGGGCCACTTCAGGGTCTTCAAAATTTACTTTATCAACCTTGAGAAGAGCGAAATATTTTTCCGATTCCTTCGGAGGCCTTATCTGCCCGGAAACAGTGTCCCCTGTCTTAAGGTTGAACCTCCTTATCTGAGAAGGCGAAACATATATATCGTCCGGGCCTGGAAGGTAGTTGTAATCAGGAGCCCTCAAGAACCCAAACCCATCAGGGAGTATCTCGAGTACCCCCTCGCTGGAAATCATCCCATTCTTGTCCGTCTGGGCCTGGAGAAGGGAAAATATGAGGTCCTGCCTCCTCATACCGGCAGCACCTTCAATGTTAAACTCCCTGGCCAGTGCAGCAAGTTCGCTTATTTTCTTCTCTTTCAATTCTTTTAGATTCATATCTCTCCTTATTCAAAAAATACTCTTTTAAATCTTTGATGGTCTCGTAAAAACTAAAAATTTGCCACAGAGAACACAGAGAGCACAGAGTAACGCCCCCGCCTTCGGCACCCCCTCTTAATTTAAGAGGGGGTTGGGGGGAGTTAAGGTTTTCTCTGAGTCCTCTGTGAACTCTGTGGCTAAAAAAGGACTTTTTACGAATTTATCAATTTTTGATTCTTTATTGTTGGCAATTATTAACATGAAAAACTCTATTTGGGGTTTTTCCAGATGGAAGAGGTAGTCTGAAAGGCTTTATGCTGCGGTTCACTCTTCTCAAGCTACTACGGGGATTTCCTGTACCCTTATCGATTAGACAAACAAGATATGTATACAATATACCCGACTCTTCATAGCATGTCAAGTTCTTTATCTATTATTATTTATTTGGCCGGTGTTTCTTGAGGCAAGGCCGGTTTTGCCTCAAGTGGCTTAGCAGCCTCGGGTTTAGCCGACTCAGGCATTACTGAATCAACCTTCGAGCTCCCTATCATAGTCAAGGAAAGGGAGGTTATCATAAAAATTATCGCAGCCGCCGCGGTGAGCCTGCCAAGAAAGGTTGCAGCACCGCTGCTTCCAAATATCGTCTGGGATGCGCCGCCAAAGGCGGCCCCCATATCTGCACCCTTCCCACCCTGAAGAAGAACAACAAGGATAAGGGAAAGAGCCACAAGCACATGGATTATTGTTATAACTGTCGCCATTTTAACCCCCGAGTATTTTTTAAAGACAGAGGTAAAGGTAAAGAAATTCTCTACCTATACCTGTCCGTTCCTGAATTTATAAGTAATGTTCAGTATCCTTGGCCATCCCATGCACTTTAAATCTTACTATCCTCGCAAAGGAATCGGCCTTCAGACTCGCCCCTCCGACAAGGGCTCCGTCAATATCCGGTTCTGTCATGAGCTCATCAATATTTTCAGGTTTTACGCTCCCTCCGTAAAGGACCCTTATATCTCCGGCAGCCTCACCAAGCAGATTCTTCAAAAGACCGCGTATATACGCATGGACCTCTTGGGCCTGACTCGGAGTCGCCGTCCTTCCTGTCCCAATAGCCCAGACAGGTTCGTAAGCTATGACCAAATCCTCGGAACTTGATAACCTAACATCATTTAGACCGTTTGTCAACTGTCTTTCAATAACGGGAAAAGTTTCTCCTGCCTCTCTCTCCGCGAGGGTCTCTCCCACGCAAACGATCGGGATAAGGCCTCCCGCAAGCGCAGCCTTTACCTTCCTGTTAACAGAATCATCGGTCTCTGCAAAAAACTGTCTTCTCTCAGAGTGCCCTATAATGACGTAGTCACATCCCGAATCCAATATCATCTCTGCAGATATCTCACCAGTGAAGGCCCCCTTTCCCTCCCAGAATAGGTTTTGGGCAGCAAGGGTCATGTTGCTGCCAATGAGGGCATGCGACACAGAACTCAGGGCAGTAAATGGAGGCGCAATGACTATCTCCCTCCCTTTCACCTCCGACACCATCATCTTGAGCCTCTTAACAAGTTCAAAGGCTTCGGGGATGGTGCAGTTCATTTTCCAGTTACCGACTATAATTGGTTTTCTCATGTTTTATCCGTCAACGCCACAATACCTGGAAGCTCCTTCCCCTCCAGCAACTCCAGGAAGGCACCGCCACCCGTGGATATATAGGATATCTTAGCATACTCACCCGCCCTGTGTATGGCAACATCCGTGTCCCCTCCACCGACTATAGTGAGTGCATAGGAATTCGCCACATGGGATACTATGGCATAAGTGCCGCGGCTGAATGCATCCATCTCGAATACCCCCATAGGGCCATTCCAGATTATGGTCTTTGCGTTCTGGAGGGCCTCCCCAAAAAGGGTAGTAGTGGCTGGGCCGATATCTAAGGCCATCCACTCCTTCGGTATCTCCTGGGTAGTAGTAACCTTGCTTTCTGCATCAGGGGCAAATTTATCAGCAACCACGCAATCCACCGGAAGATAGAATTTAACTCCTTTG
>JAUSKU010000070.1 GCA_030646755.1 Deltaproteobacteria bacterium
GAGTTTTTGACAGCATTGATGCTCTTGAAAACAATTTATCGTCATCGTTACGGGAAATGGAGTTGGATAGCAAACGTGTGAAGTCTATTGTTGCTTGGCCGTGGATTATTAATTCACTTATGAATTAGAAATGGAATTAGAATAACGGCATGGTCTGAAAGGCAAATCTCAAAAACCTCGGTGCACAATCCTCTTGTTGCAAAGGCGGCAATTATTACATTGGTATCAAGAACAACTCTCACGATATGGCCTTGAAAACATCTTCATCCGTCAATAACCCTTCGGACTCGGCGAAAGGCAGAACCTGCTTTCTCAATTGTTGAAATCTCTTGACTGCAAGATAGCGTGATACCGCCTCTCTAACAACCTCGCTTTTTGAGGTCTTTTCTATCTTAGTTACGATATTCAATTCCTTCTGCAGCTTTTTGGGCAACCTTATCGTGATAGTGTCGGACATTTTACACCTCCTCTGTAAGACAACGTAACACTTCAATATAGGGAAGTCAATACCCCGTGCTCTGGTTAAAAGAAAGGGGCCGGAGGCCCCTTTTGATAATCTATATTATTGTACCCAAGGGGCGAAAGATGATAGTTACGCTATCGTCACTTCCTTTGTCAGATATACGTCCTGTATCGCATTTAGAAGCTCTACCCCATCTTTCATCGGCTTCTGGAAGGCCTTCCTGCCGGATATCAGGCCCATCCCTCCCGCCCTCTTGTTTATCACAGCGGTCTTTACGGCCTCTGCCAGGTCGTTCTTCCCTGAAGGACCTCCCGAGTTGATGAGGCCTATCCTTCCCATGTAGCAGTTGGCCACCTGGTAACGGGTCAGGTCTATGGGGCTTGCGGATGTGAGCTTATCATATACGAGCTTGTGGGTCTTGCCGAAATTCAGGGCGTTGTACCCGCCGTTGCAATCAGGGAGCTTCTGTTTGATGATGTCCGCCTCAATGGTAACGCCCAGGTGGTTTGCCTGGCCTGTCAGGTCTGCGGCAGTATGATAATCGGCATCCTTGGTTTTGAAGGCGTTGTTCCTGAGGTAGCACCAGAGGATGGTCGTCATTCCCAGTTCGTGGGCATATTGGAATGCCTGGCTGACCTCCTGTATCTGGCGGCTTGACTCGTCGGAGCCAAAATATATGGTGGCTCCTACTGCCACTGCGCCCATGTCGGCGGCCTGCTCAACACTTGCAAACATTATCTGATCATATTTATTGGGATATGAGAGGATCTCGTTGTGGTTTATCTTTACTATAAAAGGTATCTTGTGGGCATACCTCCTGGATATTATCCCGAGCACTCCGAGGGTTGATGCAACTGCGTTGCAACCTCCTTCTATGGCAAGCTTTACGATATTCTCAGGGTCAAAGTACTCTGGATTCGGGGCAAAGGAGGCTCCTGCCGAGTGTTCTATACCCTGGTCTACCGGGAGTATCGAAAGGTATCCTGTGCCGCTAAGGCGGCCATGGTCGTACATCCACTGAAGACTCTGAAGGACACTGTTGCTGCGGTTCGAGTTTATGAAATGCCTGTCAACAAAATTCGGACTCGGAAGGTGTATCGACTCCTTCGGTATCCCTGTGCACTTGTGCTCCAATAGACTCTTTGCCTCGTCACCAAGCAACTTCTCTATCTCGTTTATCATATCTCCTCCTTATGTAGGGGACTGTCCCCTCTAATAATATTTTCCGATTAACAAATCTATAGCACCAAATAATGCATCCTTCAACAAAAATCTTGACTGGACAGGGTTTAATGTTAAAATGCAAAGCTGTTGATAGGGGGATAACCATGATAATTCACATTGCAATGATAGTTGCGGGACTTGCTGTTCTTGTTGCGGGCTTCTGGGGGACGTTTAATACCAAGTCTCCATGGAATGCGGTAGCAGCCCTCTCCCTCCCAATAGGACTGGTTGCCGCTCTAATGGGTGTCCTTTTGCTCTGTGTCCCCAACTTCTTCAAAGGATAAAACTTACATGAACCCTAAGGTTAAAGAGGTAGTAACAACCGTTTTTATCACCTTAGTCATCATGATTGCGATGATCTGGGGAAGGACATACTATTCCCAGTGGAAGCAGTTCGATATAGGCGAGGAGGCCTTCAAAAAGAGGGATTTCCGTGGCGCCATAACAGGATACGAATCCGCAATACATATGTACACGCCCGGAAGCGGGATGGTCAAGACCTCAATCGACAAGCTCTGGCAGATTGGGGAGATATTTGAAAGACAGAACCAGAGCGACTGGGCACTATTGGCCTACCGCTCTCTGAGAAGCTCCCTTTATTCCGCAAGGAGCTTTTATACCCCTTACCCAGAATGGATTGAGAGGTGCGACAAGAAGATCGCATCAATCCTTGCTGTGAAAGAAGGGCCTGCTGCCCTAAACCCGCCAAATCCCCCGAGGAAATAATCCGTATCACTCCCCCTTGGCTGATTCAAGATATCCTATCTCAGAATCCAGGAATCCCTTAGTAAATATTGAAAACTCCCTGTAAAAGGGGTGTCCGGCGGCAGCTTCCACCCTGTTAAGGAATGGCCTGTACCAGTTGGCAAGATGTAACTTAATAAAGCGCGCCTGCAACTCCCTTGAGTTTGATGCAGGCGCTCCGTTGGCGGCATCCCCCCTTTCGCACAGATGTCCCATAAATTCGAGTTCTATGGCAAAATGATCCGGGAGCAAGGATATCCTCTCATGGATTGTAAAGCCGGCTTTCTTATAGAAAAAAAGGGTTTTAGACGAGGCCTCACCTCCGAGCTGACCCTCCTTGCCGGCTTGAACCGATTCATAGGGTGAGAGGAGCCTCCCGGGTGATATGAGGAAGAGGGATGCAAATTCAACGGCGAGCTCATCTATTAGATCCCCTTCTCTCCTGCTAAGCAGGTCTTCAAAGAATGTAAACCCGTGATCCCTGAAGGCATCAATGGATTCCCTTTTCTTCAATATGTCAAGGAACTGTTTGTCTACCTCCCTCATAAAAACCCTGGATAGGAGAGAGTAAACATTCCCCCTCGCCTTTGCCTCACCTATTGAGGAGCTATCCATTATCATCACCGACTCATCCATTTACCGAATCCCCTTTCTGCCTCTATTTACAACCCTTTATCTCTGGTTCAGGGGGTACTTCTCCCTCCTTGCGCCTGAGTACCTTGCCGCTGCGGTCGTATTGAAAATCTGGCCTACCCTCACAACTGCCTTCGAGTTTCCTCCCGGTATTATACCAGGCCGAAATCCCACCACCCAGATTGATTACCTTCTTGAACCCCTTTTCATCAAGGAATTTACAGGCATCGAGGCTCCTCCTCCCAGTCCTGCAGTATACGACGATGGTCGCCCCCTTGTCGAGTTTACCAGACTCTTTCTGCAGGGTCGACGCAGGGACATTTATGCTTCCTGGTATCCGGCAGTCCGTGAATTCATAAGGCTCCCTCACATCGAGGAGAACGGTCTCCTTTTGTTTGCTCATGGCCTCGACCTCGAACACCTTCGCATCAATACATGCAGCTAAGAGAGGACCTCTTGTTAAGAGAATAAAAAATAGGGCACCTAAGAGTGCCCTATCGATAAGACTGGAAAACATAGTCATCTAATGACCCTTCTTTGCCCCGGCCTTTGCTTCGCCTTTTCCAGGCGCCCGGCGCCTGAAGTTGGGGCCGACATAAGAGTACGACAGGGTTTCCTGATAAGCCTTGACAGCCGCATCTTTGTCAACCTTGTAGTCCTTATACTTGTCTCCAGGCTGGGCTTTTTCTACAGTGACCACCGTGTCATACCACCCCTCAGAACCTCCTATGGGGTCTGTTGACACAGGTATGATGTAGTTCGGATGCATCCCTGTGTCCTTCCAGAAGACCTGCTCAAAATCCGTGTCACCGGACTCTGCCCATTCCGGTTTCTCCTTTAGCTTGAGGGTGGCAAGCCTCCCATACTCCCAGTGGCCGAAAGAATTGGAGATGGCGACGACCTTTGGATTTATCCCTTCTGTAACAAAGGCCTTAGTGACAAGGTAACCTATCTTTGACGTCACCCTGACCAGGTCCCCGGTCTTTATCCCCTTCTTTTCAGCTAACTTCGCGTTAATCCACATAGGGTTGTTGTGGATTATATCCGCCAGGTATTTCTGATTTGCAGTCCTCGACTGGACATGGATGTTCCACTTGAATGTTATGAGGACAAGGTCATCCTCCTTCATATTCTCATGGGCAGGGATTGGCTCGTAATGGGGAAGGGGGTTGAACCCGTATTTTGCCCACTCCTCCACATAAATGTTGATTTTCTTGTCATGCGTTCCGAATCCGTCCTTCTTGTGCAGGTTGTAGTCAGGCTCCGAGTCCACAGGCTTTGGAGACCAGACCCCGTTCTTCTTAAGATATTCCCACCCCCCTGCCTCCTTCACACCAGGGACGCTCTCTGCCATAAATTTTATATAATTTTCGGTGGTCCCGTATTCAAAATATTTCTTTATCCCCCTTGCGCCGTCGGAATCAAGATGCTTTGTAACCAGCTCAAGGACTATGTCCCGATAGCTCTTGACCTCGCCAAGAGGCTTTATCACAGGCTGCCTTATCCCTACCCAGGGGGTCTCGATGGATGAAGGCATATTCTCGATGTCGAACCTCTCAAGATATGTAGTTTCAGGGAGGATCAGATCGGACAGAGCCGTGGCCTCGCCCATGAATGTGTCCATTGAGACATGGAATGGGATAAGTTCTTCATCCATGTAAAGATCTGTCCAGGTATTACTATCAGGCATGGAGTAATTTCCGTTGAAGTAATGCCTCATATATACCGACACCTTCTGGCGCCCCTCCTTTATCATATAGGCGACATGATGGCTCACCTTGTGCTCCGCAAGAGGGTATTCATGGGGATGGGCCAGCTCGCTCTTTTCCTTCGGAGCAGGCGGCTCCGGCTGGGGATGCTTGTACCCGAAACCCCTGGGGAGGCAGTAACCCCCCTTCTGTTCTATGTTTCCTACAACGACGTTCAGCATCATGGTGCACTTCTCGCTGTAACTTCCGTTCGTATGTTTTGCGGGTCCCCTGTATGTATAAGTAGTGCATCTCGGGGCTGCAAGGGCAAACTCTACAGCGATCCTCTTTATATCATTTGCAGGGACGTTGCTTATCTTTTCTGCCCATTCAGGGGTGAACTGTTCAAGATATTTGGCCAGCTTGTCGGACGGGTAGTTGGTCCATTTGTCAATGAACTCCTTGTTGTGAAGTCCCTCCTTCATGATGACGTTGCACATGGCCAGTGCCACGGCTCCGTCTGTTCCAGGGAAAATGGGGTACCACTCGTCCGCCTTCCCTGCCGTATTGCTCATGCGGGGATCAAAGTATACGAGCTTGGCATGGTTTCCGACCCTCCCTTCCACCACCCTCTGGACATAGGGGTTATGGAAGTAAGACGCCTCATAAATATTTGCGCCGAAGATAAGCATATATTTTGTATTTGCAAAGTCAGGGGTCTCTATGTCAGGCCCCCAGGTTGGCTGCATACCTATCTTCTTGCTCGATTCGCATATAGAGGTGTGGTTAAGTCTTGTGTCTGAACCGAGGGCATTCATGAAGCGATTGTCAAAGCCGAACCAGCGGTTCCTGCCGATATGGAGGGCGATCTCGTTTGGAGAACCCTTCCCCTCTTTTGCCCTGTCAAGCACCTCGGCCATCCTCGATGCAAGCTCTTTATAAGCCTCATCCCATGAGACCCTCTTCCATTTTCCTTCACCGCGCTTGCCGACCCTCCGCATCGGATAGAGGATCCGGTCAGGGTCATACAGCCCATTAATTCCTGCAGCGCCCTTCCCGCACAACTTTCCTCTTGTTGCAGGGTGTTTCGGATTCCCTTCAAGCTTTACAACCCGTCCGTCCTCAATATATGCAAGTCCTCCGTCCTCTATATTGCACTGAAGGCAGGTATAAGGAACCACCTGGGTCCTTTCGGCAGCGGTTCTCAGGTCTGCTCCCTTTCCTGCCTCCTGAAGCTCCATTGCCTTTAAAAGCCCCGGAGTCATGGCTGCTGTGGCCCCTACTGCGCCCATCTTTAAAATGTCTCTCCTGCTGAATTTTATATTCATTGTCCTACCTCCGGTTTAAGTTAATGGCAGCATCTGCCCGCCCGAGACAATTATATACCTGAGGGCAAATACACCTATGAGAACCAGAACAGATGCCAATGCCGCTATTCCAGGACTGATCCGGCCTTCCTTTTTGGCCATAGAGCTGCTCCACAAAAGGAAGATAGGTATTAACAGGCCAACAACTATAAGACCGCCCCAGAACAGCATTGCCATGTCTCCGCTTGTTATTATCGTGGCGGCCTGCCTGCTCATTGGCGTACCGGTAAGAGTAGTGAGAATAAGAGATATAACCATAATGAGTTGCAGTATAAGCAGCCCGGCATTAGTTGAACCCAGACAGGAAAGCTCCTCTTTTCCTTCTCCACCAAGTGATATAATCAGGGACGTTGTTGCAATGGCTGTAATCCCGGAAGCGGCAATAAAGATAGGAATTAATATGCCATTAGACCATATAGGCCTTACATCTGTAGCGATATTAAGTGCAACTGCCGTATATGTGCATACTCCCAGCGCAAAGACAGATCCTAAGCCGAGGATGATACCCTTTGAACCCTTTACAGCCGGGTTTCCCATCTTTAACATGATATTTAGAACCGAAAATAAACCTAGTCCAATGAGAAACCAAGTCCCCCATGTCAGCGGAGCTGTCATGCTGCCGCGAAAGAGGAGCGTAAAGAAGCGTTCGGGCCTGTCGAGGTCCGCAATGAGTATGGGTACGTCTATGAGTATGGCAAGAAATGCCAGATAAGAAGCAACTATCGCCGTTTTTTTGTACCTTTCTTCATTAAAGAAAGAAGCAGCAGCTGAGGTTATAAATGAGCCACCTGCAAGTCCGCTCAGAAAGAAGTGGACTACTATCAGCATACCCCATGGTTCCACCATGTGAGGAACATTGTATGTTACTATTGCGTTCATATTGCCTCCTTTCGAGCTTCTCTCTGAGTACCTGCCACAGAAGTCACTCCTCCCCTCTCTTCCTCGACAGACTCGTCCAGGCCGATATAAAAAACAGAAGGCTCATTCCCTGTGGCTGGATTAAGCTGTTTTGCCGGGTTCTTTGCAAGATACCGGGAGATTTCACTGTTCGGGTCGTTCAGGTCTCCAAAGATCCTTGCCCTTCCGATACATCCCTGAACACATGAAGGGATCAGCCCCTTATCCACCCTGTGGACGCAGAATGTGCATTTGTCCGCTGTCTTTGTAACAGGGTTTATAAACCGGGCGTCATACGGACAGGCCGTAATACACGACCGGCAGCCTATACACTTATCGTTGTCTATAAGGACTGCCCCATCGTCCCTCTTGTAAGTAGCCTTTGTCGGGCAGACCCTGTAGCACATCGGATGTTCGCAATGGTTGCATAATCTCGGCAGGAAGTTCCTTCTGACATCCGGGTATGTCCCCTTATCAACGTACTTGACCCATGCCCTGTAGACCCCCACAGGCACCTCATTCTCGGTCTTGCAATGTATTGAGCAGGAATGGCATCCAATGCAGCGGCGGAGGTCAATGACCATTCCCCACCGGACATTCTTCCCAGCCCCTTTTTTACCGCCGGTGTAGTATTCGTCGTTTTTTTTCATTTGCTCCTCCTGTAGTTCATTGAGGTCAGGGCAACAGTTTAAAACTCGGCCTGAAGTCTCGCAAAGAAGGCTGTTGCAGTCCTGGTATCTCCCCCGCTGTTAGGGGCCGCCTTACCCAAAGAGGCCACATCAAAACCTGCATCAAGAGCCAGGGGGCTATCCGGGAATTTATACTTTACCTGGGCGTAGACGTCCGCTCCTATATCATCGTCACCAGCAGGATTTTCCTCGTTGGCCTGATACCCTCCGGCGCCTATATATCCGTTCAGGTTGTCCATCAATGGTGCAGATATGTTTGCCTGTATTGTAGTTAGCCCTAAACCACCGTTATCCGTACGGAGATTGTTCACATCCATTCCTGTATCAGTCGGCCCCTGGATATTAAGTATCCCGGTCTTTCCCCAGTACCCCTGTCCGCCATAGAATGTTTGGGGGGAGAAGAAGCTGTCTTCACCGTCATCACTTCCCGTTGTGTAAAGCCCGAGGAGACCCCACCCGATCTTGTCTATCTTTCCGTCCACCTTAGCCAGGAACTGCAAACCTGTTGAGTCATCGGCAGCCCCAGTAACAGATTTGTCGACATTGGAGGAGACCAGAGATGCGTGCCAGTTAAGGCCGGCAGTGCTTCCATCTGCCCTGATGCCGAGCCATAAGTTTGTTTCGTATCCGTCTGAAGCCACTCCTATTCCGTTTTCCGGTGTCCGTATGACAAGCCCCATAACGCCCACATTGGCAACCCCCAGGTCTTTTCCGAGATCGAGTAGATATGCGTCCATATCGTTATCAGTATCCGCACCAGCCGCGGTCTCGTCTGTCTCATCGTTTTCCTCAATCTTCATCCACGCCGCGCGATAATCAACACCTGCGTTCCCCTTAACAAGTACGGCCACAGGGCTAAAATCCCAGTCGCTTGAAAACAGGGTGTCGCCAAACTTGTCCGCTATCGGCACAAGACCGGCCTGAAGCAACGCGGCATCAGAAAACTTGTAGTTCATCACCGCATGGCGTAGGCCAACGCTCGCTTCGCCATTCTGGTTCAAATTGTGATTCCCAGCCCCTTCATTAATGTGGCCAATGTTGAACTGGATGTGGGTATTGAACTGTTCCGAGAATTTGAGGTCTATGTTCTGTCTGATACGGACTCTGGCTGCTGCAATGCCCCCTGCGCCATCGTCATCGTTGAGGGTATAGGCATTAATACGATACTGCCCGCCAAAGCTTACCTCCGGAGTTGTTCCTGCGTATAAATCAACTGTCTCGGTCAAAAGCAATGCCGCCATTCCCAAAAACAACATCCCTTTCTTTTTCATACCTACCTCCTTCTTAAGATTTCTCCATCAATGGTAAAACTTATCCAGGATGTTTCATTTGTCAAGGAAACATGGATTTTCTTAAAAGTCCTTTTCATTGACTCAATCTGAACATTCGGTATAATACCGGGGATGACAGTAGGAGAGTTTTTATAATGGCCAAGACAAACACAGTATTTTCCTGCCAGACCTGCGGCTACCAAACCCCGAAGTGGCTTGGTAGGTGCCCTGACTGCGGTTCATGGAACTCCTTTGTAGAAGAGGTCTTTCAAAAGGAGCGATCCATAAAGAAGGGGCTTGAGCTTTTAAAGCCCCAGCCTCCCGTCCCGATCTGCGACATAGAGGTGACAGATGAACACAGGGTGCAGGTAGGGATAGCGGAGTTCGACAGGGTCCTTGGCGGCGGGATCGCGAAGGGATCTCTCATATTGATCGGAGGGGACCCCGGTATAGGCAAATCCACCCTTCTGCTCCAGGCCATGGAGATGGTTGCATCCCAGGGCCTTCCTGTGCTTTATGTGTCAGGTGAGGAGTCTGCAAGGCAGACCAGGATGAGGGCCGAGAGGCTTGGGGTAACATCAAGGGGCCTTTATGTGGCTGCAGAGACGTCCCTTGAGACCATACTGGAAGAGGTAAAGAAGCTGAGGCCGACACTCCTTGTCATAGATTCCATCCAGACCATATTCACGACAGAGATAGACTCAGCCCCTGGAAGCATTAGCCAGGTAAGGGAGTGCGCAGGCCGCCTCATGCAGCTCTCCAAGGGAACCGGGGTATCCACATTCCTTATAGGTCATGTGACGAAAGAAGGGGCGATAGCAGGACCGAGGCTCCTGGAGCACATGGTCGACACAGTCATATACTTCGAGGGAGAGAGGGGGCACGCCTACAGGATCCTCAGGGCTGTAAAGAACCGGTACGGCTCCACCAACGAGATAGGCGTCTTCGAGATGACAGATGCCGGCCTTAAAGAGGTCTCCAACCCTTCAGAGATATTCCTGGCTGAGAGGCCGTTGAACGCCTCAGGTTCTACAGTCGTGACATCTCTTGAGGGAACAAGGCCTATCCTTGTGGAATTACAGGCCCTTGTATCGTCAACTAACTTTGCTGTTCCGCGCAGGACAACCATTGGTGTAGACCACAACAGGGTCTCCCTTCTTGTCGCTGTCCTTGAAAAGAAGGTGGGCTTGAACCTGATAAATCAAGACATCTACGTAAACGTTGCAGGTGGCGTTAAGATTGACGAACCAGCCGTGGATCTCGGTATAATAACAGCAATCGCATCATCCTTCCTCGACAAGCCTGTAGACCCAAAGACCGTGATAATAGGTGAGATAGGACTGACCGGGGAGATCAGGGGAGTCGCCCAAGCTGAACTCAGGGTAGGGGAGGCCGCAAAACTCGGATTTACAAGGTGTATCTTGCCGTCAGGAAACAAGCTTTCTCAACGGATTGACGGGATAGAGGTTGTGCCTGTCGGGACAGTCAGAGAGGCTATGGAGATACTTTTCTAGTTAAGCACCATTATTTTTTCTCGCAAAGGCGCCAAGAAGTACCCAACTTCGATGCATCAACTTTGCGCTCTCTGCGTCTTTGCGTGAGAGTCTTGCCTTTTTACGAATAAAAATAGCGGAATTGACAGCAGCTGCATGACCATCGAAAAAGCAATCAGGGCCGGAATCGACATATCATAAAGTATCCCCATCAATGCACTTCCCAGAAACCAGGAAACTCCGAACCCTGTGTTAAATATACCATATGCTGAACCCCGCCTGTCTGCCGGGACCATTTCCGCAATAGAAGCCCTCATCACCGACTCCTGGGCCCCCATCCCTATCCCCCAGAGAACCATGCCTGACAAGGCATAGTAGAACCCTCCAAGGAATACAAGGGGGGCAAAGAGCCCAAATTCCGACATAGAATCGGGCAGCTATTCGGGGCATCAGCAGTATAGGCTGTTATGCTGCAATAATATTACCAAAACTACTCTTTTTTTGTCTTAACCGCCGTTGCCTACCGAAACGGTTTTGAGCAAATCGTTTA
>JAUSKU010000071.1 GCA_030646755.1 Deltaproteobacteria bacterium
AGGCCAGGTACTTGCAAAACCAGGGACCATAACCCCCCATACAAAATTCAAGGCAGAAGCCTACATATTAAGCAAGGAAGAAGGCGGAAGACACACCCCGTTCTTCAACGGATACAGACCTCAGTTTTACTTCAGGACCACAGACGTCACCGGTATAGCAACACTTCCTGAAGGAGTAGAGATGGTAATGCCGGGAGACAACGTAGCCATGACGATCTCGCTGATAACCCCGATAGCCATGGAGAAAGGTCTCCGTTTCGCAATCAGGGAAGGCGGCAGGACGGTAGGCGCAGGCGCCATCAGCGAGGTGATTGAATAATGGCTGTTAAGGCACAAAGGATAAGGATAAGGCTGAAGGCATATGACCATAAGGTCTTGGACCAGTCGGTTGAAGAGATAATTGAGACCGCTAAAAGGAGTGGTGCAAAGGTCTCCGGCCCGATTCCATTGCCAACTACTATAAACAAGTTCTGCGTAAACCGCTCTCCGCATGTGGATAAGAAGTCGAGGGAGCAGTTTGAGATAAGAACTCATAAGAGGCTCCTGGACATACTGGAGCCCACGCAGCAGACGATAGATGCACTGATGAAGCTTGATCTCTCTGCCGGCGTGAATGTGGAACTAAAGTTATAGATACCGTAAGCAGTTTTACAGCTTACATCTCGGGGCATTTACGGAGTTTGAAATATGAAAAAAGGTATAATCGGCAAGAAGATAGGGATGACTCAGCTGTTCGCTAAGGACGGCAAGCTGATTCCTGTTACAGTAATACAGGCTACCCCATGCGCAGTGGTGCAAAAGAAGGTTATAGATAGGGATGGATATTCGGCTTTTCAGATTGGATTCGAGGAGATCGAGGAGCGGAAGGTGACCAAGCCTCTATCTGGTCACTTCAAGAAGGCCGGCGTTGCAGCTACTCGTTACCTGCGGGAATTCAGGCTTGAAGGCGCGGACGATCTGGAGGTCGGGCAGAGCATCAGTGTTGATATATTTGCACCTGGTGAGAGGGTAGATATAGTTGGGGTTAGCAAGGGTAAGGGGTTTTCCGGTGGAGTGAAGAGACATCACTTTAAGGGTGGAGGGGCAAGTCACGGCTCCATGCACCACAGGGCTCCAGGCTCTATCGGCGCCAGTTCATTTCCTTCAAGAGTGTTTAAGGGGCAGAGGCTTCCCGGCCATATGGGTCAGGACAGGGTCACGACCCTTGGGTTGGAGATAGTTGCCGTGAAAAAGGAACAAAACCTCCTTCTTGTAAAGGGAGCTGTTCCCGGAGCTAAAAACGGGCTTGTTATAATCAGGGATAGTATAAAGAAATAGAATCAAAGTTTATTCTGCTTGGAGTTAGAGATGCCCCATTTGGATGTATACGATATTGAGAGAAAAAAAGTCGGCGAGATAGACCTCAGCGATGAAATGTTCGGTGCCGAGGTCAAGGAGCACCTTATTCATGAGGTGGTGAAGATGCAGCTTGCCAACAGGCGGGCCGGGACTTCATCAACCAAGAGTCGCGGTGAGGTTAGCGGCGGCAATAGAAAGCCTTGGAAGCAGAAGGGTACCGGAAGGGCAAGGTCAGGCTCCAATACTTCGCCTATCTGGGTCAGGGGTGGATGTGCCTTTGGACCGAAGCCGCGGGATTATTCCTATCTGGTACCGAAAAAGGTGAGGAAGGGTGCTCTTAAGTCTGTCCTTTCGATGAAGATGAATGAAGGTAAGGTCTGGGTCATAAGGGACTTCGACCTCAGTGAGATAAAGACCAAAAAGGCACTGGAGATATTGCAGAGGTTTGAAGCTGAAAATGCGCTCTTTGTTTCCCATCAGGAGATGGCTAATTTCGAGAGGTCTTCAAGGAATTTAAGGGGATTCAAGGTTATAAGGCCTCAGGGGTTGAATGTTTATGACGTCCTTTCTTTTGACAAGATATTGATCCTTGAGTCAACTGCCCCGGTGATAGGGGGAGATGTGAAAGGCGAGGTGAGCGAATGAGCGAGGTATTTAACATACTAAAGAGGCCTCTCTTGACAGAGAAGGGGACAGATCAGAAGGAGGCATTTAACAAATACCTCTTTGAAGTGGACAAGTGCGCAAATAAGATAGAGATCAAGAATGCAGTCGAGAAGATATTCAGCGTGAAGGTTGATGACGTCCATACCGTGAATGTAAAAGGTAAGGTTAAAAGGGTTGGAAGGAACTTCGGCAAAAGGTCGGATTGGAAGAAAGCTGTTGTTACCCTTAAGGCCGGGGAAAAAATAGAAATAATTGAAGGGGTATAGTAATGGCCGTTAAGACATATAAACCGACATCCCCGAGCAGGAGAGCACAGACCTGCTCTACTTTTGAGGAGATAACGAGAACTAAGCCTGAAAAGTCCTTGGTTGAGCCGATCAGGCGACACGGCGGAAGGAATAGCCGCGGAAAGATTACCTGCCGCCACCAGGGAGGGGGACACAAAAGGGCATACAGAATCATAGATTTCAAGAGGGACAAGGTGGGGATTCCCGCTAAGGTGGCCTCTATAGAGTATGATCCAAACAGGTCTTCCCGCATCGCCCTTCTTCAGTATGAGGATGGGGAAAAGAGGTATATTCTTGCCCCCCTCGGCCTGGAAGTGGGTGCCGCTGTTATTGCAGGGTCCGATGCTGATATCAAGCCTGGGAATGCAATGGCTATCAGGGCCATACCTCTCGGAACGACGATTCATAATATCGAGCTGAGGCCCGGAAAGGGTGCCCAGCTTGTGAGAAGTGCAGGGTCGGGTGCACAACTTGTAGCCAAGGAGGGGAAATATTCACAGGTAAAGCTTCCCTCCGGCGAGGTCAGGATGGTTCTGATGGACTGTATGGCCACAGTTGGACAGATAGGAAACCTGGATCACGAAAATATAAATGTAGGTAAGGCTGGAAGAAGTCGCTGGCTTGGGATAAGACCTTCTGTCAGGGGTGTTGCCATGAATCCTGTAGATCACCCGCATGGCGGAGGTGAGGGGAAGACATCCGGAGGCAGGCATCCTGTTTCACCTTGGGGCAAACCAACCAAGGGATACAAGACACGGAAGAATAAGGCAACTAGCAAGTTCATTGTTAGAAAGAGAAAGTAACTGGAGGTAAGTGGTGGCACGCTCTACAAAAAAAGGCCCGTTCGTTGACGATAGCTTGATGGAGAAGGTGAATAAGGCTAATGAAGCCAATGACAGGCGGGTTATCAAGACGTGGTCAAGAAGGTCCATGGTAATTCCTGATTTTGTCGGTCATACCTTTGCGGTCCATAACGGCAGAAAATTCATACCTGTGTTTGTGACAGAGCATATGGTCGGGCATAAACTCGGAGAGTTTTCACCTACCAGAACTTTTCATGGACATACAGCGGGCAAAAAAACTGCTGTGAAAGGCAAGGAAGTCAGAAAGTAGTTGACTGATGCGGTTTTGATGTTGACCTGGGTTGGGGCTTTATCAGACGCGGCTGAAATTGATAAAAAGGTGAAATGATATGCAAGCTTTTGCAAAAGCAAAATATGTAAGAATAGCGCCGAGAAAGGCTCGGCTCGTAATTGATCTTATAAGGGGCAAGAGGGTTGACCAGGCATTGGGCATCCTTCAATTTACACCAAGGGCTGCCTCTAAAGTGGTTACAAATCTTCTGAAATCAGCGGTCGCCAATGCGTCACAGAAAGAGGGTATGGATGTAAACACGTTGATGGTAAAATCTATATGCGTGGATGGGGGACCTTCGTTAAAAAGGTTTATGCCGAGGGCCATGGGAAGGGCCTCCCAGATTAAGAAGAGGACTAGTCATATAACAGTGGTATTGGAAGAGAGTTAAGACTTAAGGGAGGTAGGGTTTGGGTCAAAAGGTAAATCCAATAGGGCTAAGGCTTGGGATTAATAAAAGCTGGGATTCGAAGTGGTATCTTGATAAGGGTTATTCCAAGGCCCTTCATGAGGATATAAAGATAAGGAGCTTTCTCAAGAAGAAGCTTTTCCATGCCGGGGTCAGCAAGATAGAGATAGAAAGGGTAGCCGATAAGGGCAAGGTGAACATATATACTGCCAGGCCTGGGATAATCATAGGTAAGAAGGGCACAGAGATTGAAAATCTCAAGAAGGAACTGCAAAACCTCACCGGCAAAGAGATTTATATAAACATCCAGGAGATAAGAAAGCCTGAGACGGATGCCCAGCTGGTTGCAGAGAATGTTGCCCTACAGTTGGAAAGAAGGGTGGCATTTAGAAGGGCTATGAAGAAGAGCATTCAGTCGGCCCTTAAGTTTGGCGCCCAGGGTGTAAGGATAGCTTGTGCTGGGAGGCTCGGTGGGGCTGAAATAGCAAGGCGTGAGTGGTACAAGGAAGGAAGGGTTCCGCTTCAAACCCTCAGGGCTGATATAGATTATGGATTTGCCCAGGCGATGACCACGTTTGGGGTTATAGGAATAAAGGTATGGATATTTAAGGGCGAGATTTTATCGTGAAAATCTCCCCCTTCCCGCCGGGAATGGGGGATGGGGCTGGTTTCCATAGTTTGGAGACGAAGACTTGAAAGTTTCGTCATGACTGTTTAGTTAGGAAGGGGTTAACTGTTATGTTGATGCCAAAAAAAGTTAAACATCGCAAGATGATGAAGGGCAGGATGACTGGTGCCGCACACAGAGGTTCGTCGCTGAACTTTGGCGAGTATGGGCTTCAGGCGCAGGAGTGCGGCTGGATAACAACCAGGCAGATAGAGGCGGGAAGGATTGCAATGACTCGCTTCATCAAGAGGGGCGGAAAGATATGGATAAGGATATTTCCTGACAAGCCCATAACAAAGAAGCCTGCTGAAACCAGGATGGGAAAGGGAAAGGGTTCTCCTGAGGATTGGGTTTGCGTGATAAAGCCCGGAAGGATTCTGTTTGAGATGGAAGGAGTAACCAAAGAGGTGGCGATGGAGGCGTTCAGGCTTGCCGCCTATAAGCTTCCGATTTTCACGAAAATTATTTCCAGAGGTGAAGGCCATGAAGGTTAGCGAGATAAGAACTCTTGGTGATGATGAGCTGAGCCAGAGGCCGGGCGAACTGTTGCATGAACTTTTCAATCTTCGCTTTCGACACGCCAGCGGTCAGCTTGAAAACACGGCCCGTCTGTCTCAGGTTGCCAAGGATATTGCCAGGGTCAAGACGGTTTTAAGGGAGAGAAGGAAATGATTGAAAGAGGTATGAGAAAGACCCTTTCCGGGGTTGTTGTAAGCGATAAGATGGAGAAGACCGTCGTGGTAAAGGTTGACAGGGCAGTCAAGCATCATATGTATCTCAAGACCATAAAGAAGAGTTCGAAGTTCAAGGCCCATGACGAGGGGAATTCCTGTCATGTTGGAGATAAGGTAGTGATAGAAGAAACCCGCCCTATTAGCAAGGACAAGCGTTGGAAGGTAAAAGAGGTAGTAGGGAAGGCAGTATAACTCATAGGCGTTTAGCTGACACATTAGGGGTATAAGATGATACAACAGCAGACCGTTTTAGATGTCGCAGATAATTCTGGCGCAAAAAAGGTAATGTGTATAAAGGTTCTTGGCGGAACCAGAAAAAGATATGCGACCATTGGAGACATAATAGTCGTTGCCGTTAAGGAAGCCATCCCGAACGCAAAGGTCAAGAAGGGGGATGTTCAAAAGGCAGTAGTTGTCAGGACAGCCAAAGAGGTTTCGAGGCGCGACGGTTCTTATATAAAGTTTGACGGAAACTCTGCCGTTATTATTGATAAGGCGAATGAGCCGCTTGGAACCCGTATCTTCGGTCCTGTGGCAAGGGAACTTAGGGCAAAGAAGTTCATGAAGATAGTCTCGCTGGCTCCTGAAGTGATATAGAGAGACGCATAAGTCATTAAGGCAGCTTAACACCAATTCGTATTCAAATAAAGGCTTTTGAATGCTCAGGTAAATACCAAGTAAGCTTTCATTGGACGTTAATAGTAGATGCTTGAAAGCAACTTGGTATAAATAAAGATTTGTGGCAGGAGATGTAATGTTAACCACGCATATAAAGAAAAACGATACAGTGAAAGTGATTGCAGGAAAAGAGAAGGGTAAGACCGGCAAGGTCATAATGGTACTCCCGAAGAAAGACAGGATAGTTGTCGAGAGGATAAATTTTATAAAGAGACATACCAAACCGCGCGGCGCTGCCGCTCAGGGCGGGATAATAGAAAAAGAGGGTCCTATCCATATATCTAATGTGATGGTAGTATGCCCAAAGTGCGATTCTGCCGTCAGGTTCGGTTATAAGATATTGGAAGACGATAAAAAAGTAAGGATTTGCAAGAAGTGCGGAGAACAGATAGACAAGTAGCGTAAGGCGCAGCGCATGGGGTTTACGCCTTATGATAATGGAGGATTTGGATGGCAAGGCTGAAAGAGGAATATGCTAATAAAATAGTTCCGGCTCTCATGGAGGAATTTCACTACAAGAGCGTGATGGAAGTGCCAAAGGTCGAAAAGATTGTTATAAATATGGGTTTAGGCGAGGCAGTACAGAATATCAAGGTATTGGATGCAGCTGCTGCAGAGCTAACCGCCATAACTGGACAAAAACCCGTCATAACAAAGGCAAAGAAATCTATTGCGACCTTTAAGCTCCGCGAGGGAATGCCTATCGGATGCATGGTAACATTAAGAAAAGCAAAGATGTATGAGTTCTTAGACAGGTTCATAAATGTCACGTTGCCGAGGGTGAGGGATTTTAAAGGGGTTTCAGGCAAGAACTTTGACGGAAACGGGAACTATGCCCTTGGACTTAAGGAACAGATCATATTCCCGGAGATTGAATACGACAGGGTGGATAAGGTAAGGGGTATGAATATTGTCTTCGTGACAACAGCCAAGACAAATAAAGAGGGCAAGGCCCTATTGAAACAGTTTGGAATGCCTTTTAGGGATTAAGCGGAGGAGAAGTGGCAAAAAAATCATTGATAGCAAAGGCTCAGAGGGAGCCAAAGTTCAAAGTCAGGGGATACAACAGATGTCCTTTATGCGGAAGACCCAGGGCATTTTATAGAAAGTTTGGTATGTGCCGTATTTGTCTGAGACAGAGAGCCCATAAAGGAGAACTTCCAGGGGTTACAAAGTCGAGCTGGTAGTTCTATAGGGGCAATCCCTGAGGTTGCCCTTCATAAGCAGGGAGAAGCCTTGCCCTTACATGTATTTAAAAGGAGTATGTAAAAAATGAGTATGACCGATCCCGTTGCTGATATGCTTACAAGGATAAGAAACGCCAGCAAGGCCAAGCATGAAAAGGTGGATGTCCCTTCCTCAACCCTGAAGGCAGAGGTGGCCAGGATCCTGAAGGAAGAAGGGTATATCAAGAATGTTAAAGTAGTAACCGAGGGAGAGCGGCCTGTTCTCCGTATATTCCTGAAGTATTCTCTAGCCAATGCCGGTGTAATCTCCGGGTTGGAAAGGGTAAGTAAGCCCGGTAGAAGGATGTACGCTGGCAAGGATGAGGTGCCAAGGGTTTTGAATGGACTTGGGATATCCATAGTTTCCACATCTAAGGGTCTAATGACGGATAAGGCGGCTCGTGCAGCCAATGTTGGCGGCGAGCTGCTGTGCAGGGTTTGGTAAAAATAGTGACCACTGTTTACAGTGGTCAGTGAAAAAATGAAATTCTGGAGTTTAAGATGTCACGTATAGGTAAAATACCCATAACAATCCCCAAGGGGGTAAAGGTTGGATTGGCCGGAGAGGTTCTCAATGTTGAGGGACCGAAGGGCAGCCTCTCTCAGAAAGTTGGCTCAGGGGTTGATATAACGATAGACGATGGCAAGATAGTTTTTTCCAGGCCTGCTGAGACCAGGGAGGCCAGGACAGTACAGGGTCTCCTGAGGAGCCTTGTGGCAAATATGGTAACCGGCGTTACCCATGGATTTGAGAGAAGGCTGGAGATAACCGGGGTTGGTTACAGGGCAGAAGTCAAAGGTGACAGCCTTGTTATGAGCCTCGGCTTTTCCCATCCCGTTAATTATGAGCTCCCGAAAGGGGTAAAGGCAGAGGTAGAAAAGCAGACGCTGATCACCCTGAAGGGTCCGGATAAGCAGATGTTAGGCCAGGCAGCCGCCAATATAAGGGGCTTGAAGCCGCCGGAACCATATAAAGGGAAGGGTATTAAATATCAGGGAGAGAAGATACTTAGAAAGGCCGGGAAGGCTGGGAAGGCAGGTAAATAAAGTGGGTGAGATAAACAAAAGGCTTTCAGGTAGACTGAAAAGGAAGAACAGGGTAAGGAAGAAGGTTATAGGTACCTCTGAGAGGCCTAGGCTTTGTGTCTTTCGGAGTACTTCGCATATATATGCCCAGGTCATAAATGACCAGGATGGAAGAACACTGGCAGAGGCCTCCACTTTGAGTCCTGACCTAAAGGGCGAGATAAAGCACGGTGGCAATGTTGAGTCAGCGCAGAAGGTCGGGGCACTTGTAGCCAAGAGGGCCCTGGAAAATGATATAAAGAAGGTAGTATTTGACAGGAACGGCAACCTTTATCATGGCAGGATCAAGGCCTTGGCCGATGCCGCAAGGAGCGCTGGGCTCGAATTCTAAATTTGTAACTCAACCCTTTAGGTTTGAGTCAAGGCCTAAGCCTTGAGTTACAAAAGATTTATAGGAGGTTAGGTTGGCAACAAAGATAAATCCCGAGGGCTTGGAGTTAAAGGATCGCCTGGTAAACATAAACAGGGTGGCCAAGGTTGTAAAAGGTGGAAGAAGGTTCAGCTTCAGTGCCTTGGTAGTGGTTGGTGACGGGAATGGCATAATCGGCTATGGGATGGGTAAGGCTAATGAGGTGTCAGAGGCATTAAGGAAGGCTGTGGAGCAGGCAAAGAAGGAGCTTGTCCAGATTCCTCTAAACGCAGAGAGCAATTCCATATATCATGACGTCCTCGGGAAATTTGGTGCGGCGAGCGTACTCCTGAAGCCGGCATCTGCTGGAACCGGGGTGATAGCGGGCGGTGCGGTCAGGGCAGTGGTAGAGTCGGCCGGCATTGGGAACCTCCTGGCAAAATCCTTAGGCTCAAACAATCCTCATAATGTTGTAAAGGCCACGGTTGATGCGTTAATGCAGTTAAAAAGCCCCGAGGAAGTTGCTGCCATGCGTGGAAAGAATATTGAGGAGATGAGATAAGAAGGAAGCGATTTGCGGCTTACATAGAGAGAAGGAGTTTTAGATGGAGAAGACAACAAAACAGATGAAGATAACCCTGATAAAGAGCGGCATCGGGAGGCCCGAGAGGCAGAAAAACACCCTTATAGGTCTGGGGCTTACCAAACTGAACAGGACGGTAGTCAGGGAAGATACCCCATCAAACAGGGGAATGGTTAATAAGGTTTCTCATTTAGTTACTGTAGAATCTGTATAGCATAGAGGTGAATGGAATGAATCTCGGTGATCTACGCGCCCCTGAAGGGGCGAGCAAGAATAGAAAAAGGCTTGGAAGAGGTTCCGGCTCTGGACACGGCAAGACAAGCGGCCGCGGGCATAAGGGGCAGAGGGCCAGGTCCGGCGGCAGAGGAAAGACAGGCTTTGAGGGCGGTCAGATGCCTTTGCAGAGGAGAGTCCCAAAGAGGGGATTCACCAATATCTTCAGGAAGGAATATGCCATTATAAACATCAGCGACCTTGACAGGTTTGATAAAGGCAGCACAGTGGATGTCTCCTCATTGGTTGAAGCAGGTCTAGTAAATAAGCTTTTGGCCGGAGTAAAGCTTTTGGCCGATGGTGATATAAGCAAGCCCTTGACCATAAAGGTACATAAGTTCAGTCAGGCAGCTAAGGAGAAGGTTGAGGCAGCGGGCGGAAGGATAGAGGTAGTATAGATTGGCCGAAGGCTATAAAAATATAGGCAAGATCCCTGAGCTCAGGAAGAGGATAATATTTACGCTCATTATGCTCTTTGTTTACAGGCTCGGCGCCCATATCCCGACGCCGGGTATAAATGGGGATGCCCTGGCGGCCTTTTTCGCCCAGATGCAGGGAACCATCCTCGGCATGTTTGACATGTTTTCCGGCGGAGCGCTGGAGAGGCTTTCCATATTTGCACTTGGGATAATGCCCTATATAAGCTCTTCAATTATATTCCAGTTGCTGACGGTGGTTGTTCCCTATCTCCACAAACTCTCCAAGGAAGGGGAGATGGGGAGGAAGAAGATAACGCAGTACACGAGATATGGAACTATAGCTCTGGGTATCATACAGGGGATTGGGATAAGCTTTGGGCTGGAGAAGATGACAGGCCCCGCTGGAGAGCTCGTGGTTCCTCATCCTGGCTGGTCATTCAGGATAATGGCAGTCATTACCCTTACTGCCGGCACCGCATTTATCATGTGGCTGGGTGAGCAGATCACAGAGAGGGGGATAGGAAACGGCATATCCCTCATTATCTTTGCCGGTATAGTTGTGGGGATACCAAGTGCGGCGGTAAACACGCTTAAACTGGTAAGGACAGGGGAATTCCCCATCCTGCTTGTTCTGGTGCTGGCTGCAATGATGGTTGCAGTGGTAGGGTTTATAATATTTATGGAGAGGGGGCAGAGGAAGATCCCTGTCCAGTATGCGAAGCGGGTGGTTGGAAGGAAGGTGTTCGGGGGGCAGAGCACCCACCTGCCGCTGAAGGTGAATACGTCAGGCGTAATACCGCCAATCTTTGCATCTTCTATCATCATGTTCCCTGCTACCATAGCCCAGTTCAGCACGATCCCCTTTATGCTGACAATGGCCGGGGCATTGACCCCTGGCAACTGGCCGCACGAGATACTGTATATTGTTGCTATAATATTTTTCTGTTACTTTTATACTGCTGTGACCTTCAACCCCACGGATATTGCGGACAATATGAAGAAATACGGCGGTTATATCCCCGGGATAAGACCTGGAACAAAGACCGCAGAATATATAGACAGGGTCTTGACCAGGATAACAGCTGGAGGTGCAGTTTATCTGGCTGCCGTATGCGTACTCCCCACGATACTGGTGCAGCAGATGAATGTCCCATTTTACTTTGGGGGGACATCTCTTCTTATAGTGGTTGGAGTTGCCCTGGATACTGTTGCGCAGATAGAGTCGCATCTGCTCCAGAGGAATTATGACGGATTTATGGATAAGGCAAGGATAAAGGGGAGGAGATAGTGGGATTAAACCTTATCCTCCTTGGCCCTCCTGGGGCGGGTAAGGGTACCCAGGCCAAGAAACTTGTGGAGAAATATGGAATCCCACAGGTTTCCACAGGCGACATCCTCAGGGAAGCAGTGAAGACCGGGACGCCTTTGGGTGTAGAGGCAAAGTCATACATGAACAGGGGGGCATTGGTACCGGATGAGGTAGTAATAGGGATAGTTAAGGAAAGGCTTAAAAGGGATGATTGCACTAATGGCTATGTGCTCGATGGGTTCCCAAGGACGATCTCCCAGGCCGATGCCCTTTTTTCCTATTTGAACGAGTGCGGCTGCCCGATTAACAGTGTCATTGATATCCGGGTATCAAAGGAATATCTCGTAAAAAGGCTTTCAGGAAGGAGGGTCTGCAGGTCTTGCGGCTCCGGTTACCATATTGAGTTCAGTCCGTCTAAGGGCACTGGAAGATGCGACAATTGCGGTGGCGAGCTTTTTCAGAGGGATGATGACAGGGAAGATGTAGTTACGAAGAGACTCGAGACCTATGAAGCACAGACCTCACCCCTGGTCGACTATTACGAGAAGAGCGGGCTGCTTAAGACCGTCAACGGAGTAGGTGATGTTGAGGTCATCTTTAATGATATTTGCAAGATCATTGATGGAAGATAGGCATGTGGTTTTAAAGTCGCGGCAGGAAATAGTGGAGATGAAGGCCGCCAACAGGATTGTTGCCGAAATCCTCGATGCGATTAAAGGAATAGTTAGGCCAGGGATTACAACAGAAGAGTTGAATGGATTTGCCGAGGAAAAGCTGAGGGAGAAGAAGGCGAAGCCCGCATTTAAGGGATATCGGGGTTACCCGAAGGCCTTGTGTACTTCGGTGAACTCTCAGGTGGTTCACGGAATACCTTCGAGGACCCCTCTTAAAGATGGTGATTTACTAAGTATAGATTTTGGTGCATACTATAAAGGATTTTACGGAGATGCCGCCATTACCATTCCTGTCGGTAATGTCTCCGATGAGGCCCTTAGGCTTAAAAACATTGCCGAAGAGGCTTTATATGCGGGGATAAAAAAGGCATATCCAGGAAACAGGCTTTCAGATATATCCTTTGCCATTCAGAGCCTGGTAGAAAAAAACGGCTTTTCGGTAGTCAGAGAGTTTGTAGGACATGGGATAGGACGGTCTCTCCATGAGGAGCCGCAGGTACCAAACTTCGGGTGCCCTGGATTAGGGGTAAGGCTGAAGGCTGGGATGGTTCTTGCTATAGAGCCAATGATAAATGCTGGCGGCAGTGAAGTAAAGATACTTCAGGACGGCTGGACCGCCGTAACAAAAGACGGCAGCCTGTCTGCCCACTTTGAACATACCGTCGCTATAACTGAAGATGGACCGGTAATACTGACCCGATTGGATGGTTGATAATGGCTAAAGAGGAAGCGATAGAGGTAGAAGGGAAAGTCATTGAACCACTGCCCAATGCGATGTTCAGGGTGGAGCTTGAGAACGGCCATAAGATCCTGGCCCACATCTCAGGCAAGATGAGGATGCACTTCATAAAGATACTGCCCGGAGACAAGGTCACGGTTGAGCTGTCACCATACGACCTTACGAGGGGCAGGATAACATACAGGGCAAAATAATTGTTGGGGTGTATAGCATACGCCCTTGCCAGAAACAAGAGGGAGAGATAGATGAAGGTCAAGGCATCAGTAAAAAAGATATGTGAGAAGTGCAAGGTAGTGAAGCGCAAGGGGATAGTAAGGGTAATCTGTGAAAACCCGCGCCATAAACAAAGGCAGGGATAGTTTGTAGTGGCGTATGCCATACGCCACTACCAAGTGATTTTAAGGAGGAATAAATTGGCACGTATTGCAGGCATCGATTTACCGAGAGACAAGAGGGTTGAAATAGGGCTTACCTATATATATGGTATAGGAATGAAGACCTCCCAGAATATATTGGCCGAGGCCGGTATCAGTCCTGACACAAGGGTAAACAAGCTCACGGAGACAGAAGTAGCGGGCATCAGGGAGATAATTGAGCGCAAGTGTACTGTTGAGGGCGACCTTCGCAGGGAAATAGGGTTGAACATAAAGAGGCTCATGGACATCGGTTCCTATCGCGGACTTCGCCACAGAAAGGGTCTTCCGGTCCATGGCCAGAGGACAAAGACAAATGCCAGGACCAGAAAAGGGCCGGGCAAGAAGATGGTTGGTAAAAAGAAATAAGGGGGAAAGATGGCACAGGTACAAAAAACTGTTACAAAGAAAAGGGAGAGGAAGGGCATCAGTCATGGTGTTGTCCATATCCAGTCCACCTTTAACAATACTATAATCACTATTACGGATACGGCGGGCAACGTGATTGCGTGGTCCAGTTCCGGAAGCAAGGGATTTAAGGGTTCAAAAAAGAGCACGCCGTTCGCTGCCCAGGTTGCGGCTGAGGATGCAGGCAAAAAGGCAGTTGAGCATGGAATGAAGCATGTGGAGGTCTTTGTGAAGGGACCTGGATCGGGCAGGGAGTCCGCACTGAGGGCCTTGCAGTCAATCGGCTTTGAGGTAACTATGATAAAGGATGTAACCCCACTTCCGCACAACGGCTGCAGGCCGCCGAAGAGAAGAAGGGTGTAAAAAGGGAGGTTTGATTTGGCAAGGTATATAGGGTCAGTCTGCAGGATATGCCGGAGGGAAGGCCTTAAGCTCTTCCTGAAGGGAGAAAGATGTTACAGTGACAAGTGTGCTGCTGAGAGGAGGAGTTATCCGCCAGGACAGCACGGTCAGGGAAGAGTCAAGGTCTCAGAATACGGCATTCAGCTCAGGGAAAAACAGAAGGTAAAGAGGCTTTACGGCTTGCTGGAGAAGCAGTTCCGCGGCACATTCGCGGAGGCTGACAGGCAGAAAGGCATCACCGGCGAAAACCTGTTAAGCCTGCTGGAGCGCAGGCTGGACAACATGGTTTATCGCATGGGGCTTGCCAGCTCCAGAAATGAGGCAAGGCAGTTGATAAGGCATAACCACTTCCTCGTTAACGGAAAGAAGGTCAACATACCCTCATATCTCCTTAAGACTGGAGATATCCTCCAGGTATCGGAGAAGAGCAGGAATGTGGTCAGGATACAGGAGTCATTAGAGGCTGTTCAGAGAAGGGGAGTTCCAAGCTGGCTTGAATTGGACAAGAATAATTTCAGGTGTACAGTGAAGACCCTTCCGGTGAGAGAGGAACTTACTCTGCCGATCAAGGAACAGCTTATAGTTGAACTCTATTCCAAGTAGTGACTACCAGGAGGGTGAATGTACAGGAACTGGAAAGAACTTATAAAACCAAAGAGGCTTGATGTAGAAAAGGAAACCCTGACGGGAACCTACGGGAAATTCTATGCTGAGCCATTAGAAAGAGGTTATGGTACGACGATAGGGAACTCCCTTAGGAGGATACTCCTTTCATCATTACAAGGGGCCGCCATAACGTCAGTTAAGATAGACAGCGTCCTTCATGAATTCACAACGGTCCCAGGGGTCACAGAGGACGTAACTGAGATCATCCTGAACCTCAAGGAAGTCAGTCTGAAACTTCATGGAGACGGGCCCAAGACAGTCAGGATAAGCGCCAAGGGGAAGAAGGACATCAAGGCAGGGGACATAATCACCGACGGCACCGTCGAGATAATGAACCCGGAGCATCATATAGCTACCCTTTCCAAGGATGCCAAGATTGATATGGAGATGATTGTTGGATGGGGCAAGGGATATGTCACTTCAGAGAGAAACAGGGATGATTCTCTTCCAGTAGGGGCTATCCCCGTGGATTCCATCCACTCTCCTATAAGGAAGGTACTTTTCCTTACCTCTAATGCGAGGGTTGGTCAAATAACCGACTATGACAAGCTGACGATGGAGGTCTGGACTAACGGAGCCGTAACTCCCACCGATGCGGTCAGTATAGCCGCCAAGATACTCAAAGACCAGCTTTCGGTCTTTATCGGGTTTGAGGAGGAGGAGTTTGAAGAGTTTGAGGCCCCACTTGAAACAGGTGAAGGGGTAACCCTTGGGGAGAACCTGCTTAAGAGCGTGGACGAACTCGAACTTTCAGTAAGGGCTGCTAACTGTCTAAAGAAGGCGAATATCAAGTATATTGGCGAACTGGTTCAGAAGACAGAGAACGAGATGTTGAAGACAAAGAACTTCGGCAGGAAATCTTTGAATGAGATAAAAGAGGTATTGACTGATATGGGGCTTCACCTCGGCATGAAGGTAAATGACTGGCCTCCAGCAGGGTTTGAGGAGAGCGAGGCTGAAGAGGTTTATGAGGAAGAAGACGACGAAGAAATAGAAGAGTGAGGGTTTAATATATGAGACACGGATTTGCAGGTAAGAGGCTCGGAAGAAATAGCAGTCACAAGAGGGCGTTGATGAGGAACCTCACAACAGCCCTGATCCTTCACGAGAGGATTCAGACCACGGACGCCAAGGCTAAGGAGCTGAAGAGCGTTGCGGAAAAGATGATCACCTTGGGCAAGAGGGGAGACCTTCATGCCAGGAGACAGGCGGCTGCCTTTATTATAGGGAAAGAGGCTGTGCAGAAGCTCTTCGACATAGCCCCAAGATTCAACGACAAAAACGGGGGATACACAAGGACCATAAAGGTGGGAAGGCGCCTTGGTGATGCCGCGCCGATATCCATCATAGAGCTTATCGGGGCTCCTAAAAAGGAAGTTAAGCCAGCCAAAGAAGCCGCATAAAATATCTAATAAAATCTTCATGGCGGGGTGAGTCTTCTATGTTCACCCCTTTTTTATTTTCCTTCTTTTCTAAACACCATCTCTCCCTTTACCGCATCCACCCCTATCGTATCCCCCTCCACAAACTCTCCTGAAAGGAGTTTAAGGGCCAGTGGGTCCTGGATCACCCTCTGGATCGCCCTCTTTAAAGGCCTTGCACCGTAAGTGGGGTCGTAACCCTCTTTAGCGAGAAGCTCCTTGGCACTATTCGTCAGATTAATGCTCAGCTTCCTCTCTGACAGCCTCTTCCTGAGGTTTGCCAGTTGAATCTCTATGATCCCCTTGAGGTGTTCCAGGCTCAAAGAGTGGAATATGATGGTCTCGTCTATCCTGTTCAGGAATTCAGGCCTGAACTGGGACCTCAGGGCCTCAAGTACCATCTCCTTCATCTTGCCGTACTCCTTTTCCCCAAGCTCCTGGATCCACTGGCTTCCTATGTTGGAGGTCATTATTACAACGGTGTTCTTGAAGTCAACCGTCCTTCCGTGACCGTCTGTGAGCCTTCCGTCATCCAATATCTGAAGCATGAGGTTGAAGACGTCCTGATGGGCCTTTTCTATCTCGTCGAACAGGATGACTGAATAGGGCCTGCGCCGCACTGCCTCTGTGAGCTGACCTCCCTCTTCGTACCCGACGTATCCCGGAGGAGCTCCTATGAGCCTTGCCACGGTGTGCTTTTCCATGTACTCGGACATGTCTATCCTCACCATGGCCTGCTCGTCGTCGAAGAGGAACTCCGCCAGGGCCTTTGCAAGCTCCGTCTTCCCTACGCCTGTCGGACCCAGGAAGATAAAGGAGCCAATGGGCCTGTTGGGGTCAGAGAGGCCCGACCTCCCCCTTCTTACGGCATTGGATACAAACCTTATGGCCTCATCCTGCCCGACAACCCTCTTTGAAAGCCTCTCTTCCATCTGGACCAGCTTCTCCCTCTCACCCTCCATCATCCTGGATACAGGTATCCCGGTCCACTTGGCCACGATCCCGGCTATGTCCTCTTCGTCCACCTCTTCGGCCAGCATCTTATGGTCCTTCTGTACCTCCACAAGCCTTCCGTTCTCCTCCTCCAGCTCCTTTTGAAGGGATGTTATGACTCCATACCTTAATTCCGCCACCCTCCCGAGGTTCCCTTCCCTTTCTGCCTTCTGTTCTTCTATCCTGGCATCCTCTATCTTTTCCTTAAGTCCCCTTATCTTTGAAATGGCGTCCTTCTCCATCTGCCAGTGGGCCTTCATCCTGCCGGCCTCCTCTTTCATATCGGCCAGTTCCTTCTCTATGGCAGAAAGCCTTTCCTTGGACGCAGCGTCCTTCTCCTTCTTCAGGGCCTCCCTCTCTATCTCATGCTGCATTATCCTTCTCTGTACCTCATCTATCTCCGTCGGCAGGGAGTCTATCTCTATCCTCAGGGACGATGCCGCCTCGTCAATAAGGTCTATGGCCTTGTCGGGAAGGAACCTGTCCGTAATGTAGCGGTTGGAAAGGGTTGCCGCTGCAACTATGGCAGCGTCCTTTATCCTCACGCCGTGATGTACCTCGTATTTCTCCTTGAGCCCCCTGAGTATGGCTATGGTGTCCTCCACCGTGGGTTCGCCGACCAGGACAGGCTGAAACCTCCTCTCCAGGGCGGCATCCTTTTCTATATACTTCCTGTATTCATTTAAGGTAGTCGCACCCACGCAACGGAGTTCTCCCCTGGCCAGGGCCGGCTTTAACATGTTGGATGCGTCAATGGCCCCTTCCGCTGCCCCTGCGCCCACAATGGTATGGAGCTCGTCTATGAATAGTATGACCTTTCCTTCCGATTCCTCTATCTCCTTAAGAAGGGCCTTCAGTCTGTCTTCAAACTCACCCCTGAACTTTGTCCCTGCCACAAGAGCCCCCATATCCAGGGCGCATAGCCGTTTGTCCCTCAACCCCTCCGGGATGTCTCCGCTGATTATCCTCTGGGCGAGACCTTCGACTATTGCAGTCTTACCAACCCCAGGTTCCCCTATCAGGACAGGGTTGTTCTTTGTCCGGCGGGAGAGCACCTGCATGACTCTCCTTATCTCATCGTCCCTTCCTATAACCGGGTCCAGCTTTCCCTTCCTCGCCAGTTCAGTGAGGTCTCTGGAATAGCGCTCCAGGGCCTGGTACTTGTCCTCAGGGTTTTGATCAGTGACCCTCTGGGTTCCTCTGATCTCTATTAAAGCCTTAAGGATTCTGTCTCTGTCAGCACCATTCGCCTTGAGTATCTCCGATGCGAGTCCCTTTCCGTCGGATATGGCCAGGAGGAGGTGTTCAGTGCTTATAAACTCGTCCTTAAGCCTGTCTGCCTCTTTCTGTGCGGAATCGAGGACCCCCTTTAGCCTTGGAGATATGAACACCTCGGCGCCGGTGCCGTAAACCTTCGGCATCTTCCTGAACTCCCCCTCGATCCTTTCCTTGATCAAGGCAGGGTCTGCGCCAAGCTTTTTCAAGATAGGGGATACAATCCCGCCTGCCTGTTCCAGCATGCAAAGCAGCAGGTGCTCCGGCTCAATCTGCTGGTGCTCCCTCTTTTCTGCAAGTGACTGGGCCTCCTGAAGGGCCTCCTGGGATTTAATGGTCAGTTTATCAAGTCGCATACAACCTCCATATCACTGCTCTTAAATCTAACCATCGAACCTTGTTTTGTCAAGGTGCAGAGGCAGATCAGCGGGTCTTTTTTCTTGACAAAAAGTTTTTTTAATCTATAATCCCCTTTATTTTTGAGCCCGTGAAATCAGTTTCGGATGGAGGTTGGAATGGCTAAAAAGGTCCAGCTAAAGAAGGTGGCGGTCAAATCTGTTAAGAAGGCTGCTCCTACAAAAAAGGCAGCCCCTGCAAAGAAAACTGCTCCGGCAAAAGTGACGCCCAAGGCAGTAAAAGGGAAGGTGATAAAGGGAAAGGCTGCTGTCCCTAAGAAAGAGGTAAAGAAAAAAGAGGTTGTCTCAAAGGTAAAAAAGGCAGTCCCTGTAAAAAAAGTGACTCCCAAGGCAGTCAAGGCCGGGGTTAAAGGTGGCGTGCCGGTAAAAGAGATAAAGAAAAAAGAGGTTGTAACAGCAGCAAAAAAGGGAGCCCCTGCAAAAAAAGTGACTCCGGCAAAGGGTATAGCTAAACCAGTTCCAGCTAAGGCAGCCAAGGCTGAGGTTAAAGGTGGTGTATCGGTGAAAGAGGTAAAGAAAAAAGAGGTTGTCTCTGCTGCAAAGAAAGAACCTCAGAAGGCAACCGTTCTTGGAAAAGAGATAAGAGCTGTTCTCCTTGCGAGGAGGCAGAACCTGCTGAAAGAGATATTGGAAAACAGGGCGAGAGAGAGCGACTCCCTCAAGAGGGAGATAGGCGATATATATGACGAGGCCAGCACGGAGAGGGACAGGGAGCTTTCACTTCTTCTGGGGGACAGGGACAGGCAGAAGTTAAAGGATATAGATGAAGCCCTTCAGAGGATAGAGGGCGGAGAATACGGAATCTGCGAAAGCTGTGGAGAAAATATAGCCACCGGAAGACTTAAGGCCCAGCCGTTCACAAAGCTATGCATAAACTGCAAGGCTGAAGAGGAAAGGCAGGAGGCCAGAAGGAAGAAGTTCGAGGCTGAAGGGGTTTACAGGAACCTGATTTACGGCGAAGAAGAAGAGGGTTAACAGATCCCCTTGCAAGCCAGGACCTGCTTCTCCCTGCTTCCATATCTATAAAGGGTTATCCCCTTGCAGCCGGTTTTGAAAGCCAGAAGATAGGCCTCCCTCACATCCTCCTTTGTTGCGAGCCTCGGAAGATTGATGGTCTTTGAAACTGCATTGTCAGTGTATTTCTGGAATGCGGCCTGCATATTTATGTGCTGTCCCAGCTCTATGTCGTCCATGACCCTTCTTGTATACCTCAGGGCATAAAGTGGTTCTATGCCGCTGGAGCAGTCTGCTATTATGCTCAACGTCCCTGTGGGAGCCACAGTAGTGACCGTTGAATTCCTCAGTCTCGGTCCGCCACTCTCATCATATATGCTCCCCTTGAAGTTCGGGAATGTCCCTCGGATTGAGGCCAACCCTGCTGATGCCTCCCATGCCTTTTCCTTTACGAAAACCATGACCCTTTCGGCTGTGTCCAGTGCCTCTTCCGAATCATAGGATATGCCCATTTTTACCAGCATATCCGCAAAACCCATGACACCGAGGCCGATCTTCCTGTTCCCCTTGCAGATCGCCTCTGTCTGAGGGAGCGGGTAGCGGTTCATATCTATGACGTTGTCCAAGAGCCTTACGGATGTGCGTATGGTCTTCTCAAGCTTTTCCCAGTCGATATCGTAGTGTATGGGCGAGGTGACCTCGCCCATACGAACCATCTTTGCCAGGTTTATGGACCCCAGGTTGCAAGCCTCGTACGGGAGCAAAGGTTGTTCTCCGCAAGGGTTCGTGGTTTCTATCTCTCCCAGCTTAGGTGTGGGATTGTCTCTGTTTATCCTGTCCAAGAAGAGGAGGCCTGGCTCTCCGCTCTCCCAAGCCGCCTCTATTATTTCATTGAATAGATCTCTTGCACTGATTCTTCGAACAGCCGTCCTGTCCCTTGGGTTTATTAGTTCAAGCTCGCTGTCGCTTTCCACACCCTCCATAAACCTGTCGGTCACTGCCACTGACAGGTTGAAGTTTGTCAGCTCCTTCTGGTCCCTCTTTATCCAGATGAACTCCTCGATATCAGGGTGGTCTACCCGGAGCACCGCCATATTGGCTCCTCTCCTGGTTCCTCCCTGCTTTATCACGTCAGTGGCCATGTTAAATATCTTCATGAAAGAGACAGGGCCGCTGGCAACGCCCTTGGTACTCATCACCCTGTCATTTTTTGGTCTCAGCCTTGAGAACGAAAATCCTGTGCCTCCTCCACTCTGGTGGATAAGGGCAGAGTTCTTTACAGTTTCAAATATATCTTCCAGGGAGTCCTCAACTGGAAGGACAAAGCATGCTGCCAGCTGCTGGAGGTCCCTTCCAGCGTTCATAAGGGTAGGTGAGTTTGGGAGGAATAGGAGGTCTGACATTATCTTGTAAAACTCCTCTTCAGATGCGGGTATATCCGCTTTCGGATCGTAAAGGCGGTCCGCCTGGGCAAGGTTCCTTGCCACCCTCCTGAACATCTCGTCCGGCGTCTCTATGACGTTACCTTCGAGATCCTTCTTCAGATAGCGCCCTTTCAGGACTACAAGCGCGTTATCGGAGATTTTTGCAGGCATAAGACCTCCTTATTCGTGACTACCCTTCTCCATCTCATTCAGATCCTTCAGCAGCGCCTCAAGGTTTATCCCATAAATCCTTGCGGCATGCCCTATGCTCTCAAATTCCGCTACCTGGCATCCCATGCAGTCAAGGCCGTATTTCAAAAAAATGTCGTTGGCCTTGGGGTATTTCATCAAGACCTCTTCCATGGTCATGTCTTTTGTAATCATTGTGCCTCCTAAATTTAGTGGCCAGTGACCGGTGGCCTGTGGTCAGTTAAAGCCGACCACTGAACACTGACCCCTGACTACTGTTTATTCATACCTCAACGCCTCTATCGGATGCAGGGCCGCTGCTTTCTTTGCAGGGTAAACGCCGAAGAATACTCCTACCAGGACGGAAAATCCGAAGGCCAGGGATACGGACCACGCGGAAACCGAAATCGGAAGAGCAGGGAAAATGAAGTTCAGCGAGTAGGCCACTCCTCCCCCTATGACTATGCCTACTATACCACCAATAGTTGAAAGGGTTACTGCCTCAATCAAAAACTGGGCAAGTATGTCACTCTTCCTGGCCCCCACGGCCTTTCTTATCCCGATCTCCCTTGTCCTCTCCTTTATGGATACCAGCATGATGTTCATTATCCCTATGCCTCCCACTACCAGGGAAATACCTGCTATCCCTGCAAGGACAAAGGTCATGGATGTCAGGATCGTCTGGAACGTGGAAAGCATGGCTGCCTGGCTGGTTATGGTAAAGTCTTCGTTCCCGTCGTGCCTCTTCTTCAGGATCTCGGTGATTATATTTGTCCCCCTGGATATCTCCTCTGCCGTGGCTATGCTCACAATAATCTCAAACAGCCTGTCCGTATTGAAGAGTGCCTGGGCGCTCTTTACCGGTATGAACACAATATCGTCAATATCCGTGCCGAGAGAGACCCCTTTCTTTTCCATTATCCCGACAACCCTGTACCTGGCCTCGTTAAGCGTAACCATCCTCCCCAGGGGGTTTGAAGTCCCGAACAGTTCGGATACAACCTTCCTCCCGAGTACGCAGATCTTCCTCTCGCCTTCCACATCAATATCGGTTATGAAAGAACCGACCTCCACCCTGAGGTTCCTGGCCTCCTGGAATTCATAAGTAACGCCGATGACAGGGATGTCCCTGTGGCGGTTTTGGTATTTTACAGTTCCTGTGCCTATTACTACCGGGGCCACGAGCTTCAGAGGGAAACCCCTCTTTCTCAATGCCTCAGCATCGCTGTAGGTGAGTTTTTTTGTCGTGCTCACAGGGGGAAGCATCCCCTTTGTCTCTATCTTCCCCGGCTGTATTATGAGAAGGTTTGTCCCAAGGCCTGCGAACTGGTCCGATATATAGTTCCTGGCCCCTTCCCCTATCGAAACCAGGAGTATCACAGATGCGACACCTATTACCACCCCAAGCATCGTGAGGGATGAACGCAACTTGTTGGCCGAAAGGGCGTCAAAGGAGACTCTGATGGTTTCGACGAGGTTCATAAGATTCGATAGACTTTATCACAAACGTCCTTCTACGGCAATCGCCGCAACAAGTAGAAAAAACTGCATACAATATCCTTGACGCGGGATGCTGTTTAATTTAAAATGCCTTCCCTATGGATGTTAAGGGGACAATCCCCGTTGTTTTACTGACCGTGGCTGTGTTTGCAGCCGTTTTTGGGGTAGGCATATTTGTTAAAAAGGCCCCGCCAAAGGTGGTGCAATACATTAATTGGGTTGTCTCGGCAGCCGCATTCGTCAGCGGCCTTGCTGCTTATGCAACAGGAGAGAGTGTTTACAGGTATATATTCTTTGCCAGCCTCATTGCATATTTTTTAACTATAGGTTATAAGCCCGGGCAGAAGTGAACGCCATAGAGATGCCCCGGCGGGGCGTGTTGAAAATAAATATGTAAGGAGGCATTTATGCAGTTAACGGTTTTAAATCTTATTTTTATGGGGGTGGTAATGATGTCAGCATTTTCTGGAGAATCAACAGCAGCCGATAAAAACCCGGTGGTCCTGATGGAGACTTCATTGGGGAACGTCAAGATAGAGCTTGACCAGGCCAAGGCGCCTATAAGTGTAAAGAACTTCCTTTCCTATGTGGATGACAAGTTCTATGACGGGACCATATTCCACAGGGTCATCAGCAGCTTCATGATCCAGGGCGGGGGGTTCACCGCCGATATGCAGCAGAAGCCTACAAAGGCCCAGATAAAGAACGAGGCGGGAAATGGCCTCAGCAACAAGAGGGGGACTCTTGCAATGGCAAGGACTAATGTAGTGGACAGCGCATCGTCCCAGTTCTTCGTAAACGTTGTTGACAACGACTTCCTCGACCACCGCGACAATTCATCCCAGGGGTTTGGATATGCCGTATTCGGCAAGGTCGTAGAGGGAATGGAAGTTGTGGACAAGATAAAGTCTGTTAAGACCGGCTCCAAGATGGGGTTCCAGGACGTCCCGATGGATGCTGTTGTTATAAAGTCGATAAAGAGAGTTCAATAAATACGGTAACCAGTTGTCAGATATTATGTTAGGCTGGTTTGACAATGATCTTGCCGAACTGATTTTCATCCCCTTCCACCTCTATCCTAACAGGCAGGAACTTCTCTGTCACCCAGGCATTGGTTAATAAATGTCTCGTGACCTTGGACGTGGTAAAGGTGGAGGGGGCTGCGCAGAGGGCCAGGTATGGGATTATCTGGTCTGCCAGGTGGGGGTCAAGGGCCCCTTCGGAGTTTAAGAACTCCATGAACTGCCTTACCGCCTCTTCCGTCACTGCTTCAGCCCTTTTCCCTCTCTCTCCGAGGGCTGAAAATCCCACCCTTATATTTTCAAACTCTGCCAGTATAAAAAAGAATGTCCCTTTCCCGGTGGAGTGGGCGTCTATAACCTCTATATTGGCGCTGAGCCCGACCCCTTTCAGCAGCCAGTTCCCATGGTCCCGCTGCCTTTCTGCGATGGAGATCGGCAGGTTCGATGCTGCCGATATCCCTGAAAGGTTCTTGAGCCGACCCCTTTCTTTTATGCTGATTGGCGACAGGTTTTTCAAAGGTTCAACGAACAATGACGCCGACCCTCCGCCAATGGGGTACCATCCCCACCTCTCGATCTCAAGACCGGCCCTTATACCGATTTTGGCAAGAAGGGGAAGGAGGACGTCCTTCATTTGATGGAACGGCGGGCTCCATGCAACGTGGGTCCCGCCTTTTACGGCGACCCTTGAACCTTTTTTGGCCATTGCCAGGGGAGGCAGCAAGGCCTGCAACACCAGGGTTATGGAACCTGCGCTTCCCTTGATCTCAGAGACATCAAAGAGGTACTCGCCTCCGGTCACTTCCTTGGGTGAAAAGATTAACTTCTGAGAGCCAAGTTCGGCCCCTTCAACATCCGCCCTCGATATAATCTGGGCGGCCCTGACGCCTGTAAGGTGCTGGGGCTGAAGCCCCGGTTTTTTCCTCCCCTTCCTTATGTCGGATATCTCAAAACCCTTTCCTGTAATGCATGAAAGGGCCAGAGCCGTCCTGAGTATCTGTCCTCCGCCCTCTCCGTAACTTCCGTTTATCTGGATCATGTAAGGAGATTAAAGGTTTGCTCCACTGTTGTCAATATGGATTATTCGCCTTTGACATCATCCCCTTTTAACCCCTATAATGTCCCCTCAGTGAAAACGCTTACAGAACTTATCTCCGACAACTGCGTATCCCTTCTCAGGGACGCCATATCTGCCGCCAAAGGGAACGAGGTCTTCTTCCTTTGCTCTACTGAGGACGGGATCGTGACCTCAGCCAAGCCCCTGGCGAGGGGTAACGAGTCCACTGTCCCTGCCATAGTCCAGTTGGCCAGGTTCGGGGATGTGGTGATCCATAACCATCCTTCTGGCGGCTTGACACCTTCCAATGCCGATATCTCCGTGGCTTCAGGCCTGGCCTCCAGCGGAATAGGATTCTATATTGTAAACAATAAGGTTACAGATATCTATGTGGTGGTGGAGCCTTTCAGGAAGGAGGCCATGTCTCTTTTAGAGGAAGGGGAGGTAGACAAAATCCTTGGTCCGGGCGGGATTATCTCGAAAAAACTTCCAGGGTACGAGGTCAGGGATGCGCAGTTGCAGATGGCTATGGAGGTGTCCAGGGCCTTTAACACAGACAAGCTCCTCCTAGTTGAGGCAGGGACAGGGGTTGGGAAGAGCATGGCATACCTTGTGCCATCAATACTATGGGCCGTAAGGAACAGGGAGAGGGTCGTCGTCTCCACAAACACCATAAATTTACAGGAGCAGCTTTCAAAAAAGGACATCCCTTTCCTCCATTCCGCTATGGGAATTGATTTCAAGGCGGTCCTCGTAAAGGGGAGGGGGAACTACGCCTGCCTCAGGAAGGCAAGGGAGATAGAGAAGGAGCCAAGCCTCTTTGCTGAAGGATGGGATAAGGAAAGAAAGGGTATACTGGAATGGCTCAAGAAGACGAAGGATGGAAGCCTTTCAGACCTGAGCTTTTCGCCGAAGTCAGATGTGTGGGAGGAGTTTGCCTCTGAGGCGGATACATGCCTCAAGCTTCGGTGCGAATTCTTTTCAGACTGCTTCTTTAACAAGGCCAGGCGGGAAGTGGCATCAGCGGACGTAATAGTGGCAAACCACCACCTCCTGTTTTCAGATCTGGCAATCCGGGCGGCCAAGGCGGACTATTCCGAGACTGCGGTCCTTCCTCCTTACAGCAGGGTAATCATAGACGAGGCCCATAACATGGAGGATGTGGCTACAAGCTACTTCGGGGAAAGGGTGAGCAGGGGAGGGGTGCTGAAGCAGTTGGGGAGGATCCGGCACCGGAAGGACAGGAGGAAGGGTCTCCTCCCTTTCATTGCAGCAAAGGTCTCGAGGCTTGAATATCCGATGGAGAATATAGTTACAACCATAAACGGTGAACTTTCCATGAATCTGGAGGGATGCAGCCAGTCGGTTGTGTCTACCTTCGATACCCTTTACTACTTCTTTTCATCCATTAAAGAGACCCAGGAACCGGAGCTAAGGATAAGGATTGGTGAAAATATAAAGGATAACATAAGGTGGGACGAGGTCTCTGGGGAGGTCAGGAACTGCATAAATAAGATGAAATCCCTGATAAAAGGGTTAAAGGGCATTAACAGTGACCTGGCCCAAGGGGTCAAGGGAAACGAGATGGCTGAAAAGGATCTCCTTCCCCAGATGGTAGAGATGAAGGCCATGGCCGACAGGTTGGAGGGGTTGTCATCTTCTTTGGAAAGCATACTCTTCAGTGTGAGTGATGACGCGGTGCGCTGGGTTGAGGTCAGAGAGGGGAAAGAGGCCAGGCCTCCACGTGTCACCCTCTATCTCTCGCCGCTTAATGTGGGGATTACATTAAACGCTACCCTTTACAATAACTTTAAAACCGTGGTAATGACATCGGCAACCCTAAGCATCAGGGAAAAGTTTGAATTTATTAAGGGAAGGATCGGCCTTGACCAGGCCCCGGATGAACGGGTAGCGGAATCCCTCCTTCCTTCGCCTTTCGATTTCCAGAAACAGGCGATGCTTGGTCTCGTGACAGACCTTCCTGATCCAACGGAGAAGATATATGCCGATGCCCTGTCCAGAATCCTTCCTGATGCGGTAAATGCCTCAAACGGCAGCACGCTGGCGCTTTTTACCTCTTACTCTCTTATGAACAGGGTATATGGTCGCTGCAAGGATGTTGTCCAGGGGATGGGTTACAGTATCATGAAACAGGGAGATGCCCCAAGGCACGACCTTCTCGAAAGGTTTAAGAGTGACAAGACCTCGGTACTCTTCGGTACCGAGTCATTCTGGGAAGGGGTGGATGTCCCTGGGGAGGCCCTCAGGCAGGTTATAATCACCCGACTTCCCTTTACAGTCCCAGATGATCCTGTGGCCCAGGCAAGACAGGAAGAGATCGAGAAGAAGGGTGGGAACGCTTTCAGGGAGTACCAGCTCCCTTCGGCGGTGATCAAGTTCAGACAGGGTTTCGGCAGGCTCATAAGGACGAAGAAAGACAAGGGTGTTGTCCTGGTACTCGACGTAAGGGCTGCGGCAAAGAGCTATGGGAAGACCTTTTTAAAGTCCATACCAGAGTGCAGGGTGGTTAAGGGCGAGGCGGAGATGGTCGTAAAGGAGATACGGACGTTTACGGATAGTTATGGTAGTTTGGAGGTTCCATGAGATTTGGTAAATTCGAGCTGATATCCCTCTCCGACGGGATCATGCGGGTGGACGGCGGGGCCATGTTTGGCGTTGTCCCAAGGGTCTTCTGGGAGAAGACAAACCAGCCTGACGAGAAGAACAGGATTTCGATAGGCGTGAACCCTCTACTGATAAAGGCTGACGGCTGCAACATACTTGTTGATACCGGTAATGGCGACAAGTTCAGCGAGAAGCTCTTAAAGATTTACGGGATAGAAAGGGATACGGCCCTTCTGGAATCGTTGTCAGACGCCGGCCTCAGACCGGAGGGCATAGACATTGTCATAAACACGCACCTTCATTTTGATCACTGCGGTGGAAATACATTTGTGGATAAAAGCGGGAAGCTTCAGCCAACCTTTCCTAATGCCAGGTACATAGTCCAGAAGGCGGAGTGGGAGGATGCAACGAACACCAACGAGCTGACAAAGGCCAGTTATCTTCCTGAAAACTATATGCCTTTAATGGATGCTGGGTATGTAGACATCTTGGATGGGAATATAGAACTCTTTCCAGGCGTAACAGTTGTCATGACCCCCGGCCATAACAGGGGGCACCAGTCGGTGAAGATAGAGTCTGAAGGGAAGACCGCCTTCTTCCTAGGAGACATGATCCCCACAGCGGCCCATATTCCTTTGTCTTACATCATGGGTTACGACCTTTATCCCCTGGAGCTTCTGGAGGTAAAGAGAAAGATTTTAAGAGAAGCCCTGGAAGGGGACTGGCTGATGATATTTGAGCATGACCCTGAGACCAGGATGGGGTATCTGAAAGAGGCCAATGGAAAATTAACCATTATCCCTTCCCTCTCATCGAATAAAGCAGATAAATATTGACTATGTACGCCATGAGCATAGCAATGGCGTCCCATCCGAGCCTTAGAAACGTCTTTTTTTCAAGCCTGTATGTCAGCCCTACAATTGCTATTCCTGTCATAATTACTGCCATAAATCCCGTTACTGCATGGTTCATTGAGACGTGAGACAGGAGAGGCCCTTTTGTATAAAAGAGGTCATCAATGGCCAGGATAGATATGTTGAACATATTGCTTCCGAAGAGGTTTGCTATGGCCATGTCTGTCGCCCCTATCCTAAGGGCCGAAATAGATACGACAAGTTCAGGAAGAGATGTAGTAAGGGCTATAAATGTGCTTCCAATGAAGCTCCTTCCAAGGCCTGTTTCCTCAGCAAGTCTATCGCCTATGAAAGGGAGCCATGCGGCGGCCCCAACTATGATCAACGCATTCAGGGAGTATTTGATAACAGCCTCTTTCGTTGATACATGTCCGTACTGTATCGCCTCTGCCATCTCACCTACGAATTCCGCTATTTTCTTCTTCTCAAAGAGGAACAGGCCCCTAATTCCTATAAGGTAAATCAGGATTATCGCAGGGGTGTATGCTCCGACATGCCCGATGGAAGGGATGGATGCATTCGATAATATCGAGATGGATGCAAGTCCTATGAGGATTACACCGAAACCGGCGGATATGATGTGGCCGTGTTCGGCCTTTGAGAATATCGGTTTTGGGCCGTGAAGGATGTCCATTAAGGCTATAATTGAGAGGTTGAATACGCAGCTTCCCATGATGTCGCCGAGAGCAATATTAGGCGCATCGACAAAGGCAACGGAGCTTATGCCGTTGATAAGCTCAGGGAGTGAGGTAACGCTCGCCATGAGGACAAGGCCTATCCATGCCCTTCCGAGGCCTGTTTTTTCAGCGATTACGTCGCCATATCTTGAGAGATTCGTCCCGCACAGGACTATGACAGCCGAGCAGAGGATGAACTGGAGCCAGAGCATAAGCATACCTTAAATATAGCACCTAACCGGTTACCAGCCACCAGCACACTATGCCTCCAAAATATCCCAGGGCAATGGCAGGCATCCACTTCAGGTGTTCGGTAAATGTATAAACGTCCCTCCTGACTCCCATGACCGCGACCCCTGCCGCCGATCCTATGGACAACAAACTTCCGCCCGTTCCGGCTGTCAGCGTAACCAGGAGCCACTGCTCATACCCCATCTCCGGGTTCATCTGGAGTATGGCATACATGACCGGGATATTGTCCACTACAGCCGATATTATCCCCACCGCAACATTTGCATTGGTATTGCCAAGGCCACCATACATGGATGTACTAAGGAGGGCGAGGTATCCTATATACTGCAAAGCGCCTACCGCCGTTATGATCCCAAAGAAGAAGAAGAGGGTGTCAAACTCCACCTTCTCTATCTTTCTGAATATGTTGAACTGCTCCTCGCTTGTCACATTCCTGCCGTGGTCACTCTTTTTAAGGAAGTACCCCATGAACATAAGCAATCCAAGGCCTGTCATCATCCCCAGGAACGGGGGAAGATGAAGGAACTGGTGGAAAGATACTGCCGTTGCAATAGTGGCAAATCCAAGGAATATGATCCTCTTTGCGCCGGTCTTCATCTTAACCTGCTCGGAGCCACCCTCCGGCATCCCCTTTGAGACGAACGGGAACATTATTGCCGCCGGTATCAGGCAGTTGACAAGGGATGGTAGGAAGAGGTAGGAGAACTGGAGAGTCCCGACCTTCCCTGCCGTCCAGACCATAAGGGTAGTTATGTCCCCGAAGGGGCTCCATGCCCCTCCAGCGTTTGCAGCCACGATGATGCTCACGAAGGACGGGACTATGAAGCCCTTGTCCCGGCCCCCGACAGAACTGACAACAGTGGCCATAAGGAGCGCGCTTGTAAGGTTGTCGGCTACAGGGGAGAGGCAGAATGTAATTCCGCCGGTTATCCAGAAGAGGGAGCGGTAGCTGAACCTCTTTCTGATAAGCCATGATTTAAGGGACTCGAATACAAGTCTCTCCTGGAGGGCATTTATGTAGGTCATTGCCACCAGTATAAAGAAGAACAGCTCCGCGATCTCTCCGGCCATCTCCTTAACATGCCCCTCTGCGTGACCCCCTCCGGCCATGGCCTCGTAAAGGGCTATAAAGACCCACATAAGGCAGCCTATCAGGAGGACAGGTTTTGACTTTCTCAGATGAAGCCTCTCTTCGAGGATGACCAGGATGTAAGCAAGAATGAAGGCGATGAGGCTTGCGTAACCTGCCCATGAGTTTGTCAAATTAGTCAATTTTTCTCCGATCATTATGAAGTGTTTATGCTATGCGAACTATAGTTGTAATATGGAAACACACAGGAGTTGCGCTGTACAGAATCACTTATTATCCTCATCTACTGCTTTTTTCAGCATGTCTAAAATACCAGGTATGGCCGAGGTTACCCTGTTCCAATTTGGGATCAGTGGTGTTCCCATCGGGTTTTCCATAAATGTTTGGGCAGCAATTGTTATCCCGCTTGTAAACGCCTCAACGGCCTTAGCCTCCTCGTGCCTGTCGAATATGAGGCCGTTAATGGCTGCGTCTGCCTCATATTTCATGATGGTATCTTCCGCCATCCTCAGATATGCTACCTGAAGCGTCTTGAAGAATCCATCGGAAAATATGACACCTTCCGATGCAAGCGTCCTGAATATCGATTTGCATATGTCAACGGTCATCCTCATCAGACCCTTCTCAGGGTCTTCGGATGAAAGTACCTGGTGCTTGTGTTCGTATGTCTCTGCAATGTCCACCTGGCATATCCTTCGGGGAGAATAGTTCCTGTAAACCTCGGCAAGTGCTCCCACCTCAAGCCCCCAGTCCCACGGAATCCTGTTAACCCTTGCCATGTCCACAGTCATGCAGAACTCCCCAGCCAGGGGATATCTGAAGCTGTCCAGGAAGATAAGGAATGGATGGGATGCTGTAAGATCCTTCAGAGACCTTACCAATGGTGAAATAAGGAGCCTCGTTACCCTGCCGTGCATCTTGTCCGTTACCCTGCTGTAAAACCCCTTGCAGAACACATAGTCAAGGTTTGGGCTTACCACCGGGTAGCAGAGCCTCGCCAGCATCTCCCTGCTGTATGTGAGTATGTCGCAGTCGTGGAGGGCTATGACATCGCATTCACCATCTGCAATCACATACCCGTAAGCCAGCCAGGCGGACCGCCCTTTCCCGTCCTCTCCGGGGTCAAGGCCGTTCCTCCTGAATGTATCATATATCTCCTTTATCCTCCTGCCGTCATTATGGATTACCTTGACCTCATAAGGTATGGGGGACATGAGCTCCTTGACCTTTATAAATTCCTTCTCTGAGGCCCTTGCGAGAACGAGGACGATTTTACATACATACTTGACCTTTGCAAGCTCTTCGATGATACGAGGCATCGCCTTTCCCTCAAACTCAGAGTAAAGAGCGGGAAGGACAAGGGCCAAAGGCCGTGCCTTTGCGTACTCTACAAGCTCACTCTCAAGCCTCTCCAATGAAGGTTTTCCAAGCCTGTGAAGGGTCGTAATAATACCTGTCTGATAAAAATCCGCCATCTTAGCCTCCTAAACTTTCATGTAGCTGATTTCAATATTGCTATACATGTTCCACTTCCCCTCTCTCTTCCTTCTTTTCCTCACCCCCGCTCTCGATCATCCTTCTTGCCGCACCGATACCTGCCACACCGAAGGATATGGCAAGGGCAATGACAATCCCGCCGAAGATGATGGAAAAAGCAGCAACAACTATGCTTGGCGCAACCTTAAGCTGTTCCAATGCCATAGCCAGTATCAGAACGGTCAACAGGAGTCTGACGGCCTCAGCAAGGAGCTTGGCATAATGGAGCCCGCTGTTTACGGCGGCAATCAAAACCGCCCTGCTCAGGAACCCGGCAACCATGTAGCCTATAAGAAGTATGACGACTGCGGAGAATGCCCTCGGAAGATAGAGAAAAAACTCGGATACCAGGCTGTCTATGGCCTGAATGTTTAAGGCGCTAAAACCGACCATGAGAAACCCGATTATCATGAACCAGTAAACGGCTACAACGAATATATCCGCAGGTTTTGCCCATACGTCCGCCTTTCTCAAAAGGGCCGTGAACCCCATCCTGTCGCACCAGCTATCGAACTTTATGGCCTTGAAAAACTTAAGTAAGACAGCCTTCACCAGCCATGCCACGATGACGCCTATGATAATGATGGTCAACATGGCGAGTAAATTCGGGAAAAAGCCCTTGAACTTGAGATAGACCTCATTGACCGGTTCGAGAATCAGGTTTAAAAATCCTTCCATGACTTACCTCCTTTTTACTTCCAGCTATTTACCAGATACGCCTTATTCGCCTCAAACTCCATGCAAAGCTTTTCTATCTCGGCCTCCGCCCCGTCTTTATCCATCTCCTCCACCTCCATGACGAAAGACGCGGTCTTGCCAAGGTATAGGGGAACCAGGGATTTTATCAGGTGCTGGGGAGGGAGTTTCTTCTTGTGATAAGCTATGGCATAGTCGTATATGATCCTTGTCCAGAGCTTCAATGGAAACCTGAAGTCTTGATCTGACTGGGCACCGAGGACCAGTACCTCCCCTAAATCTCCAGATCCTATGACATCAAGCCATATCCCTTTCAGATTGCTCTGGCCCTCCCTGAATATACCCAGCATCCGTTCTACATTGACCTTCACATGTTCAAGACCCACGTGATACCTGAACCCGAATGTAGGAACATCTATAGAGCCTTTGACCTCCTTCCATTTGTCTGAATGTTTCTCAGTCAGGTCGAATAGAGAGCTGACAACCTGGACAAGCATCTCGCTCAAATCAGAACCGGGATCTTTGGGATCATGTATCTTCGCGCCGAGGAATGCCTGGCACACCCTGAAATCATTGGCTATGGCCTCCGTGGTCATCCATATATCTATCCCGAATCTGGCCACATCCGTTCCCCATACATCCTGCTTCAGGTAGAACTCCGCCAGCTTCCCGGAAAACCCGAACTCCCCGCCTATAGGTTGCCTTATCCTCTTTCCATAAAAAGCCCTGGTCATGGGATAGACTATGGAGTTCGTGATGGTGCCGTCAAATTTGTGCCTGTCGTAAAGGGGGGCCACAAAGTCGTTACCTTCCTTGAGCACCGGCGATATAAGAAGCTCTATCCACTCCGGGGTTATGCTTCTAAGATCTGAATCCACAATGGCACACGCACTCGCACCCATGTCAACAGCCATCTGGAAGACAGTCCTTATGGCGCTCCCTTTGCCGGGTGTCCCGTGATAAGGGGTCGTTATCCTATGGGCCATTGATAAAGGGTGCTGTATCAAGAGCGCATTGTGGTCGATGGCGGCATTTTTTATTACTTCAGAGGTCCCGTCCTTAGAACCACCGTCCGAGTTGACAATGACCGCCTTTTTATCAGGGAAGTATTTTGCAAGCCCGGCATCAACAGCTCTTACAACATGGCCTATGGTTTTAGCATTATTATAACTGGGTATGCCTACTACTATATCTGCCTTATCCGCCATTATATTTTCGCCTTTTCTTTCTGCGTCTTAGCTGCCGGGTTCAGTTCTTATATCTCCGTTTTAGAACTACTCCCCATCCCTCATCACATACCTGAGGGCAAGAGGGGCAAGGAGGGTTGTAAAGGCAACAACAAAAACTATAACAGCATAGATGGAATCGTCAAATATATTGCTCCTCCTCCCGACCTCTGCAAATATGAGCCCCACCTCGCCCCTGGGCACCATTGCTATCCCTGTCGAGAGCTTTTTATTCCATCCGCCTGAAACCCATAAACCGCTAAACAACTTACCGATTATGGCGATTACGGTCAGCGCAAGGGCAAAGTTCCAAAAAGCGCTTGATCCTACATCTATCACCCTAAAGTTGATGGAGACACCCACCATTACGAAGAATATAGGGACGAATAGCTCTATTATGGGCTTCATCCCTTCCTCGATCTTTCCCGCCAGTTCATGACTGTAATGCTCTATCGTCGCCCCCAATGGAAGGAAGAATCGCCTTGTAAGCGCGATACCTGCCGCAAAGGAACCCAATATCTCAGGGGCGCCTACCTTGTGGGATATGATCGCCAAGCCGAGGATCATTGACACAATAAGGGTAGGTACCATCCCCTTTGTCCTGCTGATAGAAGATAGTCTTGCCAGCGTCGGGACAAAAAGCTTGGCAATGATTGGCGCAAGGAGGAGAAACGCCGTGATAAAAGCAAGAATCCTTGCCGTGTCTGCTATGCTGACCGTCCCTTTTACTGCAAAGTCATAGAGTACCGCAAGGATTACCACACCGATCACGTCATCAAGGACTGCTGCGCCGAGGACTATCTTGGAAACCCTTGTATGTTGCATCTTTAAATCAACCAGGACCCTGACGGTGATCCCGATACTTGTGGCAACCATTGTCCCGCCAACAAAAAGTGACGGTATCAATGCCAGGTCAAAGATATAATAGGTCAGCCAGAACCCTAAGAAGAAAGGGGCTACAACACCGGTGATTGCCACCATGGTGGATTGGACTCCCACCTTTATGATCTGCCCAACATCGGTCTCAAGCCCTACCTCAAAGAGTAGAAGGAGTATCCCTATCTCAGCAAGGAGGTGAAAGGTCGCCTCTGGCTGAATAAAACCAAATAAACTGGGGCCAATGATGATCCCTGCAATGACCTCGCCAAGAACGGAAGGCAGTTTCAGGTAGGAAAATACCTCAGCAAAGAACTTGGCAGAAATGATAATAACAAGCAGTTTTAGAAAGAACTCCGATACCTCCACTAAATCACCTCGTGTATAAAATAAAAAAGGGCGACAGCAATACCATACATGATATTTAACTGCCACCCCTCTCTCCTGAAAATGCCCAGGCGCGTCCGTCCGCTATTGATTTTTTTGAACTATACCACAGGACTGCTCTTTTGACAAAACCTCATTCCACCATGATGATCTGCACATCCATTACGTTTGTCCCTGTGGGGCCGGTTATCAGATGATGCCCCTGATCTATCTTCTTAAAGAAATTATACGAATCGTTGTTTTCAAGGTATTTATCGGGGTCAACTCCAAGTTTCCTAGCAAAGGCCGCAGTCTCTCCGTCAACTACCGCACCTGCTGCATCGGTAGGCCCATCAGTCCCGTCGGTTCCGGCAGAAAGCATGGTAATTCCGTCAGTCCCTTCTATTTCAAGTGCAAAGGCCAGGGCCAGCTCCTGGTTCCTTCCACCGAGGCCGTCACCTTTTACTGTAACCACCGTCTCTCCTCCAGATAAAAGGCATCTCGGCCTGATGCCTTTATGAGACTTTTTCACCAATAGAGCGATCTCAGCGAGATACTTTGCCGCATCCCTCGCCTCTCCCTGAAGTTTATCCGTTACAACCTCCGTGTCAAACCCCGACTTATTTGCCTCGCTCCTTGCAGCATTAAGGGCCTGTTTGAGACTTCCAACTATGATGGCCTCCTTATTTTTAAAACACAAATCGCCTTTCTTTGGGGTCTCTTGCAGCTTCCCGACTGTACCCTTAAGCAGAAGATGAATCACTCTCTCAGGGACCTTTTTTACCAGGTCATATTTTTGGATGACGTTAACTGCATCCAGGAATGTAGTGCCGTCAGCCACAGTCGGGCCGGAGGCAATGACATCCAGCCTGTCCCCTATCACGTCCGACAGCGCAAGGGTAAGGATGGTGGATTGGAAAGCGGTTTGGGCCAGTCTCCCGCCCTTAACCTTGGAAAGATGTTTTCTGACGACATTTAATTCGTCTATCGTAGCCCCTGATTTAAGAAGGAGGTCTGTCGCAACCTGCTTGTCTTTGAGAGTTATCCCATCGGCAGGCGAGACCAGCAGGGCAGAGCCCCCGCCGGAAAGAAGGCAGATTACAAGGGTCTTCTCATCCGCCTTTTCAAGCAGCCTGACGATCTCCTCCGTCCCTTTCACTCCTGCCTCGTCAGGAATGGGGTGTCCTGCCTCAATCTGTTTTATCTTTTGAAGCGGCCAGGTGTGGCCGTACTTCACGATTATGATACCCTCATCGAGCCTATCACCTATTGTCTCCTCAACTGCTTGGGCCATAAGGGCGGTTCCTTTTCCTGCGCCAATCACAATGACTCTGTTGAAGTCTTTTAAATCATAGACAGAATCATTGACCTTCAACCTATTGTCTGTGATCTTGATCGTCTTCTTAACAGCATTATAAGGGTCTGCTGCAAATAGTGCAGAATTGAAGATATTTAACAGACGTTCCCTGCTCATAAGCTATTTCTTGTCTCATTGTTTTTTGCCGTTATTATCGAGGGGGCGATGGACGCAAGACTCTCGCTCATCTGATCCTTCAATTCTTCAAATTCAACCATCAATGCCTTTGGTATCGGCTCCCCGCTGGGGATTTTAAGCCTTAAAGGGTTAAACGGTGTTTCATTAACTCTCATCTCGTAATGCAGGTGCGGGCCAGTTGCAAGCCCTGTGGCCCCGACATATCCGATCACCTCACCCTGGCCGACCTTGACTCCGGGGGCAACGCCTTTTCCGATCCTTGACAGGTGGCCATAGTATGTCTTGTAAGCATTAGGGTGCTTTATCATCACAAGTTTGCCATAGTCCCCTTTGTATCCTGAAAATGTCACAGTGCCATCTCCCACGGCTGACACAGGAGTGCCTGCAGGCGCAGCATAGTCGATCCCATGATGCGGCCTGTATCTTTTCAGGACAGGGTGAAAACGGCCGGTGGAAAAACCGGAGCTGATCCGCCTGAAATTCAGCGGAGCCTTTAGAAATGCCCTCTTTAATGTATTCCCCTCGTCGTCATAATAACCGGCCTTGCCGTTATGCTCAAACCTGTATGCCCGATAGCTTTTCCCGTTATTTACAAATTCTGCGGCTATTACGTCGCCGTATCTTTTGAACTCGTTTTCATGGTAGAGCTCTTCGACAATGAGCTTGAACGTGTCGCCGTTTCTAAGCTCTGTCGAGAAATCTATGTCCCATGCGAATATATCCGACAGGTTGAGTGCAAGCGAAAGTCTTTCCCTGCCTTCGCCTATTGATGAGATAAGGCTGTCGTTTATAACACCGCCTATCTGACCTGTTCTTCTTTCATATGCAACTTCAACTTTTTCTGCCGTGAAACCTCTTTCATCCCGCACGATATTCAGAGAAAGGTCATCATTAATGCTGTAATTGAATGATTGAACCCGATTCTTCTCGTCTACCATGAGTTTATAAGGACGGTTCGCGGTGATATTTCTCAGCCTGTGGATATTGGCGGATGCCTCTTTCATGAGAAAAAGGTCTCTGATGTCCAGGCTGAGCCTCTTGAAGATGTCGAAGAAGGTCTCTCCTGGTTTTATGACGCCGGTTATCTCCTTGTAACTTTCCTTGGAGGTTTTGATAACAGGCGGACTTATATCTTGTTCGGTTTTGTGAGCGGTCTGGAAACTGCCAGTCGCAGTGAAGAATCCGACCGCTAAAGATGTGGCAAATAGAAAAGCCTTTTTCATGTATCGCTCCTGGTCATTATTTCTTCAATGTTTTTAAAAGAGAGGCCTCTCTGATTCAGTGGTTTGTCAACTCGCATCTTTAATAGCAAAATGCACCCTCCTGTTCTTCCACCAGCAGTCCTCAGTGGATTCTGCGCAAAGGGGTTTCTCCTCGCCGTAACTTAAAGATGTTATCATTGATCCGTTTACGCCCAGAGTTACGAGATATTGCTCCACGCTATGGGCACGCCTCTCACCCAGTGCAAGGTTATAATCGTTGCTTCCTCTTTCATCACAGTGCCCCTCTACCTCTATTTTTACATCCTTATTGTTTTGAAGCCACTCCGCCAGGGATTTTAGGGTCTCCCTGTCCCTTTCTTTGATATCGTAACGGTCATAGTCGAAGTGGATATCCTCGACCCTAAACGCCTTTACTGCCTCAGCCTCTTTTCTTGCCTTTTCCTCTGTTTCCTTTTTTGCTCTATCTTCGGCTTCTTTCTCGGTCCTTGCCTTAGCCTCTGCCTCGGCTCTTGCCCTTTCCTCAGCTTCCTTTCTTGCCTTTTCCTCCTGGACCTTTATGTCTGCGGCTGGCGCCTTTGCCTCTTCCTTTACAATGGTTGGTTTCTTTGGACATCCTGTTACAAGTATCGCAGTCATTAAGACTAAAGTAAGACTTAGAAATCTTTTCATTGGTTTCCTCCATGAATAATTAATTGGATTAAAAACAGTGATTAACCGCAGAGACGCAGAGGCACAGAGAAAAGCTGTTAAATTTCAAAATGCATTTCTCAGCGTCTCCGCTCCTCGGCGGTAGATTATGGCTTTGTTGGAAGGTTTATTAGGCTGAAGGAGGTGAAAGGCCTGAATGCGTATGATGGGAGCCGTTTTGAAGCTTAGTCTCCTCATCCTGGGCAACTATCCATACACAAGGGGCTTCGGATGTGATGATGCTGTTTGATGCGACAATGTTGTTTTTCAGCTGTTTCTTTGAAATCTTTAACTTGTCCGGCGACAGGGTAGCCCGCTTTTTTTTGAGCAGGACGCGGGAGGAAGTCCCGGTGCCGTCATCTTCTTGGGCAGGAGGGTAGAGCAAAAGTTCAACAACAAGCAGCCTGATGCCGTTAACTGCGGAAGTCGTTTGGCCTATAACCTCCCTCTGCTGGTATATAGCTGAAAGGGGAGATACTGCGTAGATGAAGAAGCAGATAGAGAAAAGCAAGCAACCTATGCGATGTCTTCTTTTCATTGTTTTTATCATAGTGCCACTATCGGGAAGTTGTCAACCTTTTTATGGCGAGAAGCACCTCCTCATTCCACCCTGAAGGCCCTATTCTCTTCGCTTTGGTTAAATTTGGAAGATCAACTCTTGAGTCATAGCTCCCGTCTTCTTTTGGGATGAGCACCGGATGGTCAACTTCCTTCAACATAGGCAGGTCGTTGAAGCCGTCGCCGAGACCGATTGTGATGACCTCTCCGAATGCCTTTCCATAAAGATGCTTCAATATCTTTACTGCTTTTCCTTTGTCGTTTTCCCCCATGATGTGAAAGAATCGGCCTTGCGTCCAGTGAAGGCCCCTTTCTTCAATAGCCTTCAGGAAAGTTTCATCTGTCTTCCCTTCAAAAATAAAAGGTTCCCCGAACTCCCTCTGCTTTGCGAGTGTTGCTTCTTCCTCGGTAAGGCCGGAGATAGCGGCAACCTCTCTCTCGGTCATGTCGCCGAAGCTTTTTACTTTTGCATTTAATTCCAGTTTTAATTCAAGGAAGGCTTTTCTTATCTCCTGATAAGGACTTCCTAAGACAATGGTTTCATATTCGCCGGAAGAAATGGTGGGCACAGCCCACCCTACAGACTCAAAATAGCTCTTTGGGATAAATATCCCTCCGCCGTTTTCGCAGATAAATGGATGCGAATTATCAAGCCTTTCCCTGTATACCTCCATCTCTGCCCTGGTCTTGCTGGAACAGAGGACAAGAGGTATCCCTTTTTCTCTTATCAGTTTTAGGGCAGGCCTTGCCTCATCAAATGAGTACGTCTTTGGGTGAAGTAGAGAGCCGTCGAGGTCTGTAAATATTATGATTTTAGCCATTGGTAATCCTTTAGCCCCAAAATAAAAAAGGCCAGTCAAGGCATTTCTGCCTTAACTGGCCCTCTCTCCCGGCTTTTTCTGCCAAGCGCGTCAGTCCGCTATTCGATTGTATCATAACGCCCCCTCACCCCCTCTTATCTTAAGAGGGGGGATTTAAAGCTTCCCCTCTTGGGTTAAGAGGGGATTGAGGGGAGTTACTCTAATATTTGTTTCTTTACAATCAAACCAATAACGGTGCAATAATCAATGAAACAATGGACATCAGCTTTATAAGGATGTTCATTGCAGGTCCTGATGTGTCCTTGAACGGGTCGCCTACTGTGTCACCGACAACTGCTGCCTTGTGGGCATCTGAGCCTTTACCGCCGTGAACTCCGCCTTCTATAAGCTTCTTTGCATTGTCCCATGCCCCGCCTGCGTTGGCCATGAATATGGCGAGGAGAACGCCGGTCACTGTCGCACCTGCCAGCATACCGCCGAGGGCTGCGGCGCCAAGAGTAAATCCAACGATTACAGGGGCCGCAACTGCAAGTACCCCAGGGAGGATCATCTCGCGAAGGGCGGCTCTGGTGGATATGTCTATGCACTTTGCCACGTCAGGCTTTACGCCAGGCTTCCCTTCGAGAAGTCCTGGGATTTCCTTGAACTGTCTCCTTATCTCATTAACCATCTCGAATGCAGCTTTGCCAACGGATGTCATTGTAAGGGCGCCTATAAAGAACGGGATTATCCCGCCTATGAAAAGACCTACGACAACCTTTGAATCGTTGAGCAGGATATTGAATGGTACTCCAGTTTTGTCACTGATAGCCTGGGAATAGGCAGCAAACAATGCAAGGGCCGTAAGGGCCGCTGAGCCTATGGCAAACCCTTTTCCTATGGCTGCTGTTGTGTTTCCAAGGGCGTCGAGGCCGTCGGTCACCTTCCTGACGTCTTTGCCAAGGCCCGCCATCTCCGATATCCCGCCTGCGTTATCTGCGATAGGGCCATATGCGTCAACGCTCATGATGATCCCTGTTGTTGCCAGCATCCCCACTGCTGCTATAGCAATTCCGTAAAGTCCCGCTGTATAATCTGCAACAAAGATCGCTATGCAAATGGAAATAACAGGCAATGCCGTAGATTCCAGGCCAACTGCAAGCCCTGAGATGATATTTGTACCAGGCCCGGTAAGGCTCGCCTCTGCAATTCTCTTGACAGGGCCTCCTGAAGTAAAATGTTCGGTGATAAGACCTATGGCCATCCCGCCCACGCAGCCGATAAATACAGCCCAGTAAACATTGATATTCATCTGAAGGCCGTTTACCACAAAGTAGGCAAATATAAGGAAGAGCCCTGCTGCTATGAACGTTGCATATCTCAAGGCTGCTGCCGGATTCCAGTTCTGCAATATCCGCATGGATGCCACGCCAAGCAGAGAGGCAATAAGCCCAACAAAGGCGAGAAGCAACGGAAGGGCCATCAGGGTAGGCTTTGTTGAGCCTAGTGAGGCTAGGCTGACTGCGGAAATGGTAGCTCCTATGGCTATTGTGGCAATTATTGAGCCAACATACGATTCGAATATGTCAGCTCCCAATCCGGCCACGTCGCCGACATTGTCACCGACATTATCTGCTATCACTCCGGGATTCCTTGGGTCGTCTTCAGGTATGCCTGCTTCAATCTTGCCTGCCAGGTCAGAGCCGACATCTGCCGCCTTTGTGTATATACCTCCGCCAACCCTGGCAAAGAGGGCTATTGATGAGGCGCCCATTGCATAGCCGTTGATGATGGCAGCGGTCTTAGGGTCTCCGCCAAAAATAATAAACAGAATGCCTACGCCAAGGAGGCCTATGCTTGCCACTGAAAGTCCCATGACAGCGCCCCCGTTAAAGGCGTTTGAAAGGGCCTTGGCAGTATCCGGTTTGTATAAGTTTGCTGCCTGGGCAGTCCTTACATTGGCCTTGGTGGCTCCCATCATCCCGAAGAAACCTGCCGCCATGGATGATAATCCGCCGAGAACAAAGGCAATTGCGGTTTGAAAACCATACGGCTTGATGAATACCGAAAGGGCGATAAAAATCACTACCATGAAGATCGCAACAATTGAAGACTGCCTCTTCAGATAGACCATTGCCCCTTCATGGATCATGTCGGATATCTCTTTCATCTTTTCAGTTCCCACAGGCTGCTTTGCGATGTGGAGATAAATCAGGTAGGCGATAACCAAGCCTACCACCCCCGCAACGGGGGACAGCATTACCATAGTTTCCATTTACTTCCTCCTAAAAAAGAATATTAAATTGTATACAGTATACAATTATGAGTGAGACGTTGATTATATACCAAAGACGAAGGAAAAAGTCATTAAAAAAATGATGTAGGTTGGGAGATGAATTCTATGATGTCTTATAAGAGATTCAAAACCGGTCTGTTAGGCCAGCCCTTCCAATTCTTTAAGCTGTTCTCTCGTACCAAAGACTACGAGCCTGTCGCCTGATTCTATGACGATCTCAGGGGAAGGATTGGCGATCATCCTGTTTTCGCCTTTTTTCTTTATTGCCAGGATATTCACACCTGTCATGCACCTGTTCCTTGCGTCCGTCATCGCCGCGCCAACGAATGGCGAATTCCTGTGGACAGCCACCTCCTCCATTATTAGTTCTATTTCAGTGCTGTGCATGACGACGTCCAGAAATTCGACCACCGTCGGACGCAAAAGGAGGCTGGCAAGTCTGCGACCTCCTATGCTGTATGGAGAGATGACCCTGTCCGCCCCTGCCTTGAGGAGTTTTTGTTCCGAACTTTCAATATTTGCCCTTGCCACTACGAATATGTCGTTTCTCAGGTTTTTAGCGCTCAGGGTTATATAAACATTGTCTGCATCGGAATCCGTTGCCGTTACGAGCCCCTTGATCCGTTCTAACCCCGCTTCTTTCAAGACCGCGTCATTTGAGGCATCTCCCGGATATAAAGATATCCTTCCGCAGCGCAGCGTTCGATAGACCCGGGGTTGCTGTCAATGATGACAAAAGGAACACCTTCCCTTTTGAGCTCAGCGGCAACCTGTTGTCCGACCCTGCCGAAGCCGCATATGATATAGTGGTTTTTTAAAGAGTCTATCTCCTTCTTCATCTTTCTCCTCCCTAATGCGCCGAAAAGGTGTCCCGCAACAACATATTCCGCAGTGCTTGTAATTATGTAAAGGAAAGACCCCACTCCCATGATTATGAGGGTTATGACAAAGACCGTCCCTGCTGTTGAAAGGGGGTGGACCTCCCTGTAACCCACGGTAGACATGGTAATAATTGTCATATAAAGGGTATCGAGGAACGTCCACCCTTCAATGATCATAAGCCCGGCCACTCCGTAGGTTATTATCGAAATGAGGAGCAGGACTATTTTTAATATCTGTTTTTCCCAATTCATATGCGTTATAAAGTCGTAAAAACCGTTAATTTGTCATTCTGAGCGAAGCGAAGAATCTATCTTTTCAATTTAATACGAGACCCTTCACGGAGTTTATCCTGAGCCGCAAACCGAGCCCCTTCGTTTTACTCAGGGTGACAAAGGCGAAGGGTTCAGGGTGACATCTTGGGACTTTTTACTATACCATCAATTATCTATTCCTATAAAATCCCATACGGATATGAATATGTCAAGGAGGATGGAATTGAGGTTATACTGTCTTATTGCAAACGCATCAGTTTCACTCTTTAATTATTTGTGGATTTTCACTTCAGCTTTGTTTATACTAATTGGTCAAAAAGCCAGCAACGGAGGAACGGAGTGGCTGGCCGTGGGGCGGGAACTGGCCCCGGTGAAAATAATTAAAGGGGAGCCATATGAAGCTGAGAGGAAAGGCGCATAAATTCGGAGCAGACATAGATACAGACGCAATCATACCTGCCAGATACCTGAACACATCGGACCCTGCGGAGCTGGCAAAGCACTGCATGGAGGATGCGGACAAGGAGTTCATGAAGAAGATGACGGCCGGAGACATAATTGTGGCTGACAAGAACTTCGGCTGCGGCTCATCGAGGGAGCACGCCCCTATAGCCATTAAGGCAGCAGGCGTCTCCTGCGTTATTGCCAAGTCGTTTGCCAGGATATTTTACAGGAACGCCTTCAATATGGGGCTCCCGATATTCGAGTCTGTTGAGGCGGCTGATGATATTTTCGCTGGGGATGAGGTGGAGGTGGATGTAGATTCAGGAGAGATCAAAAACATTACAAAGGGTAAAACTTACAAGGCCCAGCCGATCCCGCCTTTCATGCAGGAGCTTATAAATGCGGGCGGCCTTATGCAGCATGTGGCGAAAAAGCAAGTGAGACGTTAGACGTGAGAAAGGAGCAAGGAAGGATGTATAAGATAGCTGTTTTGCCGGGGGATGGGATCGGAAAGGAGATTACCCCTGAGGCGGTAGAGGTTCTGAAGAAGGTAGGGAGCAGGTTTAACATCTCCTTCGAGTTTGAGGAGGGATTGATTGGGGGTTGCGCCATAGATGAAACAGGCGGGCCTTTCCCTGAGGCAACACAAAGGCTTGTCAAGGAAAGCGATGCGGTTCTTTTAGGAGCGGTTGGCGGGCCCAAGTGGGAAGGGCTTGATTATTCCATAAGGCCGGAGAGAGGGCTTCTTGGACTCAGGGAGGTCCTTGGGACATTTGCAAACCTGAGGCCTGCCAAGGTTTACCCTATGCTTGCCGATGCCTCCACCTTAAAGAGAGAGGTTGTGGAAGGGATAGACATAATGGTAGTTAGGGAGCTTACGGGAGGCCTTTATTTCGGGAGGCCCAAAGGGATTGAGAAGCTTCCTGACGGGACTGAGAGGGGTGTAAATACCCTTACCTATACGACTCCTGAGATCGAAAGGATCGCCAAGGTTGCTTTTGATGTGGCTGGAAAGAGGAGGAAGAAGGTTACATCCGTTGATAAAGCGAATGTCCTTGAGTCAACGGAGCTATGGAGGAGGGTAGTTTCTGAAGTCCATAAGGGGTACCCAGATATAGAGCTTGGCCATATGTACGTTGACAACTGCGCCATGCAGCTTATAAGGAATCCGAGGCAGTTTGACGTCATAGTTACAGAGAACATGTTTGGTGATATACTTTCCGACGAGGCATCCATGCTGACAGGCTCCATAGGAATGCTTCCTTCAGCGAGCATAGGCGGGAAGGTCGGGATATTCGAGCCGATCCACGGAAGCGCCCCTGACATAGCGGGACAGGACAAGGCAAACCCTATTGCTACAATCCTTTCGGTGGCCATGATGCTAAGGTACTCGTTCAACCACGAGAAGGCCGCTGATGTTATAGAAGATGCTGTTCTTAGAGTATTGGAGAAGGGATACAGGACCGGGGACATAATGCAGCCTGGGATGCAGCTGGTAGGTACTAAGGAGATGGGAAGGCTTGTGAGGGAAGAAATCTAAACTATATGTAAGCTCAAGGAAAAGTAAAGTATGGAAGAAAAAGATCGGCAGTTGGTATTGGAGTTTAAAAGAAGACTTTCCGACGAAGTCCTGGGACATCTCAAGAGACTTATTTTGTTTGGGTCAAGGGCCAGAGGGGAAGGAACCCAGGATTCAGACCTTGATCTCGTAGCATTGGTTGATGAAAAGAATCCGGAAATCGAGAATAAACTGAGTGATGCTGCCTATAGCGTCATGTGGGATCATGACTTTAGGCCGATCATTTCTTTGAAAGTATTTGCAGAATCACGGTTCAGAAGCGCCGCTGAGAAGGGATATTCTTTTTACAGGAATGTGGAGAGAGAAGGGGTCTCTCTGTGACTGATGAAGTCAAAAAATATTTGGAGAAGGCTGAACATGCGCTGGAAGTGGCGGAAGCGTTAATGAAAGATGGCTATATGCCGGACGCCGCCAGCAAGATTTATTATTCCATGTTTTATGCTGCCCAGGCCCTTTTAAAGTCTGAAGGGATTGAGGTTGTGAAACATTCGGCAGTTGAATCTGCTTTTGGCTATTATTTTGCCAAGCCTGGCAGGATTGAGCCAAAGTACCACAGAATGCTGATCAATGCGAGGGAGATCAGGGAGATTGCCGATTACGATATTGAGGAAGAGATAATCGAGCCGGTGGCGTCACTTAAAATAGAGGAAGGAAGGGCTTTTTTGGCAGCAATCCGAAGTTTTCTCGGCTTCAGATAATGCCGGGGATGAAGCTGGTAGGGACTAAGGAAATGGGAAGGCTGGTAAGGGAAGAAATATAGGAAGCAGGAGAGGAGAATATTATGGCTGTTGCAAAGAAGAAGGCTGAGATAAAAAAGGTTGAGAAAAAAGCTGTGAAAAAGGGTGAACCTGCGAAGAAGGCGGCTACCAAGGTTAAAGCTCCGGCAACAAAGGCCGTTAAAACGAAGGTCGCCGAGAGGAGGCTTTTCAACGTGGCAGTGGTAGGGGCCACAGGAGCAGTCGGCACGGAGATGTTGCGTATCCTTGAGGAGAGGGACTTCCCTGTAAAGGAGCTGAAGCTCCTGGCATCGGGTCGTTCCGCAGGCACTAAGCTTGAGTTCAGGGGAAAGAAGATAAAGGTGGAGGAGTTGAAGAAGGACTCCTTTAAAGGGATCGATGTAGCCCTCTTTTCACCAGGGGCCTCGGTATCTGCCATTTATGCGCCTATAGCGGCAAAGGCAGGGGCCGTTGTCATTGACAACACCAGCCAGTTCAGGATGGACAAGGATGTCCCTCTTGTGGTACCTGAGGTGAACCCCCATGCCATAGCCCAGTATAAAAAGAAGGGGATAATTGCCAATCCCAACTGTTCCACGATACAGATGGTTGTAGCCCTCAAGCCGATCCACGATGTTGCAAAGATAAAGAGGGTTGTCGTCTCCACTTATCAGGCAACATCCGGTGCAGGAAGGGAGGCGATGGAGGAACTGGCAACGCAGACCGCTGATCTTCTTAGTGGAAGGCATATAGAGCCGTCCATATTCCCTTACCAGATAGCCTTCAACCTTATCCCCCAGATAGACGTATTTCTGGATAACGGATATACCAAAGAAGAGATGAAGATGATAAATGAGACCAAGAAGATAATGGAGGATGACTCTATAAAGGTTACCGCCACAACGGTAAGGGTCCCCGTCTTTTTCAGCCATTCCGAATCGGTTAATATCGAAACCGCTAAAAAGATTACTGCTGACGAGGTAAGAAAGATACTGAAGAAGGCGCCGGGCGTGGAGGTGCTGGACGACCCGTCAAATAAGGCTTATCCCATGCCTTTTGATGCAGCCGGATGCGATGAGACATTTGTCGGCAGGATAAGAGAGGACGAGTCTATTAAGAACGGCATAAATATGTGGATTGTGGCGGACAATATCAGGAAGGGTGCGGCCCTTAATGCCGTCCAGATCGCGGAGATACTGATTGAAAAGTACCTGTAATAAACGGAAGATGAGAAGTTTCGAGGACAAGAAGTTGAGAAACTGCTTGGATATGTCAACCTCCCAGCTTCTCAACCTCTCAATTTCTAGCAGGTGGAGTGATGAGTAGCCGCCGCAGAGGCAGGGAGCTTGCACTCCAGCTCCTTTACCAGCTTGATATGGTCAAGGCCGATGTAAATAAGGCGATCAAGGCCTTTTGGGAGCTCCAGGAATCAATACCTCAGGAGGAGACCAAAGAGTTCTGTGAAGACCTTGCAAGAGGGACCTCTGAGCATTCGGATCAGATTGACAAGCTCATTGAAGATACGGCCTCTAACTGGAGGCTCGCCAGGATGGCCGTAGTGGACAGGAATATCCTGAGACTGGCTGTATACGAGATGCTTTACAGGGAAGACATCCCTTCTACTGTAACGATTAACGAGGCCATAGAGCTTGGGAAGAGGTTCGGGACAGAGGATTCAGGGGCCTTTATAAACGGTATACTGGATAAGATAGCGGAAAGGATACCTTTGCGGAAGGTTGAAGGGTAATGGTTAAAGAGGCTTCTTGTCTGGCTGACAAGGTTGATGCGGAGATCCTTGCCCTGCCGTTCTTCGAGGACGAAAGACCTCTAAGAGGAGCTTCCGGTCTGGTGGACTGGAGGATGAACGGGGCGCTGTCCAGGTTAATATTGCAAGGAGCCGTAAGCGGGCTGGAAGGTGAGTCGCTCCTTATGTCTACCGATGGACGTATCTCAGCTCCGAGGCTTCTCCTCTTCGGCCTGGGGGACAGCAAGATCTTTGACGGGAAAAGGTTTCAGGGGCTTTTATCTCAGTTTGTAAAAACTGTTGCAAGGCTTAAATTCACCAGGCTTGCCATAGCCATTCCAGGCTCGTCCCTTTTTTCAATGGGAAAAGTGGGTGATGTCGTAAAAAAGGAATTTGAGAAGGCAGGGATGCCTGATGATACGGAAATAATTATTATTGGATAAACATAAAGACTAAAAGCCACCAGACTTAAAGAACACATGCATTGGACACAGATAAGCACAGATAAGTTATGATTTACACAGTGAAAATCATATTAAAATCAGTGTAAATCTGTGTCAAAATAAGGTTTAGAAATGTACTTTCCAAGTTTAGAACAGTTCAGAGAAAAGGCTAAAGAGGGGAACCTCATCCCGGTCTATAAAGAGATAATGGCCGATATGGAGACCCCAGTGACCGCCTTTCTGAAGATAGACACTGGCAACTACTCGTTCCTCCTGGAGAGTGTGGAGGGGGGAGAGAAGTGGGCCAGATACTCATTCCTCGGTTCAAATCCATCCATTATATTCAAATGTAAAGGAAGCAAGATTACAATATCCAGGGATTCCGTGACCGAATCGTTTGAATCGGGTGACCCCCTATCGGAGCTTAAGAAGCTGCTTGAGGTATACAGGCCGGTCAACCTCCCTGAGCTTCCGCGTTTTTATGGCGGCGCCGTGGGGTTCCTTGGTTACGACATGGTCAGGTTTTTTGAGGATATAGGAAACAGGGCCGACGATACCTTGCAGACAGATGATGCTGTCTTTGCCATAACCGATACAATCCTTATATTCGACAACCTTAAGCACAGGATAAAGGTGGTTTCCAATGCCCATATAGACGGTGATGTGGACTCCGCTTATATGGCTGCCACAGCAAGGATAGATGCAATTATAGAAAGGCTGAAAGCGCCTTTTCCGGCAAGGGAACAAAAAGAGGGGGGAATGGCTTCCATACTCCCTGAGATTCCAAAAGAGGCATTCCTTGAAATGGTCAATAATGCCAAGGATTACATAAAGGCAGGGGATATAATCCAGGTGGTATTGTCCCAGCGTTTTAAGGCGGAGCTTAAAGCAGATCCGTTCAATATCTACAGGGCCCTTAAACTTATAAATCCATCTCCCTACATGTATTACCTGAAGCTTGATGACCTGAAGATTATCGGTACGTCTCCTGAGATCCTCGTCAGGGTCGAGGGCGGGAATGTAGAGGTGAGGCCTATCGCAGGAACGAGGCCCAGAGGAAAAACTGATGAAGAGGACAAGGCCCTGGAAAAGGAACTCCTTGCCGATCCAAAGGAGAGGGCCGAGCATATAATGCTTGTGGACTTGGGCAGGAACGATATAGGGAGGGTCTCCGAGGTCGGGAGCATCCATGTCACGGAGTTGATGACTGTTGAGAGGTACTCCCATGTAATGCACATAGTCTCCAATGTAAGGGGGAGGCTGAAGGGCGGGATCGACAACTTTGAAGTCCTAAGGGCTACCTTCCCTGCTGGTACTGTAAGCGGCGCCCCGAAGGTCAGGGCGATGGAGATAATAGAGGAGCTGGAGACATCCAGGAGGGGACCCTATGCCGGATGTCTCGGATATGTAAGCTTTTCCGGGAACATGGATATGTGCATCACCATCAGGACAATGTTTATAAAGGGTGATACCATCTATATGCAGGCAGGGGCCGGTATTGTTGCCGATTCGGACCCTCCCTCCGAATACCAGGAGACCGTCAACAAGGCCACTGCCCTCTTCAAGGCCGTGGAGATGGCATCAAGAGGGCTGGAGTAACCGGCTTTTCTGCAATATACCTTTCATCCCCACAGCTTATTCTAATTTTATCCCACTTGACAACCTCCGATTACATGGCATTACTTTGATATAGTCTGTAAAGGAGGTGATCTTTATGTGTCAGGTATGCGGATGTGCGCCCTGTAAGAAATGCGGTGCGCCTATCAAGAACGGTGTATGCAGCGGGTGTGGGAAAAAGTCATCGGAATGCACGTGCAAATGAAACATCCATGAGTCTGTAACTCACAAATAAGGATGAAAATTAACCCCACCCTCACCTTAATCCTCTCCCTGAGGGAGAGGAAACTTCTTCGTTCCCTCCACTTCAAGGGGAGGGTTAGGGTGGGGATGGGGTAAAGATGGTATTTTCAGGTGAAAGATAATAGGCAAGAGGCTAAAGGCTGTTTCGGCCTCTTGCTATTTTTTATAATTGGAGGAAGTATGAAGGTAAACATCATTTTTCAGAGTCTATACGGTCATATATACCGTATGGCAGATGCGGTTGCTGAAGGTGCCAGGCAGGTGAGCGGCGCCAAGGTGCAGTTGCTTCAGGTCCCTGAAACGCTTACGGATGAGATTCTGGCTAAGGTAGGCGCAACAGAGGCAAAAAAACTGTTTGCCCATATCCCGACAGCAACCATGGACTCATTATCCGAGGCTGATGCAATTATCTTCGGGACGCCTACACGTTTCGGCATGATGTGTGCGCAGATGCGGACTTTCCTTGATGCAACGGGAGGATTGTGGATGTCCGGTGCGTTGATAGGAAAGGTTGGGAGTGTCTTTACATCTACGGCGACACAGCACGGCGGTCAGGAGTCGACCATACTCAGCTTCCACACAACACTGCTGCATCAAGGGATGATAATAGTCGGAGTCCCGTATTCCGAAAAGAGGCAGATGACCTTGGATGAGATAACCGGGGGCAGCCCTTACGGCGCCTCTACCATTACCGGCGGGGACGGAAGTCGTTTGCCGAGCGAGAATGAATTGGCTATTGCCCGTTTTCAGGGGAGGCACGTGGCTGAAATAACAAAACGCTTGACTGGGGGAATCTAAATGGGGAAATATGTATGTGCAGTATGCGGTTATGTCTACGACCCGGCAAAAGGAGACCCGGATTCCGGGATAGTGCCTGGGACACCCTTTGAGAAGCTTCCTGATGACTGGGTATGCCCTATTTGCGGGGCTGGGAAAGAGATGTTTGAGAAGGAGGCGTAAGGGTGGCGGTTAGAGTGCTAAAACCTGGAGTATATGCAGTTGGAGCCATTGACTGGCATAGAAAGCTTTTTGACGAACTCATCCCGCTCCCTCATGGGACCAGTTACAATTCCTACCTTATAAAAGGGAGTGAAAAGACTGTACTCATAGATACCGTTGACCCGGCCAAGGAGTATGAGCTATTGGCCAATCTCCAGAAGCTTGATGTAGAAAAGATAGACTATGTTGTCTCCAACCATGCCGAGCAGGACCATTCAGGGACCATACCCAGGATACTGGAGCTTTATCCTGATGCAAAGGTAGTGACAAACTCGAAATGTAAAGAGATGTTGAGGGACCTCCTTTTAATCCCTGAAGAAAGGTTTGTGACCATAAAGGACAGAGATACGCTGTCATTGGGCGATAGGACTCTTGAGTTTATCCTGGCGCCGTGGGTCCATTGGCCTGAAACTATGTTCACGTACAGCAGGGAGGACAGGATCCTCTTTACCTGCGATTTTCTTGGCTCCCATTTTGCGGAAAGCAATCTCTTTGTTAATGAAGAAGCGAAGATATACGAAGGGGCAAAGAGGTATTATGCAGAGATAATGATGCCTTTCAGGACGAGCATAAAGAAGCATCTGGAGATGATAAAGGGGCTGGATGTCGAAATGATAGCTCCAAGCCACGGTCTGGTCTATTCAAGGCCAGAGACCATACTTGCAGAATGCAAGGACTGGGTTTCCGATGAGGTAAAGAATGAGGTGGTGATCCCTTATGTTTCAATGCATGGAAGCACAGAGAAGATGGTCAATCACCTCGTAGACGCCCTGATTGAGAGAGGGATTACAGCTACGCCGTTCAATCTGACGAGTGCGGATATGGGGGAACTGGCGCTGTCCCTTATAGATGCGGCTACCATTGTGATCGCCTCACCTACAGTCCTTGTAGGCCCTCATCCAAGGGTTGTTTATGCAACCTCTCTCGTAAACGCCTTAAGGCCTAAACTGAAATTCGCCTCTATAATCGGCTCTTATGGGTGGGGAGGAAAGATGGTGGAGCAGATAACAGGGATGTTGAGCACCCTGAAGCTGGAGATGCTCGAGCCTGTCATGGTCAAGGGAAAACCTAATGACGATGTCTTGAAGGCCATAGACCGCCTGGCGGATGAGATATTAAAGAGGCATAAAGGCATCGGGTTGATTAAGGAAGAGCAGTGATCGCCCAATGCTTCTTAAGGTTGCGTCCCCTTTATACGTCCTATATCTCAGGCACGTTGTCCGCCTGCATGAATAATTTTCAATCCAAGCGTTTGAGCAGTAGTCTCCGCAGTCTTTCGGGTTTTTTCGATAAGCTCATGTGGGGTCAGTTTTTTCGTCTTGTTATAGTCTTCTTCTCTAACCTTGTGAATCCATGCAAGCGATTTATATTTCCACTTCTCCATCTCCCGTCACCTCCTCCGGCGATATAATTTCGATAGGGTTGTAGCCCATTTTTATATTTGTGCTGTTGATTAATCTTCTTACGGAGATATTCACCATATGTTTGTAATTCCAGGAAACAAGATAATCCACTTCATGACAAACAGCGATTGCAAATGGACTTTAGAAATCTTACCGCCGTATCAACACGGCTGGGATCTTCCGTATCAAAGACCCCGCCCAAGACAGAAGTATCAACATAAAGCCTAAGCTTTTTCATAGTTATCTCACCTTCCGCAATTTTATCACATCCTTAAACTCATGTAATGTTTTAATCATATCGTTATCCCTTCCCCTCCACAACTCCAATCTCTGACAACTCCGCCTCCAACTCCTCGACCGTTGGCAGATTTCCTTTGAGGTTTTCGGGAATAGCAGCCACAAGCTGGTATTCCGAGACGCCTACCGGCTTGTTCAGGTCTTTCAGGGCATATTCGGCGATAAGCCGGTTGCGGTCTTTGCAGAGAATAAGGCCAATGGTGGGATTGTCGGTTTCATGTCGCAGCGTTGCGTCCACCGCAGAAAGATAAAAATTGAGTTTGCCTGCATATTCAGGCCGGAATGCCGTCGCCTTTAACTCGATCACCACGTAGCATCGCAGCTTGAGGTGGTAGAAGAGCAGGTCGATATAAAAATCCTCTCCCCCTACCTCAAGATGGAACTGCTTCCCGACAAAGGAGAACCCTGTTCCCAACTCCAGCAGGAATTTTGTGATGTGTTTAACCAGTTCCCCTTCTATGTCCCGTTCGTGGGCCTCTTCTCCCACGGACAGGAAGTCAAAGGTATAAGGGTCTTTCAGCATCTCGTGTGCAAGGTCGGATTGAGGCATAGGAAGTGTTGCGTGAAAATTGGTTATTGCCTTGCCCTGCCTATGGATCAGTCCGCTTTCAATCTGATGGACAAGAACCGGGCGACTCCAGGCATGTTCGATGGCCTTCCGGGCATACCATTCCCGTTCTTTTCTGGATTTGAGCTTGGTAATAATAGTGATGTTTTGCCCCCACGGTATTTGTCCAACGAGCTGTTGGACAATTTCCTCTGTATCCCATGCTTCGGCAAAGCTCCGCATATACATGAGATTCGCCCTCGAAAAACCCTTCATATCCGGGAACTCTCGGCACAGGTCGGCAGCCAGGCGCTCGACAACCTTTGCTCCCCAGCCTTCCTGTTCCTGTCGGGTCAGGATGTCGCGGCCAATCTGCCAGTAGAGCAGCACCAGTTCGCTGTTGACTGCCAGAGCCGCCCGGACTTGAGCCGTGCGGATTCGCGCCTTCAGGTCGCGCAGGAACTCTTCATAACCCTTGAGATCAGTAATGGTCATTTTCTCCCCTCCACAACCGCAATCTCCTCCGGCGTGAGGTCGTAAAGGGCATAGACCATTTCGTCTATCTGCTTTTCAAGGGCGGAGGTGTCGGCCTGCGTATTTTTCTGCTTGGCGGCAAGGATTTGTCTTGAAATCTCGGCAATCTCATTTGCTTTATCCTTGCGCCTTTTCGGCAGAGGGAATTCAGCCAATTCATTGACTTTGAATTGGGGAAAAGTCTCTCTCTGCATCTTCCCGAACTTATGGAGGAACCAAAATGAGGTCAGGCGCGAATTGATGATCCCCAAAATGGCTTCCGGGGATTCAGTCATATTAATAATATTCATTGAATTTAGATCATTAAGGCATGTCTCTTCCGCAATACACGCATTAATGCAATATGGCGGCTTGGCAGGTATCTGTCGCACCAGTATCCGCTTGGTTGAGTAAAGCCTAAAGTCCTTGCGCGGCGCTGCCAGATTATTTCCATATTTTAGGTATTCACCGCTCCAATCCAGTCTGTAGCGGCACACATTCTTTCCGTCCAAGTATTTTATGTATTTACTATCAACCTTTTTCACTGAATGATAGATTCTCTCTCGTTTCATTTTTTCGGTTTGAGGCGGGTTTCCTTTTCCAACTTCGTAAGCCTTCAATCCAGCCTTCACATCAGCAACTGAGCCCAGCCTGTCTGACTGTGACTCTATCTTAGACATCAGGTCGGAGATGCCGCCGTTGCCTTTGAAAGCCTCAATATTAATAACGTGGTCACGCTGTTTCAGGAAAAAGTCTGAATCAGCCTCTTTAATGAATCGGAACTCATTGCTGTATTCCATCAAACGGACAGTGTTGCGCCCACCGGACTTCTGATAGATGATTATGCTACTGTCAACATCGGCGTTTTCAAATACACGGGCGTAAAAATTAACTATTACGACACCCGACCTGGCAAGAACAAACTTCCTCAGAGTTTTATTGGTATTGATTGTGAGCCAGTTGTTTGGTGTTATGAAAGAAAGAATCCCTGCTGAGTGAAGTAACTGTGTCCCCTTTTCGATGAAAAGCGGATAAAGGTTAATCTGATATTCAGCAAGCTCGTAGTTGTCATAGAAATAACGCTTATTAAATTCAGTTAAACCTTTTGCGGCACTATTCCGAGCGAAGACATACGGCGGGTTCCCAATCGCGATGTCAAATCCCTCTTTTTCCCCTGCTACTGCCGGATTCATGATTTCCGGAAAGTCGAGTTTCCAGTCAAAGAATTGAAGTGGCTTATCCGGCTGCTTCTTTAATTGCTCCAGCTTTCTTATAGTGTTATCAAAACCTTTTAGCCTCAGCAGTACCTCCGTATTCTTTTTGGTCTTCTCAAACATATCCTGAGTGATGGCGCTATTGAAGGCGTATTTGATTTTATCAAGCGCAAGCTGGTTAATGAGCAGATCCATCTTGAGGTTGCGGATTTCAGCTTTGAGGGACATCTTGTCTTTTTCCGGCGCATCGAAATACTGCTTCTGCTTTTTTACAATCTCATTCAGCCCTTTCTGGATTTTTTCCAGCACAGCCTGCGCCTCTTTGCCGCCAATGGATTTGGTATCCCAATCAATGTCCACCACCTCGCCTTCAAATTTTGGAAGCAGAGAATCTCCGACTACAATCTTGTAATCCAGGTTGGGCAGGGGGCGGGGGAGGTCTTCGTCCACAATGAGGGAGAGCCAGAAACGGAGACGGGCGATATTAACGGCCCCTTTTTCAATATCCACCCCATAGATTGAATTCTGGATGATGCCTTGTTTTACTTGTGCTGCATTGAAAGATTCTTCGCTTTGCTCAGAATGACAGTGCAGGTAAAGCAGATGTTTGGCATCAAAGATCTCGTGGAGTAATCCCATAGGGAAGGCACCTGAGCCGATGGCAGGATCGCATATCTTTAATTCATCAAGGAAACGGTTGATTTCTTTTGCGCGCCGTATAATGTTTTCGCTGACGTCCTTATGCTTAATAAGGCGCTCCACATCCTCGCGCGTGATACCTGTTGATTCTGTTTTATGTCCCTGCATGAGCGCCAGTTGTCCTGCCCTGGCTTCATTCCCGAACATATTGGTTTGTGGTTTGCCAAGTTCCTGGTAAGAAGAAGCGGTATTTTGAATATTCAGTTTGGTACAGAGATATTCAATCAGACTCTCCTGGCACATATAATGGACAATCTCTTTTGGGGTATAAAAAGCGCCCTTGTCTTTGTTGTCTTCAAGGAGGTTTTCAAAGATATGGCCGAGCATTTCCGGGTCAACTGCAACGGTGTGGTCATCTGGGCTGTCCTCGTAAATGGTGAAATTATACTGGTTAAAGAACTCAAAGAGGTCGGCAAAGAGCTTGGGCGGAAATGTGAGTATGCCGATTGGGTCGTCGTCTTCAAAAAGTCCGCCATTGAGGTAAGGGATTTTTACTGCTTTGCCGTCCGGCATTTTAAATGCGTCATCCTTACGATGAGGGTTGTTGAGTGAATCATAAAAAAGCTTTCTCAACCAGTTGTGATAAAAGTCGCTGCCCTCTCCCGAAGCCTCGAACAGGCTTTGAAGGAAGTTGGCATCTCCATCCTTCCAACGCTCATCGCTCGCACCGAGCCATCCCTTTTTCTGCACAAATGAGAGGAAGACTATTCTGCCAAGGAGTTTCTTTACAAAGTCCCTTACGTCCTTTTTTGCATCATCTTCACCTTTCCCTTTTAAGAAAACTGCCTTAAATAGAGGGGAAGGATCTTGAACTCTTTCAAAGATGTCTTTCTTATCCTTTCTGACAATTCGTTCACCTGTAATATATTGAATGAGGCCGCTATAGTGAATGTATTTATAGTCTTCAAAGAACTTTTCTGAAAGTTTTTCAACAGAGAATGCCTCTTTCAGCTTATCTGCCGTGAAATCGGTTCCCAGCGACAGCTTGGCAAAGCGGTCGGCAGCGGTGCGGCAGCTTTCCTTCGGGCCTAACACATAAGTATAGCGTTTGGGATGTGTTTCGGTCTTTCTGATTTCTCCGTCATCTATCACCTGGTCTTTGGCAATGAAGGAGAGCCGCCAGCTTTTACCCGCCTGGTGAGGATAGTAAAAGTTCACAAGCACGGCATTGTTTCCCGCAATCAGTCTTTTGATGACCGCCCCGATGCTTACCTTGTTCCTTTCCACGATCACATTTTCGGCAAGGGCCACTTCGTAAAGGTATAACTGGCGGTAATCAGAGAGTCTAACCTCCCCATATTGCTTTATGTTTGTTATCGTCTTTGCTTCGGAAGGATTGACTAACTCTGCCTTCGGCGCACTGTAAATCGTCAAACTGCTGCCGAACACCGGCTCTAAGACATGCTGGCGGAAGAAGGTAAGATCGTAATTGGCATTCAGCGCCTTTTGCAGTGATTCACGGTTTGCCATAGTTATTCAGCATCTCCAGAAAAGCTTTCGGACAAGACAATGAATGGTTTATGAATGACCCGAACGGACTCGATTTTTTTCTCAGCATCCGGTTTCAGATTGTAACCGTCCAGCACTTCCATGAAAAGTTTGTCAATGAAGGCCTGCAAATCCTTAGGTGAATTGGCCTTGAAAAATTTGTTGATATCATTGGTCAAGCCCTTTATCCCTCCGGCCATAATGGTTTCTATTGCTTTAGCAAGGACCGCTTTTTTCTGTGCGGTAGGCGCTGAGCCGATAATCATTTGAATATTGGAGATGGCCGCATTTTCCGCAGGTGAAAAGTGTTTCCGGGTAAGGGACTGAACTGCCTGCTGATTGGCGTCTTCTCTAAAAAACTCCAGCCCCTGCTGCACATGCTTGTGATGGCTGCTGTGCAATGAGATAGCTTTTTCATCTTCCGCACATTTGAAAATCTTCACCGCTTCAAGGAATGACATCTCGGTAGGATTGTTTTCACGGCTGACGTGATAAAATACACCAGGATGATTCTGGCTTTTCAGGTATACAATAGTGGACCCGGCAACAGAGTCATTATCCGGCACTGCCGATGCTTCTCTTCCCGCCCTTGCCCGTAAAGGCATATTCTGGATCTTTTTGTATTCTTTTGGAGAGCTTGTTCTAAAGTTGCGGAGTTCAACGAGATATTTCAGAATCTCACTTTCTTCCTCCTTGATATGGCTCCCGTAAAGCGCCCCTTCACCCACCTCTTCAATCATGGAGTAAATCTTATTATCTTCGCCAAAGGCGGAATGGAATGCCTGTAGTTTTTTAATGGCGGTGTGCGAAAGCCTTATCTGGTTTTCGGAATGATCGGTTGGGTAGAAGTTATAGACATAAATATGTTTTGCTTTTGTCCCGATACGGTTCACGCGGCCTATCCGCTGCATGAGGCGTGTGGAGTTCCAGGGAACATCATAGTTAAGTATAACATTGGAACGGTGCAGATTTATACCTTCTGCGAGCACTTCTGTGGTGATGACTATATCGTAATCGTTTTTCCAATCGTTCTCGTAGTTGGCATCAAAATTTTCAGTAATGGTATTCTGCAAAGTCTTTCGGTTAGAGGCGTTCACACTAAGAATTTTAGAGTATCCCTCTTTTTGAAGGTTTCGGGAAATATCATCTGCTGTTTCTTTAGATTCAGTGAAGATTACCAGTTTACCAGAGTGATTAATTTTTTTAGAGAGAAACTCCTTCTTAAGTTTATCTATGAACTCATCCATTTTGGGATCATTGTCACCGATTTTTTCCCAGCGGTCTACCAGCTCGTCAATATACTCTTTATCCTTTTTAAGTTTTGGCAGAAAATCTTTTGAAAAATCTTTTTCTCCGTATAGCTTGTTATTCCCGCCTTTGGTATTCATCTTCTCTTCCAGTTCCTCCATTGTATGCTCATCAAGGAAAGAATTGGCGTCAAAATCAGGAGCAATGGGAACTTGATCATTATCAAACCACTTTATCATATTGTTGGTTGCCTTCTGGAATCGCCCAAGTGACTGCTTGAAGGCAAAGAAGCTACTTTCAAGACGCTTTACAAGAAGTGTCTTCATTATGGCTGCGAGGCGGGCTGATATGGAGCCAACATCTCCATAAAGCTTGCGGTGTTCTTCTTTGGCAAGAAATTCAATGGCCCTGTAGCGGTAATATTCAATTCCTGCTACCGGGTTGCCTTCATCATCGAGACAAGTCAGGTAAGTGATGGTGTCATAAAACAACTGGCTGAGTTCATCGTCAAAGGCGTATCGTACTGCTGTGGGACCTTTTATTTTAGGGAATTCTATACCCTGCGCTTCCAAATCTTTCAGATATTCTTCAATGTTCTCAATGTCCTTTCTTGTCCTGCGGATGACCAGTGGCTCTATAACACCATCGCGTATATGCTCAAAGATTCTTTTTACCTTCTTGATATTTAGCGGGGTTTCCTGGCTGAGCTTTTTATATTCGTCTTTCAGCGGCTTGAAAAACTGCTGAAGATTTTTTATGTCAAGCGTGGAGTTGCGCGGCTCCTGAAACAGGTAAATCTGGTTTTCAATGTCCTCCGGGCTGTTGTTCAGCGGGGTTGCCGAAACCAGGATGATTTTTTTATTGTCATCCCCGCTTTCAGAGGTACGGCTTCTCTTTGTCTTGCATATCTGCTGCAACTGCTTAAACCTTTCTGTATAGTCGTTCCGGAACTTGTGCGACTCATCCACAATGACCATATCGTATCTGTCGGCTGAGGAATATTCATGGTGGTGTTTTCCAGAATCAAGGACTTTATGCAAACTGCCGTTGGTAATGAACTCTATGTGGTTCTTAATCATAAATTCATCTATCGTTTTTCGCCAGGTAGATTCAAGCGCAGGCGGGAAAACAATCAGAATCTTGGTATGCGTTCCATTTTCGTAAATAAACTTTTTTGCAATCATGCACGCTATTATAGTTTTGCCGAGGCCCACCACATCGGCAAGGATAAAGCCGTTGTGCTTCATCATCATTGCATAGCCCTGGTTGGCTGCATCGCTTTGATATTTCAGTCGTTTGTATTTGTCAGGCAAAAGCAGATCAATGTTGTAAGGGTCATACTCTACACGCTTGCCGAAATATTCCATCAGCAGTTTGATATAAATCTGGAATGGAGTGAAGGCATCCGATAAATATGATTTGTTACGGAGTCCTTCGGCTTCCGCTTTAAGAATAGGATGAGATTGTTCCCATAGTTTTTCAAACTCATCGGTTGCAAACTTCACATCGTCATAATCGCGTAAACTTACATTGAACTCATAATTTGAATGAGGGTTAGTGCCGAGTCCCGCATCCGAGAGGTTTGAGGAACCGGTTATTACTTCACACGGCGCATACTCATTGAAAGAGGCGGGGCGGAAGATATAAATCTTAGCGTGAAGCTTTTTATCGGGATGAGCCCGGAGTTCTATTTTCTCGCTAATCAGATCGTCAATGAATTGAAGAATGCCTTTTTCGGTCTCCTCGTCATAGTCCGCTTCCTGAATATTTAAGAGGATTTCATTGACAAATTCTTCTTTAGTACGGTCAGGATTCTTAAGATACAGTTGCCCCTTTGAATGAAATTCCTCAGTCAGTTTATCAACGTTAATCCCGGCAAGGATTCTTATTCTTTGAATATTGTCAAGAAAAGGCCTCACCTTAAAATAACCAGAAGCGCGGAAGTAGCCTACCAAAGCATCAAAGTGCCGGACGCTTTGCATATGGGTAAATACGCCTTCAAATTTTTTTAATAGGCTATTTCCATCCTGATTTGTAAAGAATTTTGTAGGCATAATTGGAATAGTGTTTTTGTTTTAATTCAGAATCTTAGGAGTCCCTACGTTTAATGTGATTTCTTATTGTATACCACAAGATATGACTCTAAAACAAATACTATCAAACAACCATCCGAGCAGCTTGGCAAGGCTAAGTAAAAAGCCTTGATAAACCAAGGTGAAGCGAAGGCATGAGGGTTGCCCTGGCATGTGCTTAGGGGATTACGGGGACATCCATACTGAATTTACCTTTAATTGAGAAAGCTGACTTAATAAAATTTATTCCGCAATTTCAATCTGGTGGTCTTTATTTTATCCTAACAAAATGGTAGAGTGCATCAATGCATGCTTCAGCCGATAGGGGGTCTGTAATCGTTGTAAGTGCCTGTCTTACCGGTATTCACTGTAGATATGATGGCGGGCACAGGCTTGATGATAAGGTAGTCGCTATCTCAGGAAAAGAGAAACTGATCCCCCTATGCCCCGAACAACTGGGAGGCCTTCCGGTACCACGGCCTCCAGCGGAGATAGTAGGCGGGGACGGAGATGATGTCCTGGACGGCAGGGCAAGAGTTGTTGATGAAGAAGGTAAAGACATTACAGAGGAGTTCCTGAAAGGGGCGAGGGAGTCTCTCAGGATAACGAAGCTTGCTGAGTCTAAGACGGTGATATTGAAGGAGAAGAGCCCTTCCTGCGGAATACATAAGATTTACAGGGACGGTGTCCTTGTATCCGGGAAAGGGGTCTTGACCGCCCTCCTGTTGAGAGAGGGGATAAAGGTCATATCTAACGAGGAGATGTAGATTCTGTGGAGACGAAGTATGACATACTCATAATAGGTTCCGAGATCTCCGGGCTGGTCTCAGCAGCACTCCTTGCAAAAAAGGGGTTCAGTGTCGCGGTAGTTTCCGGCAGGGAGGGTTCACCCGTTTATGAAAAAGATGGTTATACGCTTAACGAAAGGCCTTCCTTTATAACAGGCCTGAAAGGAGGCCCCCTTGGAACTCTTTTCGATGAAATAGGAGTGCCAAAGGATACAGGGATAAAGGGCGCTAGCCCCTACCAGGTTGTGTTGCCTGACGAGAGGGTGGACGTATATGAAGAGCCTGAACTCTTCCATGAGGAGCTAAGGAGGTGTTTCCCGAAAGAGATCGATAAGGTATCAGACTTTTATAACCACCTCTCCGGGCTGAATGAGGAGATAGGGCATGTAATGGATTTGAACCCCTTCTCCTTCCGGATTCTTCTCCCTTCCGGCATAAGGAAGGGGAAAAGACCTTTAAGGGACATGGCAGAGGGACTGGGCCTGAGTCAGAGGTTCCAGTCCTTTGTAAGGGCACAGATATCTTCATTTTCCTACCTTGATGGTCCCACCTCCATAATGGCTGCCTCGTCTATCCTGGAATCGTCCAGGAAGGGGATTTATTCCATCGAGGGGGGGCTCGACGGCCTGAAGGAGATGCTCCTGAAAAAGATCGAATCGTTCGGGGGTGATTTTATAATGTCTCCGGCCAAAGAGGTATCGAGGAACGGCAACAGATGGTTGTTGAGGACGGAAGAAGAGGCGCTTTCAGGAAGGGTTGTCATAGGTAATATCGATGCCCAGATATTCTGCGGGCTTTTCCTTGATCTGAGGAAGAAATATCTTAAGAGTATTGATAGGATTGAAAATTCTCTTTCCCCCCTGACTGTAAACCTCGGCGTGAAAGAGAGCGGGGTTCCCGTAGGGATGGCAGCGAACGTTATTGTGCTCAGGGATTACGGGGGGAAGCATATTCTTGACAACCTTATTCTTGTTCACATGGGCGCTCCTTCTAATGGGAAAAGGGGCGTCAGTATTACATGTCGCGTCCCCACGGAGGAGTATAGGAATGGAAATATCAGGGGGATATCTGAAGCGATGCTGGAAGGGGTAGACGAGCTGTTACCCTTTATTGACAGGCATATTGAAGTGTTGGATATAAGAAATGTCGAACCAAAAGGAGACGGGATATTTGTGACGTCTGTTAAGCAGAAGATGGGGATAGGGGGATTGCCTTTTGAAATGGTCCGCGGCGAGATATATTATGCAGGGCCTGAGGTCTACCCATCTCTGGGTTTTGACGGCCTTGTATATTCAGGAAAGGCGGTTGCTGCGGCAGCCCTGAGGGCATTGACCGCGAACAAGGCGTAGATCACCTTATAAACAGCTCCATCTGACCGCTTTCCGCATATCTTGCAAGTTTGTCGTTAAACTGTTCACCGAGAAGATTCCTGGTGGCATGGGTGAGGTTTTTGTACATCGCCTCCCCGTAGTCTATGTTCATGCAGGGGAAGTCTGATATTTGAGGGTTCTTCTGGACCGCCAGGTTTTTCCAGCCTTTGGAAGGGTAACAGTAAATGGGGTACTGGATACAATCAAGAGGCTTTATTTCAGTTAGGTCTATCCCGTTATCAAGTGCGTATGAATGGATGGCGCATAGCCTGATCTCTTCCGTCTCGTAAAGAAAGAGGCACCCATCCTCAGTATAGGATATGCATTTAGGCTTTTCATTTTTCTCAAGGAACTGGGTTACAGCCTTCTTTTCCTCTGGGTGTATCTCGCAACCCCCAGGGCATTGCTTATCGCAGTCGGCAAGGAAGGTCCCGTTTTTTTCTATGAGATCTCTTCTATCGGGGCTAAGGTAGGCAACTATTTCAGGCAGGTGCTTATTGAGCCGTTCAATCTCTCTTGAAGTAATGATACAGCCACGCATGCAGCACAGGGAGGCGCAATTGAGCTTCTTTACATCGCATTCATAAGGCTTGACAAGGATATGTCTGTCAACCTTAACCTCGTCGATGATTATATTTTGTCGGCCCACTTTTAGGTTGTAACGCTCCTTCGATAAGAATTTGAAGAAATTATAAATGCTATTTAAAAATATGCAAGAAAAATTTTAGCGGTTTTAAAATGCGGTTTTAAAATGCTTGATGCTTAATGGACTATCTGGTATCCTGACCTTTAATATATCTTGGAGGTAGATCATGTCTTTTACAACCATAGAATGGACCGATGATGCTGTGATAATGATAGATCAGAGGTTGCTTCCGACCCGGGAGGTCTATGTCAAGTGCAGGACATACCAGGAGGTGGCTGAGGCCATAAGGGAGATGATAATCAGGGGTGCCCCGGCCATTGGCGTGGCCGCTGCCATGGGTATTGCCCTGGGCGCCAAAGGCATAAAGGCTGGGACCTTCGAGGAGTTTTACAGGGAGTATGAGAGGATATGCGATCACCTGGCCGGGACAAGGCCTACTGCCGTGAATCTCTTCTGGGCCGTTGACAGGATGAAGAGGTTCTGTCTGGAAAATAAAAAAGCAGGGATAGAAAGGCTCAAGGTACTTATAAAAGAAGAGGCCTTAAGGATACATAAGGAGGACCTGGAGATAAATAGAAATATTGGGAAAAATGGGAGCCCCCTTATCCCTAACGGGGCCAGGATCCTTACCCATTGCAATGCCGGTGGCCTTGCAACAGCCGGTTACGGGACTGCGCTGGGGGTGATAAGGGCTGCCCATGAGGCGGGTAAGGAGATAGAGGTTTTTGCAGACGAGACGAGGCCTTTCCTCCAGGGAGCAAGGCTCACAGCTTGGGAACTCATGAAGGACCATATCCCCGTGACACTTATAACTGATAATATGGCAGGTTATTTCATGAAAAAGGGGATGATAGACCTTGTGATCGTGGGTGCGGACAGGATCGCCGCAAATGGGGATACTGCCAACAAGATAGGGACTTACTCCGTCGCTGTCCTTGCCAGGGAACACAATATCCCGTTCTATGTAGCAGCACCGATATCGACCCTTGATCTGTCCATGAAGAGCGGGGACGAGATACCTATAGAGGAGAGGAACAAAAGGGAGGTTACCCACGTATTCGAAACTCAGATTGCACCAGATGGAGTGAAGGTCTTAAACCCTGCCTTTGATGTTACGCCAAACAGGTATATAAAGGCGATTATCACTGAAAAAGGGGTTGTAGAGGCGCCATTTGATGAAGGCTTGAAAGGAATTGCAGGAAAAGGTTAAAAGTGGAAAGGTGGAGAGACCCGGTTGGGGATCTCTATAATATCAATGGGCCTGTAAGGCCTTTTTGACAGCGATCCTCACATCGCTTATTTCCATGGGTTTGTTCAGGTAGTCAAAGGCCCCCAGGTTTATGGCATCGAGGTATGTCTCTATCTCACCATAGGCAGTCATCATTATAAATTTGGCCTTTGATTTCAATTTCCTTGCCTCCCTGAGGAAGGTAAGACCGTCCATTTCCGGCATCTTAAGGTCTGTTATCACAAGGTTTATCTTCTTTTTCTTGAGGATGGACAAGGCTTCCTTGCCTGAATTGGCAGTGTCAACGTCGTATCCCTCTTTTTCCAGGACCTGAGAGAGGAGCAAACAGGTGTCCTTTTCGTCGTCAACAACAAGTATGTGCTGTGTATTCTTTGCCAACGGAAACCCCTTTATAATCTGACAGTACATATAAATATACTTTGGATTTTATGGTTGTCAAGGAACGACTTTTATAGGGATCCTTATAACGACATCAGTCCCTGAGCCTACCTTGCTCTTTACAAATACCTCCCCCTTATGAAGGTCCATAATCTTTTTTAGCATTGCCATACCAAGTCCTGAACCATTGACCTTAGTAGTATAAAAGGGAGAAAAGAGTTTTTCGATGCTGTCCTTATCTATCCCTGTCCCGGTGTCAGAGATCTTTATCTCCAGCCTCGCTGACGGATTTACAGGATTGCATGCCGCCTTGGAAAGCTTCTTCCCCTCGGTGCACATATAGCGCATGGAGATGTTTAGGTTGCCGCCATCGGGCATGGCGTCTATGGCGTTGTCTATTACGTTCTGTAGCCCCTGTCTGACCCGCACTGGGTCTACAGCTACCCTGGATTTTTCAGGGAAATCCCTTGTAAATGTTATGTTAGCTGAGTTCAGGCGGCTGCGGGTGCCGGAGATGATCTCTTCCATCAGATCCTGTATATATACATTTTGAAGGTTTAAAGGGGATGGCCTGCCGAATTCCACCATCTTTGATATGATTTTATTAATAGAAGAGACTCCCTTTGATACCACCTCTATCACACTGTTGTCCTTAGTTTCGCAGTAATCCCTCAGATATTCAACGCCTGTCAATATCTTTTGCAGGGGGTTCCTTATCTCATGGGCAATCTGGGCGGACATCTCCCCGATTGTTGCCAATCTCCTCTGCACCTGAACTTCCTTTTCCTTTTCCAGCAGTGATGCGTGTATCCTGAAATTCTCAATGGTTACGGCAGACTCATTTGAAAATGCCAGAAGAAAATGGGCATCCTCATCTGTAAATTTACCATCTGACTTGTTAATCAGTATAATGAACCCCAGGACGCCATCCACTCCCCGCAGCAGGACGGTAAGTATGCTGCTGATCTTTTCAGATATTCCATTTTCGTAGTTGTAATATCTGTCACTGTTTAACAGATCCGATAAGGTGGCGAGGTTGCTGAGAGATTTTATCCATGGGTCTTCTATAGGAAAGGAGAAGTCATCGAAGGCAAAATGCAATTGCCTGGAGGTCTGGGGGAGGGCATTGACCGGCAAGGCGTCTATATTATGGAAGGATGCAAGTTCTATAATGTTCTTTTCAGGATTGATAAGAAAGAGTGCCCCAGCTTCCGACGGGACGAGGGTTATCGCTCCCTGGAGCGCTTTATCCAGGAGTTCATTTATATCCTTGGATTTAAGCAAGGACCTGCTGACGTTAAGAAGGATCGAAAGTTCCGCATTCTTCTTTAGAAGTTCTTCGTGGGCCTCTTCAAGTTCCCTGGTCCTGTCTTTGACAGCCCGTTTTAGCTTTTCGGAATATCTAAGGTAACGGTTCCTGTATCCATATTCGGCTGTAGCATGCGCCTTCATTGGGCCTCCGGGGATTAAAACCAGTGGTCAGCGGTCAGTGGCCAGTGGTCAGCAAACCCCAAATCCCTGGTCAACTATTTCAGCATCCCGACCGCTTTTTCTATCCTGTCAATCCCCTTTTTTATATTTTCCATAGATGTGGCGTAAGACAGTCTAAGGTATCCTTCAGCGCCGAAGGCACCTCCTGGAACCAGTGCAACCTTGACCTCATCAAGGAGGTATGTTGCCACATCTGACGAACTATTTAATATCTTACCATTGAAACTCTTTCCCAGCAAACCGGCAATATTCGGGAATGCATAGAAGGCCCCATTGGGCCTGAGGCAGGTAATTCCTTTTACCTGCCTCAGCCTTTCCACCATGTAGACCCTTCTCTTATCGAATTCCCTGACCATTAAGGTTACAGCATCTTGTGAACCTGTCAAGGCCTCGGTGCTCGCCTTCATAGAAATGGATGTGGGGTTGGACGTTGACTGGCTCTGGATATTGGTCATGGCGGTTATTATCTCCTTGGAACCTGCTGCATAACCTATCCTCCAGCCCGTCATGGCATATGCCTTGGACACCCCGTTTACAACGATGGTTAAATCCTTTACCTCTTTGCCGAGGGATGCGATGCTCGTGAACTCGAACCCGTCATACACAAGTTTTTCGTATATATCGTCGGATATGATGAGTATCTTCTTTTCTACTGCAATCTCTGCGATTCCCTCCAGCTCCTTTCTGCTGTAAGAAGAGCCTGTCGGGTTGGAAGGGGAGTTGATTACAACAGCCTTTGTCTTTGGCGTTATGGCCCTTCTGAACTCATCCGCAGTCATCTTGAAGCCGTTATTTTCAGAGGTGTTTACGATTACAGGGGTGGCGTCTGCAAGGGCGACTATGTCAGGGTAAGAAACCCAGTATGGGGCTGGTATTATAACCTCGTCCCCTTTTTCAAGGACTGTCATGGCTATATTGTAAAGGGAGTGTTTTGCCCCGCATGAGACTATAATCTCGCCTCTTTCATATGGGAGACCGTTATCCTTTTTCAGCTTTTCTATTATGGCGTCCTTCAGGTCGTCTGTCCCTCCTACAGGACAGTACTTTGTGAAACCATTTTCTATAGCCTTTATTCCAGCCTCTTTTATGTTCCTGGGGGTGTCAAAATCCGGCTCCCCAACTCCAAAACCTATGACATCAACCCCCTGGGCCTTAAGTGCCTTTGCCTTTGCATCAATGGCTAATGTGGGGGACGGCTTAATTGCCTTTGCACGCTGCGATAAAAACATCTAATTACCTCCTTAATAAAAATATTTAAACCCTTTTGACACTGATTCCCACAGAAAAATATGATTTGCACAGATAGACATTCTATCAGTGTAAATCATAAAATATCAGTGTCGCTTAGAAGCGCCAACTTTCGGTAATCTGTGTCTATGTCTTTGCTATGCCGGGAATACCCCTTCGTCGGTGAGTCCCGTACCTGCGAACTTCTCTTTCAGCCTTACAGAGACTATCTTTGGGACCAGCCGTTCGACAGAGCCTCCCATGCTTGCAATCTCTCTTACAACGCTGGAACTCAGGTAAGAGTAGGCCTCACCTGTCATCATGAACACCGTTTCAATCTTGCTGTTAAGGTTCCTATTCATGAGGGCCATCTGGAATTCAGACTCAAAGTCGGAAACAGCCCTCAGCCCTCTCAGGATGACCCTTGCGTTCCTTCTTTCAGCCTCCTCCACAAGAAGGCCGCTGAAGGTCTCCACGCTCACCTTTGAGTGCCTGCCGAGGGACTCCTCTATCATCTCGATCCTCTCGTCTATGCTGAATAGCGGGGCCTTTTTTGGATTTAACGCTATGGCTATTATCAGGTGGTCGAATATGGCAAGTCCCCTCTCGATAATATCCACGTGGCCGTTGGTTATTGGATCGAATGTGCCTGGGTATATGGCTGTCTTTGACATGTTTGTCTCCTATGAAGTAGAGACGTCCCGGCGGGGCGTCTCTAGAGTAAATGAATAAAACGATATCTCCGTATCTCCGTACTTCCTTCGGTCTGTAAGGGTCAAACCGTCATATTCCTCAGAGGGTCTTTCCCTCAGGGAGTGTTCAGTTATCACGACTCCTTCTTCATCAAGGATTCCTTCGCTTATAATCTCTTTAAGGGTCTTCTCAACAAGCCCTTTTTCATAAGGCGGATCCATAAAAACAAGGTTGAATCTTTTTCCCTTTTTCGCGAGGAGCCTGATCCCATGCTCAACTGATGATACCAGAACCTCCGACCTGTCGGCAAAGCCGCAGATATCTAAATTCTTTTCCAGGATATTTATACTCTTGGGATTTTCATCCACAAATATGGCCTTTGCAGCCCCCCTGCTCAATGCCTCTATCCCGAGGTTCCCAGTCCCTGAGAACAGGTCCAATACCTGTTTGCTGTCAAGTGGGCCGAAGTTGGAGGTTATAATATTGAACAAGGCCTCCTTTACCCTGTCAGAGGTTGGCCTTATCTTGTCCCCCGCGAAGGATGCGAGCCTCCTTCCCCTAGCAGTGCCGCTTATGACTCTCATATCGTTGTAGAACCCGCAATTTGAATTAAAAGAGATTAGAATAAAGAGGCTTTTTTGTCAAGGATTTGAAGTGGTTTTGAAGTGGTTTTTATATTACCCTGTACCAGTTGACTCATTGATAAATGTTACCGAGAGTTAATCAAAAGCAATAAGAAACTAGGGAAAATAGTGACAACCCCAGAATATTGGATAGACCACAATATTATCTAAGCGCGTAAAGGTTCCCGTCCCAGCTCCCGAAATAGACCACACCATCAGATACGACGGGTGAGGATTCTACCAGGTCCTCGGTCTGGAACTTCCATATCTGCTGTCCTGTCTGCATATCAACTGCATAGAGGTTCTTGTCCCAGCTCCCGAAATAGACAACGCCGTCCGCTATGGCAGGGGATGAGTATATCCATCCCGCTGTCTTGAATTTCCACTTTTCTTTTCCCGTCTTGCCGTCCATAGCGTAAAGATACTCATCTCCGCTCCCGAAATAAACCACTCCTTCAAATACAGCAGCGGAAGAGGTTATCTTGCCATTAGTAGAGACCATCCACCTTTGATTTCCTGTGTTGATGTCAACAGCGAAGAAGTCGCAGTCGTTGTTCCCGAAGTAGACCATGCCGTCGTATATGGCAGGAGTTGACATTATGCTCCCACCGGTCTTGAACCTCCACCTCTCCTGGCCGGTTACTGCATCCAATGCATATAGATGGCTGTCCCATCCTCCGAAATAAACCAGGCCGTCTGAAATTGCAGGGGAGGAGTCTATCCCATCCCCGGTCTTGAACCTCCATCTTTCTTTACCTGTATTTATATATACTGCATAAAGATTCCCGTCCCAGCTTCCGAAATAGACAACTCCACCTGAAATGGCCGGTGAGGACTTCACATTCCCTTCGGTCCCGAACCTCCATATCTCCAAACCTGTTTTGATATCTACTGCGTAGAGGTGCTCATCGTTGCTTCCGAAGTATACCACTCCGTTAAGGACAGCCGGGGAGGAGAATACATATTTCTCTGTTGAAAATTTCCATTTTTCCTTACCTGTAGTTATGTCCAGGGCATAAAGATTGTCGTCACAACTTCCGAAATATACCATACCCTCTGATACTGTGGGTGAAGACTGGATCATCCCGCTGGTCTTGAACTTTCCGATTGATTTAGGAGCCTGAAGAACCCCTTTAGTATTGAAAACTCCGGTGCGTTGCAAGTTGTTGCGGAACATTTCTATCCTTTCTGTATAGATTTTTTAACAAAGGTGCGAAGGACGCGGAGATAATAATCGTCAGGCGGCCAACTGCCGCCGTTCACTATTTTCAGCCATGACCTGTGGATGGAAGGCCGCAGACATCCCCGGACGAGGTTCCTCCGTAGCTGAACACGGATAACACCCTCTCCACGAGGGTAGAGTGGCACTTGGGGCATATAGCCTCCTTATCCCTCTCCTCCATATTCCTTATTTCTTCAAAGGAGTTCCCGCATTGCAGGCAATGATATTCGTATATAGGCATTGTCAACCTCCGCTTTACACCGTAAGACGCACGTGAGTGGGTGAGACGGTTAATGTTTCCGTTTTTCTACTGATCCCTGACTACCGGCCACTGGCCACTGATTTTAAGCCGCCTCTTTCATAATCTCCATTATCTCTTTCTCAACCTCTTCCGCCGTGTTTTTTAGCTCAGGGTTGGGGAACATTGATAAAAGGGCAGTTGGTTTTATCATGGAAAGGGTTACCTTCCCTTTATCCTTATAAATTGCGACCCTGCACGGAAGGGCCGTGGATATATCGAGATTGGCTTCCAGGACCTTCTTGGCCTGATGGGGATTGCAAATCTCAACGATCCTGCACTCAGGAGCAAACTCAACCCCCTTTGAATTAAGGGTCTCCTTTACATTATGGTTGGCCAACACGCCGAACTTGTGTCTCTTGGCCGCTTCCTCGAACTCCTTTACTACAACCTCGAAATCTTTTTTACTTTCCAATTTGTAGATCATATTTCCTCCTCTATCATCTTCTATGTATTTAAGGTTCCTTGCAGTTAAATGAAGTTTACATCTAACTCAGCCTCCTGGCAAGCAATCTATAACCTAAGTCCTGAAATTGGCCGCAGATGCACGCGGATAACCAAAAGTAGGCGCTTCTAAGCGACGCAGACAAAACCAACAGTTGCTGTTTATAATGATTTCACCCAAATGGTGAGGCTTTTTTTATTCTTAACTCATTGAAATATCTGTGTAAATCTGTGTCCAAATGCTTTTTTAGGGTTATAGGATTAGTCAAAATAGACGGTCTCGTAAAAAAAGCTATCTTCTCGCAAAGCTCGCTAAGAACGCAAAGCGAAGAACAGATTAAAATTAAAGTCTTTCCCTTTGCGCCCTTTGCGCCTTTGTGAGCAAAAATAGGGTTTTTACGAAGTTGTCAAAATTGTTATAAAAAAATCTTGACAAGGTGGAGTGCCGGAGGTATAGTTTCTCCACAAAGTGGTATAAAGTGGTATGAAGTGGGTTTGAGTGGCTTGTTATCGACTAACTCTAATTAGGAGTCCCAGATGTTTCGTGGCCAATACGAACATACGATAGACCCGAAGGGTAGGGTGAGCATACCGTCCAAGTTCAGAGAGATTCTCTCTGCCAAGGGGGATGGACGTCTTGTCATTACCCATTTTGACAACCATTTAATGGCCTATCCATTTGATGAATGGCGGATATTTGAAGAGAAGATGGCAGCCCTTCCTTCTACCAATGACGAGGTGGCATCGTTTATACGTTATCTTGTTGCCGGAGCCGTTGACTGTGAAGTAGATAAGCAGGGAAGGGTTTTGATACCTCCACCTTTAAGGGAGAGCGGGGGGCTTACATCTGAGGTGGTTCTTGCAGGCGCCCTCAAGAAGTTTGAGATATGGGATAAGGGGCGCTGGTTTGATGAGAGGAAGAAGACGCTGGAAAACTTCGGCAGCATCAAGGGTGCTTTGGCTGGTTTAGGGCTTTAATGGAAGCATCCCACATCCCGGTTTTGCTGAATGAGGCCCTTGAGTTCCTGAAACCTGAGAGCGGCGGGATTTATGTAGACGGGACTCTTGGGATGGGCGGTCATACCGGCGAGATACTGAAAAGGAGCCATCCGGGCGGCAGGGTAATAGGGATAGACAGGGATACAGAGGCCTTGAAGGTTGCAAAAGAGAGGCTTCAAGGGTTTGAGGATCGGGTGCAGATCATCCATGGGAACTTTGCTGATGTTGGGAAGATTGCGGAAGGACTCGGTATAAAAGAGGTTGACGGGATTCTCCTTGACCTCGGTGTTTCTTCCATGCAGATAGACACGGCAACCAGGGGATTCAGCTTTTTGAGGGATGCCCCACTGGATATGAGAATGGATACTACAGCCGGTATTACCGCGGCAGATATTGTAAATAACTATTCAGTGGAGGAGCTGCAAGCGCTCCTGTGGGGATTGGGAGAAGAGGGGTATTCGAGAAGGATCGCGAAGGAGATTGCAAAAGCCAGAGATACGGCAAGGATAGAGACCACAAGAGAGCTTGCCCAGCTTGTTGAACGTTCCATCCCGAGGAAGGATTGGCCTAAACAGATACACCCGGCTACAAAGACCTTTCAGGCCCTGAGGATTGCGGTAAATGATGAGCTTGGCTCTTTGGAGCAAGGCTTAAATGACGGCATAAACCTTCTAAGGGAAGGGGGCAGGTTCTGCGTTATATCTTTTCATTCTCTGGAAGAGAGGATAGTAAAGAATAGATTTAGGAATTGGGAGAATCCCTGCATCTGCCCTCCCTCCCTTCCTGTATGCAGGTGCTGGAAGGTTAAAGTGGCAAGGGTTCTCACAAAAAAGGGTATCAAGGCTACAGAGGACGAAATAAAGGCGAACCCGAGGGCAAGGAGCGCAAGGCTCAGGGTGGCGGAAAAGGTATAGGAGGTATTATGGCACATGTTGCATCTACATCCATAGGAAGGGCAAGGGTTTCGGAGAGAAAAGAGAGCGACGGCCTTATCACAGCTGTCCTGCTTTCCCTTGCGATACTTATTGCATCTTTTATTTTTTATACATGGTCAAGGATAGAGGTGGTAAAGATAGGTTACGAGATATTCAATGCAAACAGTGAGATGAGGAGGCTGGATCAGGAGAATAAGGAACTAATCCTTGAGATAGCCACACTGAAGTCACCTAAGAGGATAGAGAGGATTGCCAGGGAAGAATTAAAACTGCTCCCTCCAAAGGATGAGCAGATTGTAATCCTAAAATGAAAAAACCCAAGGAAAAATGGATCAGATTCCGCATAACAACCATTCTGGTGTTCTTTTGCCTACTTGCCTTCGTTGTTGCAGGTAGGGCCTTTCAACTTCAAGTCCTTAAGAGAGATCAGCTCTGCAAGCTGGCCGAGAGACAGTACAAGAACAAAATCCCCCTTGTCCCCAAGAGAGGAACCATATATTCAAAGGGTTATGAAGAGCTGGCGGTAACCGTTGAGGTGGATTCCGTGTATGCAGAGCCTGATGAGATCGAAGACCCCAAATTTGCCGCAAAAAGGCTTGCTCCTATCCTTTCCGTAAGTCGCAAGAAGTTGGAGGATCACTTCTCCTCTTCAAAATCGTTTGTCTGGCTGGCGAGAAAGGTGTCCCCCTCCCTTATCGAAAGGGTCAAGTCCCTGGATATTCAGGGTATAGGCTTTGTAAAAGAGAATAGAAGATTTTATCCAAATGCGGAGCTTGCATCACATGTGGTTGGTTTTTCAGGAATAGACGGCAGCGGGTTGGGTGGCATAGAACTCGCCCAGGATGCCCAGATAAAGGGGAAGGTTGAGTTTGTGAGGGCGGAAAGGGACGCCCTCGGTAAGAGGACACTCCCCAAGGATTTCGGCTTTGAGGACTCCCTGACAGGGAACAGCATAGTCCTGACTATAGATAAAACAATTCAGTATACAGCAGAAAAGGAGCTGGCGAATGCAGTCAAAAAGAGCGGGGCCAAGGGAGGCACTGCGATAGTTATGGACCCAAAGACCGGCGAGGTACTGGCTATGGCCAACTACCCCCAGTTCAATCCTAATGACCTGTCTTCTTCTCCTCAGATAGCCTTGAAGAACAAGGCTATTGTTGACACATATGAACCGGGCTCCACCTTCAAGGTCTTTCTATTGGCTGCGGCTTTGGAGGAAGGTGTTGTGAAGCCGGGGGATAAATTCAACTGTGAGAATGGCTCCATGGAGTTTGCAGGGAAGGTGATCCACGATACCCATAAGCACGGGACTCTCACCGTGAGGGAGATAATGAAGGTCTCCAGCAACATAGGATCTGTCAAGATAGCGGCCAAACTTGGAAAAGAAAGATATCATGACTACCTCACCTCCTTCGGGTTTGGTTCTCCCACTGGAATAGAATTAAAAGGGGAGGGGAGCGGGATATTACGTTCCATGAAAACGTGGTCAAAGCTTGAACTTGCCAATATATCCTTTGGACAGGGGGTCTCGGTGACGCCGCTTCAGTTAGCCACTGCCTTTTCTGCCATAGCCAACGGCGGATATCTGATGAAGCCATATCTTATAAAGGATATCCTCGATAAGGACGGGAAGGTAATAAAGAGGAACCAGCCTCAGATAGTGAAAAAGATCATCAGCGGGGAGACTGCCTCAAAGGTTACTGAGATGTTGAGAGATGCTGTTGCCGAGGGAGGTACCGGAACTGCGGCTGCTCTCGCCGGATACGATGTGGCAGGGAAGACCGGGACCTCCCAGAAGGTTTCAGGCGGCAGAGGATATGCAGGGAATAAGCACGTGGCATCATTTATAGGTTTCGTCCCTGCCCGGTCACCTGAACTCGTGGTGCTTGTGGCCATAGATGAGCCTGAAGGAATACAGTATGGAGGGGTTGTTGCAGCCCCTGCCTTCAAGGCGATAGCTGAAAGCTCTCTGAGATACCTGAATACGCCGGACAAGAATGGGGGAGAGATTCCGGCAGGTGAGGCGATGAAGGTGGCAAAGGCAGAATGAAACTTAAAGAACTTTTAAAAGCCTTAAAAAGTTACGAGATACAAGGTTCCGAAGATACAGAGATCTTTGACATTCAATATGACTCGAGGACAGTAAGAAGAGGCTCCCTGTTTGTTGCTATCAAAGGGAAGAACGCTGACGGCAATCGCTTTATTACCGATGTTATAAGCAGAGGCGCGATTGCAATAGTAACTGATTCTCCCTCGCCTTATACCCTCTCTCTTATGGAAAGAGGCGGGCTGAGGGTTGCAGTTATCCAGGTTCCTAACGCCAGGGAGGCACTGGCCAGGATTTCTGCCGCATTTTATGGTCAGCCGGCTTCTAAACTGAAGATGGTAGGTATAACAGGGACCAATGGAAAGACAACTACTTCCTTCCTTGTGGAGTCTATCCTGAGGGAGGCCGGTTTGAACCCCGGTGTCATAGGGACGATAAACTATCGCTACGCAGGAAAGGTGCTCCCTGCACCGAACACAACGCCGGAGTCTCTTGACCTTCAGAGATTGCTGAAAGAGATGGTTGACAGCGGCGTGAAGTCTGTTGTCATGGAGGTTTCATCCCATGCCCTGGATCAAGGGAGGGTAGGCGGGTGCAAATTTGATGTAGGGGTGTTTACAAACCTGACCCAGGACCATCTGGACTACCATCTTACTATGGATAAATACTTCGAGGCAAAGGCAAGGCTCTTTACTGATTTTATAGATGAGGGAAGGGCGGCAGTCATCAATATGGACGATCCCAAGGGTGAAGATCTCTCAAGAAGGGCAGTGGGAAGGGTGATCGGGTACGGAGTAAAAGGTATAGGTATAGGTAGAGGTAAAGAAAATATATATCCAAAGGATATAAGGCTCGGTATCGATGGAATAAAGGGAACATTTATGACTCCTGCCGGTGAGGTAAAGGTAAAATCGTCTTTTGTCGGTGAGTTTAACCTTTATAATATCCTGGCCGCCGTTGGAGCAGGTGTTGGGCTTGGTCTTCCGGTTGAGGCCATAGAAAAAGGGATTTCTGACATGAAAAACGTCCCAGGAAGGCTTGAGAGGGTCGATGCAGGACAGCCGTTCACAATCCTTGTTGACTACGCCCATACCCCTGATGCCTTGGAGAGGGTTTTGTCAACCATCAGGGGATTGACTGATAAAAGAATAATAACGGTCTTCGGATGCGGCGGCGACAGGGACAAGGGGAAGAGGCCTATAATGGGAAAGATTGCCGCTGAATATAGCGACATCGTTATTGTTACTTCCGACAATCCAAGGACCGAAGACCCGATGAGGATTATAGAAGATATAAAGGCAGGGATGACGGAGGCCAGAGTAATCCCTGATAGAAGAGAAGCGATAAGAGAAGCAATAAGAGAGGCAAATGAAGGAGATGTCGTCCTTCTTGCAGGTAAGGGGCATGAGGATTACCAGATAATAGGGGAAGAGAAGATACATTTTGATGACCAGGAAGAGGCCTTAAAGGCAGTGAAAAGTGAGAAGTGAAAAGTGAAAGTAACTTGGAATGAGATAATAAAGGCAATCAACGGCAGACTGGTTCATGGAAGACTGGAGGATGAGTTCTGCGGCGTTTCCACAGACACCAGGACCATTAAGGCCGGAGAGCTTTTTATAGCCCTGAAAGGGGAGAACTTTGACGGACATGAGTTTGTAGGAAAGGCCATTGAAAAAGGGGCATGTGGGGCAATAGTCAGTGGTCAGTGGTCGGTGGTCAGTGGTCAGAAATATTTTATTGTCGAGGTTGAAGATACACTTAGCGCCTTGGGGGATATAGCGAAGCTCTGGAGAGAAAAGCACCCGGTTCCTGTTGTTGCGATAACAGGTTCTAATGGAAAGACAACGACAAAGGAGATGGTGGCATCGATCCTTTCACAGAAGTACAGGGTATTGAAGACCGAGGGGAACCTGAACAACCTTATAGGTCTTCCTCAGATGGTCTTGAAGATAGATGATAGCCACGAGGCGGCTGTCCTGGAGCTCGGGATGAACGTATTCGGGGAGATAAAGAGGCTTTCGGAGATATGTAAGCCAGATATCGCGGTCATAACCAATATCGGCTCAGGCCATCTGGAGGGCGTTGGAAGCATTGAAGGGGTTGCGAGGGCCAAAAAGGAGATATTGGATGGACTGAAGGCTGACGGGACCTTTGTGGTAAACGCCGATGATCCGTACATAAGGGAGATGGCAAAAGGGTGGAGCGGCAAGATGATCAGTTTTGGCCTGGACAATCTGGATGCAGATGTGAAAACCCCTTTTGTTGATTATAATTGTTGCTATGGAAGCGGTGTGCGGCTTTCCATGATTATTAAAGGAAAGTTGTTAGATGTGACCCTCGCCGGCCTGGGGCTGCATAACGTCTACAATGCGACTGCCGCCGCCGCCGTGGCGCTTGCTATGGGCCTTGGCGCTGAAGACATAAAGAAAGGGCTTGAGGAGTGGAGCCCGTTTAAGGGCAGGTTTGAGCTCCTGAGGCTTGAATGCGGTGTGAATCTGATTGACGACTCATACAATGCCAACCCGAACTCTGTTGCAATGGCATTGAAGACCTTGGCAGATGTGAAGGGTGTTGGGAGAGGATTAGCTGTGCTTGGGGACATGCTGGAGCTTGGGGCTCATGCCGAGGATGCCCATTACGAGATTGGGAAAAAGGCTGCTGCAACAGGAATAGATTATCTCTTACTCCTGGGCCCTTTATCATCATCCCATACAGCCAGAGGCGCAAGGGAAGGCGGCATGTCTGATGAAAGGGTGATGGTTGTTAGTAACCACGGTGAGGCCGTTAGCAGGATAAACCCGATGCTGAGAGGCGGCGACTGGGTCCTTGTGAAGGGCTCCAGGGGAATGGCAATGGAGAAGATTGTTGAAGAAATAAAAACTCACTGCAGATTGAAGGACGCTGGTTGAGGGGTTAATGCTTTACCATTTATTATATCCGCTACATACAGAGTTTTCATTCCTGAACGTCTTCAGGTATATAACCTTCAGGACGGTCTTGTCGGCCCTTACTGCCCTGTTGGTCAGTTTCATCCTCGGGCCCTGGCTTATAAGGAAGCTCGGCGATATGCAGATAGGCCAGCAGGTGAGAGACGACGGCCCGCAGACTCATCTGAAGAAACAGGGGACGCCCACCATGGGCGGGACCATGATACTTTTTGCCATTGGTATTTCTACACTCCTTTGGAGCGACCTCAAGAACCGGTATGTATGGTTTGTCCTTATGGTAACCATCGGCTTTGGGATCATAGGTTTTATTGACGACTACCTTAAGGTGGTTAAAAAGAACCCGGAAGGTCTCTGGCCAAGGTACAAGATGGGAGGGCAGCTCGTAGTAAGCGCAGTTGTGGCCATATTCCTTTACTACCAGCCAAACTACAACACTACCCTTGTCTTTCCATTTTTTAAGGGTCTTGCCCCTGACCTGGGCTGGTTTTATATACCATTGGTGGTCTTTATCATCGTTGGGACATCCAATGCCGTCAACCTTACTGACGGCCTGGACGGACTGGCCATAGGCCCTGTCATGACCGCGTCCGTAACATACTTGCTGTTTTCATACCTGACCGGAAACGTGAAGATTGCCAACTACCTGCAGATACAATACGTCCCAGGAGTCGGAGAGCTTGCCATATTCTGCGGCGCCATGTTTGGAGCCTCCCTGGGGTTTCTATGGTTTAACGCGTATCCTGCCCAGGTCTTCATGGGTGATGTGGGTTCCCTGGCCCTGGGAGGAGCGCTTGGGACAGTGGCTGTGATAACAAAGCAGGAGATACTCCTTGCCATAGTCGGCGGGATATTCGTCATGGAGGCCTTTTCGGTCATATTCCAGGTAGGCTCCTTCAAGCTCCGCGGGAAGAGGATATTCAAGATGGCGCCGATACACCACCACTTTGAGCTTAAGGGGTGGGCAGAGCCCAAGATAATTGTGAGGTTCTGGATTATATCGATAATATTGGCGTTGGTGGCGATAAGTACGTTGAAGTTAAGATAAATATAAACTCCCCCCAACCCCCTCTTTAACAAAGAGGGGGTGCCGTGAGGCGGGGAGTTATGATTTACAAGGTAAGAGGGAATTTCAATGGAACTGAAAAACAAAAATGTATTGGTCGTAGGTCTTGCCAGGACAGGTGTTTCTGTTGCCAACTTCCTTGTATCCAAAGGAGCCAGGGTCAGGGTGAGTGATTCATCCCCTGAGGAGAGGCTTTCCAAGAGTCTTGAAGATTTGAAAGGGCTTGACATAGAGATAGAGACAGGGAGGCACACTGAGGGATGGTTTACTTCGTCTGATCTGATAGTTGTAAGCCCAGGCGTGCCTTTGGAGATAAAGCCTCTTCATGCGGCTCAAAAAAAGGGAGTCGAGATAATAAGCGAGATAGAGCTTGCATCAAGGTTTATAGATAAGCCGATAATTGCCATAACAGGGACGAATGGAAAGACTACAACTACTACCCTGATCGGCGAGATCCTGAAGAAGTCCGGCAAGAGGGTATTTGTGGGCGGTAATATCGGAAACCCACTTATCGAGTATGTCCTGGAGGGTAAGAAGGCAGATTTTATTGTGGCTGAGATATCCTCATTCCAGCTTGAAGGTATAAGGGATTTCAGACCGTACATATCCATCCTCCTCAACATTACCGAGGACCACCTGGACAGGTATCCCTCCATGGATGCTTATATCCAGGCAAAGGGGCTTATATACAGGAACCAGAAGCATGCCGACTACGCCATTGCAAATTCCGACGACACCCTTGTGAAAAGGCTTACAAAGGGGATAGAGCCCCGGAAAATAGGGTTCAGCAGGGATAAAGAGGTTGTGGACGGGATATATTACAGGGAGGGTAAGATATTTTCCCGCCTGAAGGGTAATATCTATGAGCCTGAAAGGTTCAGAATAAAGGGTGTCCACAACATTGAAAACGCCATGGCATCCATCGCGGTATGCGAGATTGCTGGGTGCGGAAGAGACGAGATCCAGGAGGCCATCGAGGCATTCCACGGCCTTCCCCACAGGGTTGAGTTTGTGGCGGCGATAGACGGTGTCTCTTACTACAACGACTCCAAGGGGACCAACATCGGGGCCACTATGAGCGCCCTCGCGGGTTTCAAAGGAAACATCATCCTTCTGGCCGGGGGGAAGGACAAAGGTGGAGACTACAACGTCATGGTCCCTTTGATACAGGAGAAGGTAAAGGGGATGGTTCTCTTTGGAGAGGCCAGGGACAAGATAAATCAGAGTATCGGAAAATACACGGACACAGTCCTTGTGGGAAACCTGAATGAGGCCATGGAGGTTGTCAAGAAGACGGCAGTCAGAGGGGACACTGTTCTACTTTCCCCTGCCTGCTCATCCTTTGACCAGTTTTCAGGTTATGCAGAGAGGGGGAGGAAATTTGTGGAACTGGTAAATGCCATAAAGAGGGTAGATGCTGAACCACCGCCGGAAGGATGCTGATGGAAAGACGGTTTGACACAGTGATGTTTCTGTCAGTCATGGCTCTGTTATCCATAGGGGTGGTGATGGTTTACAGTTCGAGCTCCATCGTGGCCCTGAAGAGGTATGGCGACGGTTACTACTTCCTGAAGAGGCAGTTCCTGTTCGCATCTGTAGGGGTGTTCCTGATGCTGGCGGTTTCTAAGATAGATTACAGGGTTTATCAGAGGCTTGCCTATCCACTACTTGGCATTACGTTGCTGTCCCTGGTTCTTGTCCTTATTCCCCATGTAGGGGTAGAAATCGCCGGAACCAGGAGGTGGTTCAGGGTTGGAGGTTTTACATTTCAGCCTTCGGAGTTCATGAAGATAGTCATGGTTATTTTCATGGCCCATTCGCTTTCAAAAAAGGGGGACAGGGTCAAGGCCTTTTCAGTAGGGATAGTGCCGCACATGATGGTCCTTGGCTTTACCCTCCTATTGATGCTGATGCAGCCGGATTTTGGCACCAGTATGGCCATAGCTGCCGTTGTCTTTATAATGCTCTTTACTGCAGGGGCAAGGCTTACGCATCTGGTTTCTTTGATACTCCTGTCTCTTCCAGCCATATACCTTCTTGTATTCAGGGTTGCTTACAGGAGGAGAAGGATGATGGCCTTCCTTAACCCATGGGATGACCCCCAGAACGTGGGGTTTCAGATTATTCAGTCTTTCCTGGCTTTCGGGAGCGGCGGGCCTTTAGGGGTGGGGCTTGGGGACGGTAGGCAGAAGATGTTCTATCTCCCGGAGTCTTTTACAGACTTCATATTTTCAACCATAGCAGAGGAGATTGGTCTTATCGGCGTCTTAATTATAATAGCCCTCTTTGTAACATTTATCATCCGCGGCTTGAAGATGTCCTTGAGGATGAGCGACCCTTTTGGAAGGTACCTGGCCCTGGGGTTGACGTCTGTTATAGGGCTTCAGGCCTTCATAAATATGGCTGTGGTGATGGGCCTCCTTCCGACCAAGGGGCTTCCGCTGCCATTTATCAGCTACGGCGGCTCGTCCATAGTGACGACCCTTATAGGAGTTGGGATACTTCTTAATATCTCGTCCCATGAAAAGGAAGGGAGATGAGGGTCATCATAGCCGGAGGCGGGACAGGAGGCCATCTATTTCCAGGGATTGCCATTGCGGAGGAGTTTAAGGGGAGGGACGAAGGGAATGAACTCCTTTTTGTGGGGACTGAGAAGGGGATAGAGGCCAGGATACTTCCAAAGCTTGGATGGCCACTGAACTTCATCTCAGCCGAGGGGATAAAGGGGAAAGGGGTTCTATCAAGGATAAGGGCTTTATATAAGTTCATCCCTGGGTTTTTTGAATCAATAAAGATTATAAAGGGGTTCAAGCCGGATGCAGTCATAGGGGTTGGCGGATATGCATCGGCTCCGGTGCTTTTGGCCGCAAGGTTCTTGGGCAAAAGGACCGCCATCCATGAGCAGAATGCCCTTCCCGGTGTAACCAACAGGACCTTAGGGAAAGTTGTTGAAAGGGTATTTATATCTTTTCCTGATTCAGCAGGTTTTTTCCCCCAGGGGAAGATAGCTATAAGTGGGAACCCTTTGAGGAAAGAGATACTTGAAGGATTAAAGCGGTCAGCAGTCGGCAGTCGGCAGTCGGAGAAAAAAACTATTCTGATATTCGGCGGGAGCCTGGGGGCCCACAGGATAAACACAGTCGTACTTGAGATGATAAGGCATCTGGATGAAGCAAATAACTGGAGGATAACCCATCAGACAGGAGAAAAGGATTATAAGGAGATAGAGGAAGGTTATTTAGAGGCTGACTGGCAGGCTGATGTAAGGCCTTTTATCTATGATATGGCCTCTGCATACATAGAGGCCGACCTGGTCATATGCAGGGGAGGAGCCACGACAGTTGCAGAACTCACAGCGGCAGGGAAACCGGCGATTCTTATCCCGTATCCGTTTGCAGCCGATGACCACCAGAGGGTGAATGCAGAGTCCCTGGTAAATGTGGGTGGGGCCGTTATGATCCTTGAGAGGGATCTGACGGGCAAGAGGCTGGCATCAGAGGTGGAAAGGCTCTTGGGCGATAGCGAGATGTTGAAGAAGATGGGGGAGAGTGCAAGGAAGCTTGCAAGGGTTGATGCGGCAAAGGTTGTGGTGGACGGGGTCTATAAATTAGTGGCCAGTGGTCAGTAGTCAGTGGTCGGTTTTTGGCGGTTAACTAGTCACTGGCCACCGGCCACTGAATCTACTTTTGAGAGGAATGAATGTACAAGAAAATCCAGAAGATTCACTTTGTAGGAATCGGCGGGATAGGGATGAGCGGGATCGCTGAGGTCCTTATTAACCTCGGTTACAAGGTGTCCGGCTCCGACATGAGGGAGTCGGATACCACAAAGAGGCTCTCATCCCTCGGAGCCGTCATTCATTACGGCCATACTGCAAAGAACCTTGATGCAGCCGACGTGGTTGTCATTTCCTCTGCGGTCAGGCAGGACAACCCTGAGGTAGAAGCAGCGCATCAGAGGCTCATCCCTGTGATACCCAGGGCAGAGATGCTGGCAGAGCTTATGAGGCTGAAGTACGGCATAGCCGTTGCCGGAAGCCACGGGAAGACGACTACTACATCAATGATAGCCACGGTGCTTGCCCACGGGGGAATGGACCCTACCATGGTAGTAGGAGGGAAGCTCAACTCCCTTGGGACCAATGCGAAGCTGGGACAAGGTGAATTCATGGTGGCCGAGGCGGATGAGAGCGACGGAAGCTTCCTCATGCTATCCCCGACCATATCAGTGATAACAAACATAGATGCGGAGCACCTTGACCATTATGGGAGCATGGACAGGCTTATGGAGGCCTTCCATCAGTTTGCCAACAAGATACCATTCTACGGCCTTTCCGTCCTCTGTCTCGACCACCTGAATATACAGGCACTGATCCCTGATATGAAGAAGAGGTATGCGACTTACGGCCTCAGTGCACAGGCGGATTTTCAGGCCAGGGATATAGAATACGACGGACTCAAGACGCATTACACAGTCATTCATAAAGGAAAGAAACTCGGGAAGATTACCCTCAGGATGCCGGGGCTCCATAATGTATATAACTCCCTTGCTGCAATAACAGTGGCCTCGGAACTGGATATGGGATTTTCAACCATAAAGGAAGGGATTGCATCCTTTAGCGGCGTTCAGAGGAGGTTCCAGGTAAAGGGTGAGGCAGGAGGAGTGACGGTTATCGACGATTACGGCCACCATCCTGAGGAGATAAAGGCGACCCTTTCGGCAGCCAGGAACGCCTGGGACAGACGGGTAATAGCGGTTTTCCAGCCACACAGGTACACGAGGACAAGGGACCTATTTAATGATTTCCTTAAGGCATTTTACCAGGCTGATACCGTTGTCCTGACCGACATATATGCGGCAGGGGAGGAGCCAATAGAAGGTGTGAAGGCAGAAAACCTCTATGAGGGGATAAAGGAGCATGGCCACAGGGATGTCCACTTCATCCCTGAAAAGGAGAGGGCCGCATCAGAACTGTTGAATATAGTGAAGGAAGGCGATCTTGTTATAACACTTGGCGCAGGGGATATATGGAAGACAGGGGAAGAGCTTTTAGAAAGGCTGAAGGATCGCGAATCATTGAATCGGTGAATGGGTGAATCGAAATTGTAGGGGCGGTTTTAAAATCAGCCCCTACAGAAAATGGAATTAATGATGGATGAAGCCATAATAAGCGAACTTAAGGCCCTTGTAGAGAACGTCGAGTTCGACGTCCCTATGAAGACCAAGACATCCTTCAGGGTCGGAGGCCCCGCAGATGTCCTGGCCATGCCGAAGGATGCAAAGGAGCTTGGGAGGCTGGTTAGATATATTCAGGAAAAAGGGCTTCCTTACTTTGTCCTCGGAAGGGGGACAAACCTCCTGGTTCTGGACGGGGGGATAAAGGGAGTTGTTATTGATATCAAGGGTCTCAATAAGTTGGAGGTGCGGGACGGAGGTTTTATATATTCCGGCGCAGGGGTACCCCTGCCAAAGCTTGTATACTTCGCCATGGATAACTCTCTTACAGGCCTTGAATTTGCCTCAGGCATTCCTGGTAGTGTTGGTGGGGCCGTTGTCATGAATGCAGGGGCAGCGGAAGGGGAGATGAAGGATGTGGTGGAATCCATAACCTTGATGAACGAAGGCGGAGATGTAAAAGAGATAATGAGGGATGCCCTTTCCTTCTCATACAGGGACCTGAGCCTGCCCAAGGGAAGCATTGTCCTTGGTGCTGCCTTTAAATTGGCGGTTGGCGAAAAAGAGGCGATAAAGGAGAGGGTTCACAGTCTCATTCAGGCGAGAAAGACCAAACAGCCTCTGGACCAGCCGAATGCGGGATGCATATTCAAGAACCCGCCTACAGGGTCGGCAGGAAGGATTATAGACGAGGTAGGGCTGAAGGGGCTTCAGTTTGGAGGGGCAAAGGTATCGGATCTTCATGCGAACTTCATAGTAAACAACGGAAGTGCCACGGCCAAGGACATACTTTCCCTCGTAGACGATGTGATGGAGAAGGTCTATGAGAAGAGGGGGATAGCCCTTGAGCCTGAGATAAAGATAGTTGGAGAGATGGAGAACAAAAGAGTGAGGATAAAACCCTGAGATACAAAGACAAAAAGATTGGTGTTTTGATGGGCGGCCTTTCTGCCGAAAGGGAGATATCTTTCAGGAGCGGGAACGCGTGTCTGAAGGCCCTGATCTCAAAAGGTTACAATGCGGTAGCTATTGATGCAAGGAGAGACCTCCCCTTCAAGCTGAGAGATGAGGGGATAGAGGTTGCCTTCATAGCACTGCACGGGAGGTATGGAGAGGACGGGACCGTCCAGGGGCTCCTGGAGATCATGGGGGTCCCGTATACAGGCTCAGGCGTCCTTGCATCCGCTATTGCCATAAACAAGGCGGTTACAAAGGATGTACTGATTTCAAAGGGGATAAGGACCCCTGGTTTTACCACTTTAAACAGGGTTGAGGATACCAAAGGGCTGAAGATTCAGTTTCCGGTTGTTGTCAAGCCCGCTAAAGAGGGGTCAACCATAGGGATAAGTATCGTAAGGGGAGAGGAGGAGCTTGCTCCCGCCCTTTCCGAGGCATTCAGGTTCGATTCCATTGTCATAATTGAGCAGTTTGTGAAAGGGAGGGAGGTCACAGTAAGTGTGCTGGACGGGAACCCCATGACTATTGTAGAGGTCAGGCCAAAGTCGGGTTTTTACGACTTCCACGCCAAATACACGGCCGGGATGACGGAATATATATGCCCCGCAGAGATCAGCAGCGAGATTAATAAGGTCTGCAAGGATATGGCCCTTTCCGTTTATAAGGCGGTTGGATGCAGCGGGGCCGCCAGGGTCGACATGATTATAGATGAAGCAGGGCCGCAGGTCATAGAGATAAATACAATCCCTGGAATGACGGAGACGAGCCTCCTTCCTAAGGCCGCAGACTGTGAGGGAATGAGCTTTGATGACCTGGTAGAGAGGATTCTTGATGGTGCGAGTCTGAAAGGATAGATGAGGGATTACAAAGATTACAAGCCGAGGAGGGGGGTACATAAAAAGCATTCAGGGAAAAGGCTGATTCCCAGGTTGATCAAGGCGGCAGCAGTATTAACAGCCATGACGGCCATAGTGATTTCCCTGAGATACTCATACAGGGAGCTTTTAAAAACAGAATACTTCGGCCTTAAAGAGATTGTTGTTGCGGGAGAGAAGAGGGTAAGAAAGGAAGAGATAGTGGGCCTTGCAGCGTTAAGGATGGGTGAAAACATCCTGGCCATGGACTTAAAAGCGCTAACAGAAAGGATAGAAAGGCAGCCGTGGATTGAAAGGGCAACCGTAAGGAGGGTCCTTCCCGGAGGAGTTTCCATTGAAGTGAAAGAAAGGGAACCTTTCGCAATACTCAAGACGGACACCTTTTATTATCTGGATAGGGGCGGGACGCCTTTCAAGGAGTTGGATAAGGGAGACGCAACCAACTATCCCGTGATAACAGGATTTGGCAAGGAAGAGGTTGAAAATGGTGAGCTGGCCAGGGATGCCATGATGAAGACCTTTGATTTCATAGAGACGGAGGCCAGAGAGTGGCCGGAGGAGGTTGCCATATCAGAGATAAATGTGAATAAGAGCCAGGGAATAACCATATTTTCCGACAGCATAAAGGTCAAGGTAGGCTTCGGGGAGTATAAGATGAAGATAGAAAGGCTGAAAAGGGTCTTGGACGACCTGAAGGCCAAAGGTAAGACTGCCGGCTACATAGACCTTACATATACGGGTCAGGTGGTAGTCAGGTGAAAAAAAGGGGGGTAAATGGCCAAGAAAAATGACAACATAATAGTTGGTCTCGACATAGGCACAACCAAGATATGCGCCATTGTGGGCGAGGTAGGTGAAAACGGCCTGAACATAGTAGGGATCGGCACCCACCCGTCAAAGGGGCTCAGAAAAGGGGTCGTTGTAAACATAGAGTCCACTGTAACTTCCATAAAGAAGGCCATAGAAGAGGCCGAGCTGATGGCCGGATGCGAGATAGCATCTGTTTATACCGGGATAGCGGGAGGTCACATAAAGGGATTTAACAGCCACGGCGTTATAGCGGTAAAGGATGGAGAGGTCTCAGAGACCGATATAAAGAGGGTCATAGATGCGGCAAAGGCAGTGGCCATACCTATGGACAGGGAGATCATCCATGTCCTTCCCCAGGAGTTCATCGTTGACGACCAGGACGGGATTAAGGAACCCCTTGGGATGAGCGGTGTCAGGCTTGAGGCCAAGGTACATATAGTCACCGGGGCCGTCACATCGGCTCAGAATATAGTGAAGTGCTGCAACAGGACAGGCCTCGATGTCAGGGACATAGTCCTTCAACAGCTGGCCTCCAGCGAGGCGGTTCTCAGCGCCGAGGAAAAGGAGCTGGGTGTGGTACTTGTGGACATCGGAGGCGGGACGACGGATATAGCAGTATTTGCAGATGGCAGTATAAAACATACGGCAGTCCTGGCCCTTGGAGGGAATCACCTTACCAGCGACATCGCCATAGGCCTAAGAACCCCTGCCGCAGAGGCTGAGAAGATAAAGAAGAAGTACGGATGCGCCTTGGCATCAATGGTCAAGCGGGATGAGATGATAGAGGTCCCCAGCGTAGGCGGTCGCAAGCCCAGGACCGTATCCCGCCAGATACTGGCGGAGATAATAGAGCCAAGGGTTGAGGAGATTATCACCCTTGTAAACAGAGAGTTGATGAAGGCTGGCTTTGAGGATGTGGTGGCCTCAGGAGTGGTCCTTACCGGAGGTTCCGCCAGCCTTGAAGGCATGGCGGAGATCGCGGAGCAGGTCTTTAACCTTCCGGTTAGAAGGGGGTTGCCTGTGGGGATAAGCGGTCTTACCGACGTAGTCAACTCACCCATGTACTCTACAGGGGTCGGGTTAGTGCTTTACGGATACAAGAACAGGAATGAGGATAAGTTCAGGGTCGGGCAGAAAAACATATTCGGGAAGATCGCAAAGAGGATGAAGGAGTGGCTTAGCGAGTTCTTTTAGCCTGCAAAGGCTTATTTTAAATCGGAGGTGGCGGATGTTTGAAATCGAAGAGGATCTTCAACAGGTGGCAAGGATCAAGGTAGTTGGCGTGGGCGGCGGCGGAGGCAATGCGGTAAACACCATGATAAATTCAGGGCTCAGCGGCGTTGACTTTATTGTAGCCAATACGGACGCCCAAGCCCTTAGCAACTCCAAGGCCCATATTAAGGTACACCTCGGCTCCAGGCTTACAAAAGGTCTGGGGGCTGGTGCAAATCCAGAGGTTGGGAAAAACGCCGCTCTTGAAGAGAGGGAGAGGATAAGGGAGGTCCTTGAGGGCGCCGATATGGTATTTGTTACAGCAGGCCTTGGAGGCGGGACAGGCACAGGGGGAGCTCCGATCATAGCAGAGATAGCCAAGGAGATGGGTGCCCTCACCGTTGGTGTTGTGACGAAGCCGTTCATGTTCGAGGGGAAGAGGAGGCAGAAGCAGGCAGAGGACGGGTGGAGGGAGCTCAAGAAGTCAGTTGACACCCTTATAACCATTCCTAACCAGAGGCTCCTAAGCATCTCAGGTAAAAACACCTCTTTCCTCGATGCCTTTAAGAAGGCTGATGAGGTCCTTCTCCAGGCAGTAAAGGGCATATCGGACATAATCAACTTTCACGGCTTTATAAATGTCGATTTTGCCGACGTCAGGGCCGTGATGAGCGAGATGGGTATGGCATTGATGGGTACCGGCAGCGCAACAGGCGAGAACAGGGCGATTAGCGCGGCCCAGAAGGCGATATCAAACCCGCTCCTTGAGGACATAAGCATCAAGGGGGCAAAGGGTGTCCTCATAAACATCACCGGAAACTCAAACATGACCATGCTGGAAGTGGAAGAGGCGGCAACCCTGATAAAGGACGAGGCCCACGAGGACGCGAATATCATCTACGGACAGGTGATTGACGACTCCATTGGCGACGAGATAAGGGTCACAGTCATCGCCACCGGCTTCGGCAAGTCCGACGAGGATGCCGGCCGCATAGCTCCGAGCATATCGGTGCTGAAAAAGGAGAGCTTAGACACCCCCGCTTATCTGAGGAAAGATCGTAACACCGAAAATATCCCTGTGATAAAGATCGGCGCAGTGAGCGACTTTGATATGGACGATGAATACGATGTTCCGACGTTCATGAGGAAGCAGGCGGATTAGTAAGTTGATGTAGGGGCAAGGCGTTGCCTTGCCCGGGGAAGGTATAATAAAAGGGGACAAAGGGGAATCGGAGGCGCCACCTCCGCGATTTCTCTTTGTCCCTTTTTATTGTGTCCAGAAACATCACCCACAAGAAGTTGTTTATTGGATTCCATTGAACTAAAAAGGGGACGGCGGCCGCTTAAAGTACCGTAACTGACCGCACTTTCCAATTTCCTCTCTTTCTCGACAACCACCCCAGCCACTGCCTTTTCCTTGACAAGATTGTCTGCATAAATAATAATGAAAACGATTATGACCGTAAAAGGTGCGAAGAGACAAAGCAACCAGGCCTCTATTCTACCCATACTTTTTGAGAGGATAAAAAATGAAATTTGAGAGCTTAGACCTAAACCCGGAGATATTAAAGGGGATTCAAGACGCCGGTTTTGAGCATTGCACCCCGATACAGGAGCAATCCCTGCCTGAGTGCCTCTCCGGAAAGGACGTTATTCCATTTCTAATTCATAAGTGAATTAATAATCCACGGCCAAGCAACAATAGACTTCACACGTTTGCTATCCAACTCCATTTCCCGTAACGATGACGATAAATTGTTTTCAAGAGCATCAATGCTGTCAAAAACTC
>JAUSKU010000072.1 GCA_030646755.1 Deltaproteobacteria bacterium
AGAGGAGTCAGGGGAGATTTTGCATAATTTATGTCTTCTTACCAATGAACTTATTAGTAATGCCTCTCACGGAACCGTCAAAAAATTGAAAGAATTGGGAACAAATCTTTTCAGCCTGTTCAAAAACTAATCCTCTGCGGAGCAATTAGGTGTGAAGTCTACACTGCACTCTTGACACAATTAAGGAGGAAAGTAGGGTGGGCACAGCCCACTCTGCCTACTTCTTTAAATAGGTATTTACGTCTCACGTCTTACGTTTCCCGTAACTTGCCTCTTCCTCTGCGGCCTTGAGATACATTTCGTTCGATGTTTCATAAGGCCTTTTTTGGGAATCTATCCTATGCTTGTTTAGAACCTTTATTATCTCTACCATCAGCGCTATATCGTCCTTATGAAGCTGTGTTAATATCCTTAAAAGCTCTCTTCCTTTTTCGTCTTTGGCAAGGGAGTTCAACTCTGACGAGATTTCGTTTATGGCTGCGGCTGCCTCATCCTGAAAGAAGTAGTTGACAGGAATTGAGAGGGCATCGCCTATCTTTATCAATATCTTAAGAGAGGGAAGCTGTTCTCCTCTCTCTATTTTCCCAATGTAAGTGAAGTCTATACCAACCTTTGATGCCAGCTCTTTCTGGGTAAGACCTCTTTCAACCCTGGTCCTCTTTATACGCCTGCCTATCTCCGCCTTCAATTTTAACTCCTGAATGATTGTTAAGGATAGAATATATATCCTTTCTTCGGCTAATGTCAAATGATTGTCAAAAGGACAAATAAGCATATTGGAACTTGACAATGTAGAAAATCTATCCTAAGCTTCAGGCAATCAAATGTGAGGCGAAAATGGATAAACTTAGCATACTACAGTCGGTTAAGAGGTGTAAAATTATGGACAACCTAAATACTGACGAGATAAGGCTATACCTCATCCTTCTTGCCAATAGCAGAGATAATGGAGACGGTAAGATGTTGTTGAGGATAATCAATGGAGTCCTTGGAGAAGGATTCTCTATGGATAGACTGAAGGCGGCATGCCGCAAACTTTCGGAATACGGACTGATCGAGGTCCCTGCCTCATCTCTGGAACAGATCAACGATAACGACTCCAAGCTGGTCTATAAGATATTTCCTGTGGAACCCACATGAGCCACAGGCTCACAAAGGGGAATGAAAATACATGGTAGGAGCCAACTCCTGTTGGCGATTGATTTGGTCGCCGTCGGGAGACGGCTCCTACCGGGATGATGAAAGATGTATTTTCGGGACAAAAAGGGGGGTGCTATATGAGAGAATTTAATCTGTTTGTAGTAGATGACAACAGGATATATCTGGACATGGTCAAAGACCTTTTTGAGTATGCGGGGTTGAAGGTCTTATGTGCGGATAGCGGGAAAGAGGCCCTTGAGATCGTAAAAGAGAAGCCCATCGGCCTGATCCTTACAGACTTTAACATGCCGGGCATGAACGGCCTTGTGCTGGCGGGGAAGGTTCTGGAGATGGTGCCTGATGCACGTATAAGGATGATTACCAGTGATCCATCGCCGGAGGTCACCACCCTGGCCATGAGGGCCGGGATATCAAGGGTTACCGCTAAACCCTGCAAATTAAAGGAAATCCAGGACATAATCGATGAGGAGAAGCAGTGGCTGATCGCCTCTTTCAGGGAGGCTGTGGCTACACAAGGGAAAGAAGTATGATGGGTGACAAGAAAAACGAAAAGAAGAAAGAGGAAAAGCCTTCAGAGGGAACAGGTAAAGAAGAGCATCACGGCTCGACAACCTGGATATGTCCAGGGTGCGGCACTCGCTATACAGGATGGAGCACACTGAATAGATGCTCCAAATGTGGTTATGAGGAGTAGAGACGTAACATGTTGCGTCTCTACAAAAATCCTTGCCTGTAACCCCTCCCTCAGATATACTGATTTCATGCAGATCATTGCCATAGAAACGGCCACGATGGTCGGGAGTATTGCAATTGTTGACGATGAAAGGGTGATCTCCGAGCTCACCCTTAATATCAAGGCTACCCATTCAAAAAAACTGATGACGGCCATGAGCCATATCCTGGAGGACGCAGCTCTTTCCCTTGATGATATGGACGGCATTGCTGTCTCCATCGGCCCCGGCTCATTTACAGGGCTCAGGATAGGCCTGAGCGCTGCTAAGGGTCTTTCATACGCATCGGGAAAGCCTTTGATCGGTGTCCCGACCCTTGATGCCCTGGCCTCCAACTTGGCCTTCTCAAGATATCTTGTCTGCCCCATCCTTGATGCAAGAAGGGGAGAGGTATATACCGCCCTTTACAGGGCAGAGGGGCAGTCATCTGAAAAAGTAATGGATGAGAAGGCCGTCACCCCGACCTCACTTATTGAAATGATAAAAGAGAAGACCATCTTTCTCGGTGACGGAGTCGCTGCCTATGGTGAATTCCTGAAAGAACGATTGGGAGACCTTTATCTTGAGGCCCCTATGCCTCTTCGATTGCCAAGGGCATCAAATGTGGCAATGCTTGCATTGGAGCGGCTGAAAAGCGGCGACATGGATGACCCATTTGCGTTGGTTCCCAGGTATATCAGGAAATCGGAAGCGGAGCTTAAATGGAAGTCATGATGATTGACAGCATTTCAAAAAGCCAGGATTTACCGCAGAGACGCGGAGACGCAGAGGAAAAGAGTAAAAGCAATCAATCCGCAGATTACACAGATTCCACAGATTTAGAGTATTCAATCTGCGCTAATCTGCGAAATCTGTGGACATTTCCGTTCTTCTCTGCGCCTCTGCGTCTCCGCGGTGAAAATTTATCTCTTGTTTGCTCTGTAATCCTTCTTATTCTTCTCTTAGCCGGAGTATCCCTTGCTGAAACCCCTGTTGAACTTAATAATAAGGCCGTTCAGCTTATGAACCACGGAGACCCTGACGGCGCCCTCGTATATCTTCTTAAGGCCAGAGAAATCTCCCCAACAGACGAATCGGTTCAGAAGAACCTTGCCTCCTGTTATACCCTAATAGGGAACAGAAAGATGTCTGAAGGAAAGCTGGCAGATGCCATATCAGACTTTAAATCAGCCCTCTATTATTCCGATGACCCCAATATCAAGTTTTACAAGGGTTATGCCCACTACAGGCTGAAGGAGTATGATGATGCGGTCTATGAACTGGAAAAGGCCGCTGATTCCGGGCTTTCATCACCCGACCTTTTCATCCTTATAGGGAAGGCCTTTTACGATAAGGGGGAAACGGTTTCAGCCGTTATTCCATTTCTAATTCATAAGTGAATTAATAATCCACGGCCAAGCAACAATAGACTTCACACGTTTGCTATCCAACTCCATTTCCCGTAACGATGACGATAAATTGTTTTCAAGAGCATCAATGCTGTCAAAAACTC
>JAUSKU010000073.1 GCA_030646755.1 Deltaproteobacteria bacterium
GAGTTTTTGACAGCATTGATGCTCTTGAAAACAATTTATCGTCATCGTTACGGGAAATGGAGTTGGATAGCAAACGTGTGAAGTCTATTGTTGCTTGGCCGTGGATTATTAATTCACTTATGAATTAGAAATGGAATAACAGGTAGGTTCGTCAGTTATATGTGTTCCATACAGGAGGTTGGTCGCAATAGAAAGGAATCTCCCTCCCCAGTAATAGCTGTTTTTGAAGCGCGGATTTTGTGCAAGGACCCTTGATCCGTATACAACACTGGCTTTCCCATCCCTTATAGGTTTTATAACCTTAAGGATATCTTCAGGATCGTACTCCAGGTCGGCATCCTGGATTATAACCACTTCGCCCCTTACATGTCCGATCCCTGTTCTTATTGCGCTGCCTTTTCCAAGATTGGTGGGACAATGAATGACCTTTACCCTGTCCGGGTACTGTTCAGAAAATCGATCAAGTATCCTCCCGGTATTGTCGGCAGACCCGTCATTAACAGCAACTATCTCTATGTTGCTATCAAGTGAAAGTACCTTTTCTATCACCTTCCCGATGTAACTCTCTTCATTGTAAACCGGGATGATAACGGAGAGTGAAGGAGTGCTAAAAACGCCCGACACTGTCACATCTGATTTGTCTTCCTTGCCTGACATATTGTCCTTGTTGGCTATGGTAAATCCAGAGGTAACCCAGAACTATATCTACCACCTCTACCTGATTCAATCGTGACAATCTACCATAAAATCTGGATTTCGTAAATATAGCATCTTTCGGATAACCACAAGACGCCTTCTTTTCATAAGAGCAAAAGAATATCTGTGACGCATTCTTTTTTACCTGTAGGGGTTTCTATGAGCCAATCGAAGGTCAATAACTTTTAATTTAGAATTTTGGAATACAACTGCCCCACGCGCCTCAATAACCTTAATGTTTTTAAAAAAATCTAAAAAATAAGGGGCCCATTCCCTCAATATAAACATGGGGTGTTTAAGATTTAAAACCCATTTTTTCTCATAGTAGTAACAATTTGGTGATTGAGAGGGGGTATAAACAATATATTGATATCCCAACCTGTCAAAGTAATCTACTAAGGCGTCTGCGCCTTTAAAAAAAGGCAGGCCAGGCGGCGGGCTTACCTGCCCTATGCAGTCAAGTGTATGAATATTGTGCTTCTTAAAATCCCAATAAAAGGGCTGGGCAGTTACAGAAAGAATCTTTGCCTTTTCGGGTATAAACTCTTCGACCTGTTGATAACTTGCTGACCTGTAAGGGTTCGCCAATTCAATAGATATGTCGGAATTTTTTGTTGAAGCAGAATAAAAATCCAGCTCCAGCTCAACTGGTTCGATCTTCTCCTTGTGTATATAAGAAGGGAGGTCTCTGGCTGCCTGAAAAAAGTCCTTATTGTGAGATAGGAGTAGCTGGCTATTCTTTATTTGGACCTTCTCACCAAAGAAGCTCATCTCTGTTGGCCAAAAAGTCCACCAGAGTATAGCGAAGAGGATTGCAGATTTAAAAAATATATTTCCCCGTCCCAAAGGAGCAGCATCCTCCTGCGACAACATAACTAATGAAACAAAAAGAGAGGCAACAAGAAAGGGCTGACAATAGCGGGTTATATTATATGAATCGGAGGCAGTCAGGGAAAACGAGATTATGATTACACTGGCTATAGTTGAAATGGCTATAAGTAAAATAGGTATTGAGGTTCTGTTTGACAAGATGGAAATTATTACAAAGGCAGGGAGTATAACAGATTTTGATGCTAATAATATATCTACTAAAAAATCTATCTTCTCAAATACAGCCATAGGCTGGCTTAGTCCAGAAGGGAAATTATAGAACCCTTTAAATATTGGGAAGAAGGGTGTAGCGTTGGACTTAAATGAAAGCGCCATCCATGGTGCTAGGAGGAACAACAATACTATTGAGAATTGAATAAAACCTCGTATCTTCTTTGCAATCCCTTTTTCTGAGCAGCAAAAGGCGAACCTCAGGAACAAAGAAATAATAACGAAAACAAGAAAATTGTTTCTAATGGAAACTACAGCTGATGCTACAAAAGCCAGAACTATTATTTCCGGCCAGCCAGGGGTTCCAGATACCTCCATATCAAACAAAAGAAACAAAAAACAGACAAATAATGCATATGGTAGGTATACCGGACAATGATTCAAAAGAAAGAATGTGGCAGCAAGCAATAATGCCGTTAAACCAAGGCACTCTCTTATCAAGCGATTAATAATCGAGCCTTGGCCTCTGCTTGGTGCGAAGGTGACTGCCAATAACCAGACGAGAGCCAGACCCATTCCAACATCTATAAAAGGGAGGGCTGATATCCCAAATATCGGGTACAGGAAGCTCTGTAGGTACTGGGCGCCGCCAAGGGTCGCCATTCGCCGCAGATTAAAGGGTTCTATGAGTGTCCCTGTATCAAGCAACAGTTTAGGGAAATGAAAATAAGAAACCCAGTCATCGCATTCATCAATCCAGAAGGGGAAAAAAGAAGCTATTGCATGAACAGCAAGTATTCCAACTGATAATATCCTTACCAGAATAACTAAGAATGAATATCCTGTATTTGTTGAAAACTTTTTAAGGTTCCCTTTGATATAGAGAGACCTAGTCGCCGCAGTATCTTTCAACCATAGGAAGAAAAAAAATACTCCTATTAAGATAATGATCAAATTTTTCGTTTCAGAAACGATGCCTAAAAGAGACTGTATCCCTCCTATGAAAACAATGACAGATATGCCCAAACATGCAAGTAACCCGATAGAGGGTGACACAGGGGGTCTCAATAGTTTTGCCAATAGATAGCCATATCCCACCCACGAAAGGAAAAATATCAGCCCAAAAAAGATACCTGCAGCTACAGGAAATTCAAAATTTGTCAGGAACATTCAGTTTCCACGCACATGTATTTTGAGATAATGTTGTAGTCGCTGTCTGAAAAAAAGGGGATATTTAAGCCCCGCCACTATCAATACCTTCCAGCTCTGCCTCGAACTTAGCAAGGACAGATGAAGCCTCGTCATATTTGCTCCTGAAGTTGTTAAGGTGTTCCCCGAGGGGGTCGAAATGCTCCTTGAAACGGCCCAAGTCGCCCTTTAGTCTGCCGAGGGCTATGGCCTGCAGGTAGGCCAGACACGCATGGCCTTTCTGGCAAGGGCTAGCCCGTTAGTGCCGCCTCCTCATCCCTGGCAATGACCTCGCAATAGACATTCTCAGCAGGGAGGTACATGAAATTATGGTCAGCGACCATTTAACGCCATTTATTACACTGTCACCGCCAACCTCGGCATGTCACCCACATCTTTCCATCCAGCAACCTGCTACTGTTTTAGATGTGATTCTTTGTATCACAATTTTGCCCTCGCTTTCAAGTCCTTATAAACACATCCCCGTAATGTTTTTCCCATATAATACAACACTCCTCTGTGTCACTTTAGCCCACACATGGAGAAAAATGACGGATGAAATTCTTTACTTTTTCAATCCATAAGTTACAATGCAATAGATGAAGAATTACATTTCAATCAGCGAAAATCAGCGGCCAATTAGAGCATTCATAATCTTCATATCCTTCCTATTTCTCCCTGCCTGCGCCCAGAGGCTTGTAATCGGCCCTTCAAATTACCCTGAGCTGGAACTCACCAGATCCGTCGAGTTCCATGATACCTTAGACAAAGAAGTCCTAAAACAGGCCTGTATCAGGCAGTTAGAAGTCCTTGACGGCCTGCTGTCAAAGGATGATGTCCCTGCTGAGAAACGGGCCTATTATGAAGAGATGGCGGATATCACAAGGACGCTCCTTTCAGGTACGGAGAGACTGGACTTTGAAAGATTCATATCCGAGAATTTTGAGTTCTATCGGGCTGGAGCCCCGGGCTCTGTCCTATTCACCGGTTACTACACTCCCCTGCTGTTTGGTTCCAGAACGAAGGATGGGCGTTATCAATATCCTGTCTACGGTGTCCCTGACGACCTGGTCTTTGTTGACCTGGCAAGATTCGGCAAGAATGGAAAGATCAAGGGGACTGTCAAAGGGAGGGAGTTGGTCCCGTATTACAGGCGTGAAGAGATCGAGAGCGAACAAGGATTCAATCAAGCGCCTATCTTTTATGTTGATAACAAGATAGACCTTTTTTTCCTGCATATCCAGGGGTCAGGGGTAGTCCAGATGGATGACGGAAGCACGGTAAGACTGAATTATGCGGACAATAACGGTTTTTCATACATGAGCATAGGGAAGCAGCTTATCCTGGACAAGGAGATACCGAAAGAACAGATGTCCATGGAGGCCATCAAGGAATATTTCCAGAAACACCCGGAAAAGATAGATTACTACTTCAACCAGAATCCCAGCTACGTATTTTTCAAGGAGGATTTAGGCGGCCCCTATGGAAGCACAGGGGCAGTAGTCACACCATCGAGGTCTATAGCAGCGGATGCAAATTACTTTCCGAAGTACGGCCTTGCTTACATAGAGACGGAGATCCCGGATAGCAAGAATGAAGATGGCTCTGTCAGGACGACGCCGTTATCAGCCATGGTCTTTGATCAGGACTCCGGGGGTGCGATAAAGGGGGCCGGGAGGGTAGATATATATTTCGGTGAAGGCGATGAGGCAGCTTTCAGGGCAGGGTTTATGAAGTATAACGGAAGTATTTACTACCTAAAAAAGAAAAGATAACGATATCTGTTAAGTTTCAGAGATTCGTATATATGGTAAAATACACCGTCGTCTCGCCTCCCTCGTTGAAGCCGTGGGCAACACCGAAGGTCGGCGTAATCCTGAGCCAGTATCCGAGCGTCATATCGAGCCTCGCCTCTGCCCCTGCTCCAACCTTTAGTTTGTCAGATGTAAACCCCGTTTCATCGTCCCATACCTCTCCAACATCGGTAAATATGGCACCATGAAGCCTGTCCCAGAAAAAAGGTTTTGTCCCCGGACCGCTGAAGATATACTTGATCGGTGCGCGGTATTCCAAAGTCCCGGTGGCTATGTACTTTCCTGTTTCAAACCTTGAAGGGTACCCGCGCAATGGGAACTCGGACTGGGGAGGATAGCCTCCGAGCTGGAACGACTGCTGAATCGCCCTGTCTCCATCAGATGTGGCCCCTTTTAGATTGAGATAGACCACGTGGTGCTTTAGATAATCGGATGGAATAAGGAGATATTCCGTATATGAGGCGATATACTCCTTCGAATCAAGGTCGCTACCGGTCTCATTTGAATAATACCTGTGAGTGAGGCTTATAGTCCGCCCTTCCTCGTGGCTGATTGAATAGGGATATTTAAGGGCATTAGAAAACTCTACGCTTGCGAAAAGATTGTTTCTCTTCCCCTCGAAGAGGTTAAACCTTGTGCCGTTATCCGGCGTGCTCAACTCTTCCTGTCTCTGCATGTGGTAGCCGGTGGCGAATCGATACCCTGATTCCAGATAATTTACAGGAACCATCATGCTGAGGATGAGACTCCTGTTCAACTCGAAGTAGTCGCCTTCCGAAAGGAGGTCGGAGTAAAGGACAGGTCTTGTATAGCTTTGCAGCATAAAGGTCGGATAGAAGTAGTCATTCAGATACATTGCATCGTAATAGGTCCTGCCGCTGGAAGTCCCGTAATCCACCTGGGCCAGATAGGTATTGTAGCCAAGGACATCCTGCCCCGCCGTAAATGCGCCGGCAACGGTCCCTTCATGATCGCCCGAGAGGGTTGGGAGCCAGAAACGGGGGAGAAGGGTTGGGAGTGCTGAGTAAGGCCCTGAGGCGGAATTAATTTCGGAGTGCGGATTGCGAAGTGAGGAATTGTCATTCTGAGGTGAAGCCGAAGAATCTCTATATTTCGGCTCATTCTTCCAGTAAGGTTTTATTGCCGGGCCAGGTTCCGTCATCCATTTTTCCGGGGCATACTCCATTCCAACGATCTTGAACCCCCTTGAGCCATAACTTGAAAAGACCATTTCGCCTGAGGAGATGTCGGGTTGGAATGCTCCACCCAGGAGGTGGGTTATCTGATACCTCTTCCCATCGACCACGGAATAGGCGAAGAGATTGAAGACCCCTGTCTCATCCGACGTGTAAATGACATACCTTCCATCAGGGGACCATACGGGATATGCATTATCGTAGCCGTTTCCAAAGAGTATGGTGTCCCTCTTTTCCATGATGTCATAAAGGTGGATGCCGCTTCTGCCAGAATTGTCCTTAACTGAATAGGCTATGTACCTTCCATCAGGTGACCACCTGGGGCTGGAGAGATGTATCAGTCTGTAGTCAGTAAAAGGGTTCAGAGTGTACCGCCCACCTTCAGATTCAAGAAGAGCGAGGTTCTGGCTCCCCCTCTCACTCACAATGACTGCGAACCTCTTTCCGTCAGGGGAAAGGTCCGGCTCCTTTATGCGGAGTCCCCTAGTGAGTCTTTTCTGCTCCAAGCTCTTCAGATCGTAGGAGTACAGGTCCTGGTAGATGTCGAACCCCCTGTTTATTTCCGCCTGACAGAAGAATAACTTTGAGCCGTCATTGGACCAGGAGATGGAACGGTCCGAGGGAAGCCTCCTCACAACCTCCCTTGCCCCGGACCCGTCTTTTCCAGCAATCATCAGCGCCTCGTGCCGGTGAGGGTCGCGGCTGTTAAAAGCGATAAGCTGCCCATCCGGGGAAAAGCGAGGGTTCGTGAGAAGCTCGCCTTCGATGTCGAACCTCTTAACAGGAGTAAAGGGGATATTTTTCAGGACCTCTATCCTCTTTTCCTCCTCGCCCCTGAGGTCGCTGACCATGTCGCGGTAAAGGTCCGCATACTCCTTCCCGAATTGCCTCAGAGTTGGCTCGTTTATGAAATAAGGGAACCTCCCGGCGTGGGTGGTGCTGAGGCGCCCCAGCGCCTCCTTTCCGTACCTGTCGGCGATGTATTTCTGGAGCCTGAGACCAAAGATATAGGGCATACGGCCGTCAGGCCAGTACGGGACCTCTCCATTTGCCTGGTCGACTGACGGGATATTGTTATCTGCCACAGCCATCCTGAGTATCATGTCGTAGAAGGCGCTCTGTCCGCGCCCGACTCCGTATTCCGATTCCCCCCAGGTGGCCATGCCCTCATGCCACCAGGCAGGCAGAAAGACGTTTGGAGGCGCGGTAGCTATGAACATCAGGAAGGAGAATGGATTATATCCAGGTATGGGCTTGCCGAATATGGCGCGAGTGACCTCCGAATAACCCCTTGCCGGATCCATGGTGAGGATGTGGGTATACTCATGGACTATGAGCATCCTGAGCCAGTCTTCGTATTCTCCTATGCTCATGTCTAAGGATGGAGGGACGACCTGGACAAATATCCTGTTGTAAGGGAGAACTGTAGCGAAGCCGTTGGTAAAGTCGGTGTCGTCAATCAGGACTACCTGGGTCTTTTCCAGCGGTTCCCATCCGAACTCCTTTACAAGGGGGCCATACACCTCTTCCGAGAGTCCCGCGGCTTTTTGCGCCACTTCCTCAAGCCCTTGGTGGAAATGGATGCTGAAATGAGCGGTTTCAATGGTCGAAAAGCTGAAGGAAGGGTCAAGGTTGGCTGCATGGGAATAGAGGGGATGGAATGAAAACAACAAACAGAAAAAAACAGCGAGCCTTTTCATATCCCCTCATAACTTATGAGACGACTTCATAAGTATAGACACTCCAAGATAGGTAAAAAGGACTATCACGAAGCCGACTATCGTGAGATACGCCACAGGCCTTCCCCTCCAGCTCCTTACATACTTCCCATGAAGTATCCCTGCGAAGTAAAACCAGAGGATAAAGGACCACAGTGTCTTCGGTTCCCAGAGCCAGTAGGCCCCCCAGGCAAGATACCCCCATATGGCCCCGCTGTACATGGAGAGGGAGAAGAGGACAAACCCCCAGAGGACGGCCTTGGTGTTTATGTCAGAAAATGTCCTGGACTCCTCGGATTCACCGGCCTTCAGAAAAAGAACGGCCCCGGACATGGCCAGGGTGAAGAGTGCGTAGCCTATAAATGAAGATGTCACATGGATCTCGAACCAGATGGTCTTCAGGGCGGGATACAACGGTGTTATGGCATCACTTGCTCTCATTGCCCAGAACAGGAGAATAAGGCCAATCGGTGTTGTTATAAGAGAGGTCTTCGCAATGTTATACCTGAAGACCACAACCAGGTTTGTCAGGATTATGGCCCAGCTGAAGAAAAGAAGGGTCTCGTATCTGTTGGCCATGGGGGCATGCCCGACCTCTATGGTGCGCAAAGTCAACGCTGATGTATGCAAAAGGAGTCCCGCGGTAGTTATGACCTTGTAATGTTTTATCTTTTTAGACAGGACAAAAAAGATCCCTGCTACATATAAGGCAAAGGAAATCCAGCCCAACGTATTTATCATGGGCCACAGAATAGCATTTATTGAGGCCTGCGGCAAGGATTTACAGGAACCCTTGAGCCTGTATCAATAATAGTATAAAGTATAGACATGATTAATATCACCCCTAATATATCCATTCAGGAAAGCGAGATACATCTCCAGTTCGTCCGGGCATCGGGGCCCGGCGGGCAGAACGTGAACAAGGTGTCCACTGCCGTCCAGCTCCGCTTTGATGTTGGGAATTCTCCGTCCCTTCCCGGGGACGTGCGCACGCGCCTTATCCGGCTGGGAGGCAGACGAATCACCCAGGACGGAATCCTCATCATAGAAGCGCGTCAGTTCCGCACCCAGGAGCGGAACCGGGGAGCAGCGGTCGAGCGGCTGGTGGAGCTGATACGCAAGGCGGCTGAGAAGCCGAAGCCGCGGAAAAAGACAAGGCCGACGCTGGCAGCTAAAGAGCGTCGGATCGAAGGAAAGAAGGAGAGAGGCGAAATCAAAAAGATGCGGAGAACGCTTCCTGATATGGATTGATAAACCTATATTTCTCAGTTGGACACAGATAACCACAGATAAAACCCTTCGTTGTGCTCATTAAAAATCTCACCAAAAAGGTGAGTTGATGTTTATCTTTAAGTCTTTGAAAAATCAGTGCAAATCTGTGTAAATCCGTGTCCAATTGCCTTTTTGGGATAAATCTAAGGAGAGATGGGGTGATTATACATGACGCAGCCGTGGCAGACCATAGACAGGGTTGATACAGCAGACGGAGTGCTTGAACTCCGTCGACGGGGAGAACGGGACTTTTTGATAATCATAAACGGTCGAGTGCTCATGAACAGCAGCGCGAACCGGTCCGAGATAGCCCTCGGTGAAGCCGCCTGCCGGGCCGTTGCTGCACGCAAGAAGCCGAGGGTCCTCATCGGCGGCTTGGGCATGGGACTCACCCTGAGGGCGGCGCTTGACTCTCTGCCTCCAACAGCGCAGGTGGTTGTGGCTGAGCTTAACCCAGTTGTGATCCAGTGGTGCCGCGGACCTCTTTCAGAACTTACTGGCTCTGCGGTAGACGATGGGCGGGTCACGGTCGCGATAGAAGATGTATCTTCCTCGATAGCAAAGGCCGCTCAACCAGGCGCGGAACGGTTTGACGCCATCATTATCGACCTTTATGAAGGTCCCGGCACAGCCACGGACGCGAAGAATGATCCTTTCTACGGGAGCAGAGCCGTGAAGGTGGCGGCTTCCGCCCTTTCTGCTGGTGGGGTTTTCGCGGTATGGGGGGAGAACTCCGATGCCGCGTTCGAAAAGCGCCTGACTGCCGCAGGATTCTCCGTTGAGCGGCAGAGGCCGGGAAGGGGCGGCCTGCGGCACGTGGTTTATCTGGCTAAGTATGGCCGATAAGCCATATCCCCCATTTCCAAATTAATCCGGCCTACTTCGTCCCGAAGTCCACCTTTGGCGTTTCTTTTGCTGCCTCAGGCACCTTGAAGTATGTTGCCTCCACAAAGGCGAACATCCCGGCAATTACATTTGACGGAAACCTCCTCCTCATCTGGTTATATTCCAGCACCTGATCGTTATACCTTTTTCTCTCAACAGCCAGCCTGTTCTCTGTACCTGACAGTTCATCCATGAGCCTGTTAAAGGACTCATTTGCCTTCAAGTCGGGATACCTTTCAACAACCACCAAAAGCCTTGAAAGGGCCGAAGTCATCTCATTTGCAGCATCGATCTTGTCCCCAACGCTCTTGGCCCCGGCAAGCTTGGCCCTGGCATCGGCTATATTTGTAAATACCTCTTTCTCGTGTGCTGCATAACCCTTGACGGTATTGACCAGGTTTGGGATCAGGTCGCTTCTCCTCTGAAGCTGGTTCTCCACCTGGGCCCAGGCGTTCTTGATACCCTCATCCATGTTCACAAACTGGTTGTAGTACCCCATCATCCAGCCTGCGAAGATAAATGAGATTAAAGCAAGCACCCCAAGAACTATTCCTAACTTCTTCATAATTCAAACCTCCCAAATTTGACACAGATTTACACAGAAAAATATGATTTACACAGAAAAGTCAGCATACGCGCCTGACAATCTTTAATTTCTCTCCAAAGTTAATCAGCAATCCTACTTTGAAACCTGTAGCTTTCACCAGTTTCCGCTTGCCCCGCCTCCGCCGCTCATCCCTCCGCCAAATCCACCGAAACCTCCGCCTCCAAATCCGCCAAGCCCACCCCCGAAACCACCTCCTCCGGAACCCCAGAAGCCGCCATAAGAATCCCTGCCGCGGTGATACGGCCGGCCCATGCTGCCAAAGCGCCTCCTGCTGTTAAACGCAGCGGACGTCAATATGGCAAGGACAATAAATGCAAGGATGATTATATTTATAACGTCCTCATTAGTAAAGTTTTTAGGCTCTATCTTTTTTCCCTTTTCTCCCGCGTCAACATTTATCCTCTCGGTTATGAGCAGGACGCCGTTGTAAAGTCCTTCCCCAAACCCCTGTTTCTTGAAATACGGGACTATCCCCTTCCTTATTATCTCCCCCGCCGCCCCGTCGGGTATCTGCCCTTCCAGGCCGTACCCTACCTCAATCCTTACCTTCCGCTCTTTTATTGACGCAATGATAAGGATGCCGTTGTCCTTTCCCTTCTTACCTATAGCCCACTCCTCAAAGAGCTTTACAGCCGCCTCCTCTATATCTGCAAAACCCAACTCCCCCATGGACGGGATAGTCACAACCGCTATCTCGGCAGAGCCGCTCTCCTCAATCTTTGTGAGCAAAGAGGAAAGCCTCTCCTTTGCTGAGGCATCCATTACACCGGCAAAATCATTCACATAACCCACCGGGGGAGGGAAGGCCTTTTTGGCGGCATTTGCCCCTGGCGGGAGTATCAGGATAAAGATAAGAGACGCAAGAATAAAGGCCTTGATTCTCATAACCTTCCTTCTGCCTTCATCTCATCGATCTTTTTTGAAATCTCTTCAAGGGAGTCCATATAACCGGAAATGACGGCATAGAGCTCTTCAAGGGAGACCTGACGCCCTCCTTTTTTTATTGTCAATGCCTCAAGAAACGGGGTGTCCATCACATTCATGACCTTGCAGCAGGACTTTATGACGGCATCGGTTCCCTCTGGCATCTCCTGCCTCATAAGTCTAAGGATATTTTTTACGGGGAAGACAAGGTTTGAGACAGCTGTGATGACAAGTCGCTCCATTCCTTTCTTGTCCCCCTCGACCTCAAGGAATGCCCCCCTAAATCTTACCAACTGCCCCTTTATCTCCCTTTCACACTCCTCCCTGAGTTGAGAAAGGTCTATGTCAATATCCTTTAAGGCATCATACCCTGAAAGCAATATCGAGTTCTCCTTGATGTCTAAGAACTCGATAGGGAAGACATCGGTTGAAGACCTTATATAATCGGGGGTGAGGACGAGGGGCGCAACAATCCTGAACCTGGAATTCTTTTTATATACACGGGCGATCCCCTTGAGAGTCTCTATCTCTATCTTTTTCAGGAGTATAAGGGTGTTCAGGTTCGACTTCTCCGGGATGTAACCCTTGCCTGCGGCACTTCCGTAAAGGTAGATGGAGAGCAGGTTGTCCTTACAAAGGAGGGATATCTCACCTGTCAGGACTTGCAGTGCGTCCTGAATCTTTTTTTCGAGATGGGCAATCGGTTCCATGGGGCAGCCTCCGGTACAAGCGAAATGTAAAACAACTATACATCAAAGAATGTGGGGTGGAAACAGGAAATACAGGTTAACCAGGACATTTTTAGATCGTTTTGCTGTATCAATATCTGTTATTTTGGCTTAAATTTTGGCAATAGCACATATGAACTTCACTCCCTCCCTCGCCAAATACTTCGCCTATGAGCTGACAAAAAGGAGCTCTTCGGTGATTCCTTTACATAGACTGCTTTCTGATGACGGTTCTATTTGGATTTCCATAGATGATGATGGAAGATTGACGTAAGATAGGTGTTGGCAACATTATAAAAAAAGGGCGGGTTGACCCCGCCCTTTTAATAGATCATCTTAAAGATATATTACATGCCGCCTGCCCCTTCATGGGGGTTCATGAATCCGCCTCCGCCGCCCTGGCCTGCTTCGAGCTTACGCCTTGCGGCCATGTCGAGGAGTACCCTGTCTTTGGCGAACTTGCCCTGTTCGTAATCCTTTATCTTAAGCGCCTTCCTGGCCGCCGTTATCAGCTCTATGGTCCTGTTGAATATGGCATCCTCATTGTCGAGGAATTCAAGGGAGCCTTGTAGCTTCGCAAACCAGTCATCCCTCATTATCTTCTGGACCTTGGTGCTTCCGCCTATGATAGAGTCTCCTCCAAATATGACAGGAACGCCGGATGCCGCAAAGTAGACACCTATAGCCAGAGCCTTTTCATGCATCCACTCGGCGCAGATGCCTACTCCAGGCATTCCTCCTATGTCGTCACTCAGGCCGCCCTCTTCAGCCATAGCGGAAAGGACTGTCAGTATCCTGGAATTGTCCACGCAGGAGCCCATATGGAGAACAGGAGGTATACCTATGGCCTCGCAGACCTCCCTGAGTCCGGGACCTGCGGCTGCCATCATCTCAGGGGTAAGGTAACCCCTCTTGCCGAAGGCGACCGCCGCGCATCCTGTTGAGACAACGAGGATATCGTTTTCTATGAACCTTTTCACGAGGTTTATGTTCATCTGGTCCTGGGTGAGCCTCGGGTTGTTGCAGCCGACCATACCCACGACTCCCATGATACGCCCGTCTATGATGGCGTCATTCAATGGTCTGAAAGAGCCTCTGTAGCGGCCTCCCTGCATGTACTCTATGTACTCGTGGGAGAATCCTACCATCACGTCATTTCTGTAATCAGGTATGGTATAGGCCTTTCTGTTGGGATAGTTGTCTATGGCCATCTTCACGATCTCTTTTGCAATGTCTATGGCCCTGTGCTCGTCATACTCGATATGTATAGCCCCTGGGATATGGGCCTTTGCAGATGTTGTAATAAGCTTTGTATGGAAATGGCTGACTGTTTTGGCCAGGGCCTCCATGACGCACTGGACGTCCACTATCATCGCCTCGACAGAGCCGGATATGATGGCCAGTTCCTGGTTGAGGAAGTTACCCGCGGATGAAATCCCCTGCCTTACCAGTATCTCGTTGGCAGTGCAGCATATACCTGCCAGGTTAATCCCATTTGCGCCCTTTGATTTCGCATATGCAAGGATCTCAGGGTCCTCAGAGGCATCAACGATCATCATGGAAAGGGTAGGCTCATGTCCGTGGACAAGGATGTTCACCTCATCGGCCTTCAGAACTCCGAGGTTGACCTGAGCTTTCACTGGAGCCGGGGTCCCGAAGAGGATATCTGATATATCGGTGGCCAGCATGGCGCCGCCCCATCCGTCTGTCATTGATGTCTTGAGGGCGTTCATGAGGATAGATTCAGGGTCCTGGTCAACTCCCATTCCCGTCCTGTGGAGGGTCTCGACTATCTCCCTGTCTATGCCCCTCGGGGTGATGCCGTACTTCTTCCAGAGCTCCTGCCTCTTTTTCGGGGCCCTCTTTACATAGTTAAGTTCGCCGTTCTGACGCCCCCAATCTTCAAGTGCCTTCAACGCAACACTCTCAGCTACCTGTTCAGTGGTCCTTCCATCGGTAGGGATGTCCAGAATCCTGGCCACCTTCATGAGTTTGTTCACGTCCTTGATCTTGAATCCGTGGGCCTCGCCCCTTCCGGTTGCCAGGAGTGTAAAGGCAAGGTCCCTTCCGTGGTCTGAATGAGCAGCGGCTCCCGCAGCAACCCACCTTGCGACTCCCCTTGCTGCTATGGTCGCAGCGGTAGCGCCGCAGATCCCGACCATCTCCTCCTTGTTCTTTCCTACCATCCTGCACGGTCCCATGAAGCAGTGCTTGCAGCACATCCCTTCACGACCGATGGGGCATGGCTTCATCGCCTCCACTCTGTCAAAGGAGGTCGAAATACCCTCCGCCCTGGCCTTCTCCAGCATCTGTTGGGACGCCGGGTCTATAGATTTATCTGCTAATTCCATGGTTTCCTCCTTCTAAAAAGGTTGAGGTAAAGGTACAGGTAAAGAAAATCTCTACCTCTGCCTCTACCTTTACCTGGGTTAAATTATCGACGGCATGCTCAGCGCCGGATGGTTTACCTTCGTAAGATAAGCCACTAATTCCTCGCTCTCTGTCGCTATGGTCTCATCTGCTATCTGGTCCGGCAGGTCTGGGAAGCCGGCCTCTTTTGCCCTTTCGTAAAGCTTGTCCCCCAGGAACTGCTTGAGGGACTTCGGCATCCACACAATACGCGGGAATCCGCCGTCCGCAGTAAGGAACTTGCGGCTCGTGATAAAGTATTTGCCGATACCCAAAAAGCCGGGGGTCTGGGCTCCGCCGCCTACGGTTCCCGCCAGACTGGAGAACTTCATTCCAATAGGCGTCATACCTGTAAAGCCCCTGTCAACGATCATGAATCCGTTTGCCTCTGGGACAACAGCCACAATGCACTCGAAGCAACCGCAAGATGTCATGGGGTTGTTCATTATGGAGTATGCGCTGAAGGTCTCAAGGGTCTGGTGAGACTGGGCCCACAAATATTTGTCAACCCCTTCCCATCTTCCGTTGACCTCGTCAATGGTCTTCCCCTTTGGAACCGGCTGGTTCCCTCCAGTAGGATCAATCTCATAGGCAGCCTTCCCGTCGAGCCACGACACGGCTCCGCAAAGACCGAGTCTCTCAGGAGATATCACGCAGAGATGGTTTGGAGCAAATGACTGGCAGAGAAGACATGAGTAGAAGGTATCGGTGGTCTCGTCAGTCATGTTGGCTATCCTGTCGTTCCTCTCCTTGTATGTCTTCCTCGCCCCTTCAAGAAGACCGTTTACCTGGGCCTCATCGACATACATGGTCACCTGGGCCTTATCCACAATGGCCGGGAACTTGGAAAGGATCATGTTCTGGAGAATAATGCCGATATGCTCAAGCTTGAACCCTTCCTTCTGGGCGTTGTTGCTAATCCTGAGCCATATGATGTCCCTCTGACCCATGTGCCATATACCCTGGGCCGCATTTATGTAATCGTGGAGCTTGCGCTCTATAACAGGCTCAAAGTCGGGCTGCATCTTTCTCCCTGCAACGTCTACAACTATACCAAGGGGTAGCGCTCCGCCCTTCTCCAGGATCTCCCTGGTCTTGTCGGTAAGGCCGACGATCTCGATCTTACCGTTCTCGACCTCATTCATCTCCTTGGTCCTTATCAATTCAAAGGCAGGGGTCTTGTTGCCGCCAGCCTCAAGGAAGGTATCCTCCCTCCTGATCCTCTCGCCCTCAAACGCCGGACCGAAGGCCACAGGGATAGGGGGCTTCTCCATGGTGAGCTTGACGCCTCTCACCTCTATACATGTCTCAATAAGCTTGTCCTGGTTAAGTTCTTTAACTACATGTTCGTATGTGCATACGCCGCGAGGCCTTATCTCTGGCACTTCCGTGTCGCATATGGCAGGGAAGCCCATGTTTATGGCACCCGCTCCTGTCGCCCACTTGAGGTCATCCATTGGACCAAGGGCCAGGGCAAACGCAAAGACCCTGTTCTGGTTATACTTCAGAACCTTCTTAAAGTCGCCGCCCTTTATACCTCCGAAGGTCAGAGCTGATCTTGCTGCCCAGTTAAGGGCGTATATGGTGTGCTCCGTCTCAGGCCCGAGGGGGACGATACGGGTCTCCCAGCCCATCTGAACACCCTTCCTGTGAAGCTGTTTTGTTACTGAATCACCCTTTTCGTTGTGGCCTGAAAGGAAGGTAAGGACGTTCCTCTGCTGAAGCTCCATTACGATCTTTACCGCCCTCTCCTCGGTCTCAGCAGCCCCTATGATGGCGGCAAACCCCGGCATAGATCCGTCCACCAATTGGAAGCCAAGGTCTCTCAAGATGGTATCTGTGATAAAACCGTTATATGTGAAGTCCATCTCTTTGTCATAATAAGGCTCAAGCTTGTAAATGTAGCGGAGGGCCATGAGGACCTCTTCAGCATAAAGAGTCGCCATTCCGGCATCCAGCGCCTCGCCCAGGTATGGTTTGTAGAGCGATTCATCCGGCTCCGTATGGAGGTGGGTCTTGGCAAAGTCTATTATCTGTCTCATCTCCCCCAGGGTCTTGACAGGTATGCCTGTCATGGAGAAATACATGGGGAGGTGATACCCTGTATCATTGAATTCAAATGCAAACCCCTCTCCCTTTTCAGCTATGGCCTTGTTGAGAAACTGTTCGGCCTCATCAACAATCTTGTTCGATGCCCTGAAGACAGCTGATGCGATTATCTTTGACATTTAGACCTCCTGCTTTCGTTCTATGGCAATTAAAGATTCTTTGCCCATTATCTATTTATGCTAAATTGTATACAGTATACAATATGAAGTCAAGAAAAATCTGGCTGGAGAAAGGTGCTAAATAGTTTTCTGGAGTCATCGTCAGGCTCCTTTTCAGGATGCCACTGGACCCCTACAAGAAAAGGGTATCCCGGCATCTCGAACGCCTCTATTATGCTATCGTGGGCAGTGGCGCATACCTTGAGACCCATCCCCAGGTCCTTTATCGCCTGATGGTGGGTGCTGGTGACAGCGATCTCCTTCTTCCCGATACTCTGAAACAGGAGAGAATCTCCCTCAATGGAGACCCGATGCCTCTTCTCCCCGAGTCTGTGGTTTATGATGTCCTCCGTCTGACCCGGCAGGTCCTGGTACAATGTCCCGCCTAATGCCACATTTATGAGCTGCATCCCGTGGCAGATGCCGAGTATGGGAATTTTTGCAATCATTGCCTCCCTGAGCAAGGAGAACTCGAACTCGGTCCGCAGGTCAGGAGAAGGCGTCATCGGATATCTCGGCTCTTCCCTGTAATATTTAGGGTGGATGTCCTCTCCTCCGGAAAGGAGAAGAGCATCTATCTTGGAAATGACATCTTTTATGGAATCAGTGGGGTGAATGAGGAGAGGTATCCCGCCGGCCTCTTCAACCAGCTTGCCGTAACGGAGGTCTATGTATAGGTAAGTCTTGCCGTTTATCTCTTCAATATCTCCTGTTATTCCAACCAGGGGCTTCATCTTGCATACCTAAGAGGGTCGGCAATTCCCGCCACAGAAAACCCTTTCTTCCTTAATAGGCAGCTGTCGCACTCCCCGCAGGCCAGGCCTTCTGGAGTCGGGTCATAGCAGGAATGGGTCATCGAGTAATCAACACCAAGCTCCATCCCCTTCTTGATTATCTCTCCCTTTGTCATGCGGATCAATGGCGTATGGATCCTGAACCTGTTTCCTTCAACGCCGGCCTTTGTTCCAAGGTTTGCCATCCTCTCGAATGCCTCTATGAACTCAGGCCTGCAGTCAGGGTATCCGCTGTAATCCAGGGCATTGACTCCGATGAAGATATCGGATGCGCCAAGCGCCTCGGCCCATCCCAGGGCGATAGAAAGGAAAATGGTGTTTCTGGCTGGGACATAGGTAACAGGGATCTCCTTCTCCATCTCTTCCGTCCCTCTCCCCTTTGGGACGTCTATGTTGGAGGTCAGGGCTGAACCCCCGATCTGTCTCAGGTTTATATCAACGACAATGTGGCCTTTTGCCCTTAATACTTGAGAAACCATTTTTGCCGCATCAAGCTCAATGCTGTGTCTCTGGCCGTACCTGAAAGAAATTGTATAAGGTTCAAACCCTTCCGATAGAGCAATCGCAAGGGTTGTAGTGGAGTCAAGCCCTCCGCTTAGAAGCACCACGGCCTTATTTGATTCAGAGTCAGACATCTCTGGAAAGATATAACAGGTGAGGCCTATCGTCAAGCCGGATTTTTAGCATGGCTCAATCGGAGCAGAGAGGATTTAGGGGCGGGCTTGAAACCTGCCCCTGACAAATTAGTGCTTATGCTCGTGTCCCTTGCCTTCTTTCTTTTCTTCTCCTGAATCAAGGACATCTACCTTCCCTGTAGCCAGGTCATAGACAGCTGAAACGATCTTCACCTTCCCGGACTCGACCAGGTGCTTTAAGATTTCGCTCTTTTCGGTAAGGGTCTTTGCTGTCAGTATTGCGTTGTCCTCGATGGCCGCATCCAGCACCGCTTCTTTGTCCTTTGCCCTCTTCTTAGCGCTGTTGACGGCAGGGGTGATCTTCTTAACTATTGCGGCTATGTTCCCTTCGGGCTTGCCGCCCGCAACTGTTGCCTTAACCGCACCGCAGCTTCTGTGTCCCATCACCATGACAAGTGGAACATTCAGGTGCTCAGCGGCGTACTCTACGCTTCCGAGCTCAATGGGGTCTGCCACATTTCCTGCAACCCTTACAACAAATAAATCGCCAAGCTCCTGGTCAAATACATGCTCAGGCGGGACCCTGGAGTCGGAGCAGCTAAGGATAATGGCAAATGGATTCTGACCCTTGGTCAGCTCCTTTCTCCTCGCATCTCCCCAGTTTACATACTCTTTATCATCCTTCATGAATCTGGCGTTACCTTCCAATAACTTTTTCAATGCCTCGTCACCTGTAACTACGGAGCCCTCTCCTGCAAATGCCTGAAACGGGACAGTCAGCGCTGCTGCAACTGTCAGACCTGCCAAAAACCTCTTCATCTTCATACTCCTTAACCTCCTTAAATGTAAATTAGATTCGGGTAAGCGATAAAATACAAGAACCATTTTTTTTTGTCAATCAACATAATTTTCTACATTCGGCCCCCCGCCCTTTACAAAGTGGAGTATCATCAGCCCTATCAGAAAGAAGGCTGCAACCGAAAGAATGGCCGGCCTCTGGCTGCCGAAGGCTGCCGATACCTCCCCGAAGACCAGGGGGCCCATAATAGCTGATGACTTTCCGACCATGGAATAGACGCCGAAGTATTCGCTCTCCCGCCCTTCGGGAATAAACTGGGCGTAAAATGCCCTTGTGGCCGCCTGGACCGTCCCAAGGCCGAGGCCTGCAATTACAGCAATCCCCCAGAACTGGTTCTTTGTCTGGACAAAATATGCCAGGATGGTGACCGAGGTCCAGAGGATGAGGGACAGCCTTACAACTGCCTTTGGCCCCCAGAGGTCCGTTGGCCTCGCCATAAGGAATGCGCCTGCCAGCGCCGTGACCTGCACTGTGAGATAGAGAAATATAAGTTCCTGAGGTTTAAATCCGAGGGTGGTCGCCGCAAACAGGCTTGAAAAGACGATAACGGTGTTTACCCCGTCCTCATATATAATGTACGCAAGAAGGAACTTCCTCGGCTCTTTTCTTTCCCAAAGCTCCTTCAGGGTATCAACGGCGTACCTGAACCCCTTGAGAGATGCCGCAAGGATCGGGGTGCCGGGTCTGCGGTCGGAAGGAAGGAATAAAAATGCGGGAGATGAAAATACGGCAAAGAAGGCCGCAACCATCAGCCACGTGCTTCCGTAATAACCGCCCTTCACAAGGGGAACGGCAATGAGCAGGGAAAGGATCGAACCGGCATACCCGGTGCCGAAACCCCAGGCAGAGACCCTTCCCTGGTGGTCCCTGGGGGATATCTCAGGCAGGAATGCATTGTAGAAGACAAGCCCGCCTTCAAGCCCTATGTTGGCAAGGACGACCATGGCAAACCCCTCCACGACCATCCCCTTATGTAGAAAAGAAAAGCAGGCGACAGAAATGATGCAGAGATATGTGTAGACAAAGAGAAACCTCTTTCTCTTCCCTGCATAGTCTGCGATCCCTCCTAGGAAGGGGGAGCTAAGGGCGATTATCGCCATGCTGAGGGATATGGCCCTTCCCCACCACAGGTCACCGACCCCTCCTCCGTTTCCCACTATCACCTGGGAATAATAAACAGGGAAGACCACGGCCGCAATAATGGCGGAATAGCTGGAATTTGCAAAGTCAAAGAGGCACCAACTCAGGATATGTTTTCTGTTTAAGGCCATTTGGGAAAAAGTATGATAATTCAAAGGGAGAGTCAAGGTGAAACTGTCTGCCTTGCGGATAAATTAATCCGGGGTATAATTTCATTAAACTATCCCCACCCTCACCTCAATCCTCTCCCTGAGGGAGAGGAGCTAAGTTCCCTCCCTTTCAAGGGGAGGGTCAGGGTGGGGATGGGTTAAGGGGAAGGACTTAATTATGGACTATTCAATAAAGATAGGCGGTGAGGCTGGACAGGGTATAGTGACCATAGGCGATACCCTTGCAAAGGTCTTTTCAAGGAAGGGGTACCATGTATTCACCCATCAGGACTATGAGTCGCGCGTAAGGGGAGGGCACAACTTCTTTCAGATAAGGCTCTCGGATATTCCGGTCATGGCATCCAGGGACAAGATAGATATCCTTGTTGCCTTTGATAAGGCCGGCATACAGTTGCATGAAAAAGAGCTGACAGGATCCGGGATTGTTATTTATGACTCTTCGGCCTTAAAAGAAACCCATGACAAACCCAACTTTCTCGATATCCCATTTGCGAACCTGGCGCTGGAGCGCGGCGGGGATAAGATAATGGCCAACACCGTTGCCATTGGTGCGGTCCTTGGGATGCTGGGAGTCGACATGGATATCCTGTTTGAGATCATAGGGGATACATTTAAGAAAAAGGGTGAAGATGTTATAAAAGGGAATAAGGATTCCGCAACGGCCGGGAAAGAATACGCCATGACACATTGTGCGAGGTGTTCATTCTCTCCTGCCCCCCAATCCGGCCCCAAGATGCTTATCAACGGTTCAGAGGCGATTGCCCTTGGCGCCATAGCATCAGGTTGCAAATTCTATTCAGCATATCCCATGACCCCCTCAACAGGGATAATGAACTACATCGCAGGCAAGGAAAAGGAATACGGCATCATCGTTGAACAGGCGGAGGACGAGATAGCCGCGATCAATATGGCCCTGGGCGCCTCGTTTGCAGGGGTCAGGGCAATGACAGGCAGTGCCGGGGGAGGTTTCGCGCTGATGGTGGAGGGCCTGTCCCTCGCAGCAATGACTGAGACGCCTGTGGTTATCGCCCTCGGCCAGAGACCTGCTCCTGCCACCGGCCTTCCGACAAGGACAGAGCAGGGAGACCTTTCCTTCGCCCTTTATACATCCCACGGAGAATTTCCGAGAATAGTTTTTGCGCCCGGGACTCCGGAGCAGGCGTTTTATCTCACAAACAAGGCGTTCGACCTCGCTGAGAAATATCAGATACCTGCCATAGTTATATTCGACCAGTACCTTGCGGACACCCAGTGGACATATGAAGGACTTGACCTGGAAAGGATCAGGTATACGGATTACAGGCTGAGGGGTGAAGCCCTTCAAAAACTGCCGGAGTACAAAAGATACGTATTTACGGAAAGCGGGGTATCTCCCCTTGCAGTGCCCGGTGATTCAAAGCACCTCGTGGTAGCAGACAGCGATGAGCACGATGAAGACGGGCATCTCATAGAAGATGCTGAGACAAGGGTAAAAATGATGGACAAGAGACTGTTTAAGAAGCTCCCACTTATCGTATCCGAGATAGAGCCTCCGGTTCTATACGGCAGCAGCAGCCCTGAGACAGTGATTGTGGGATGGGGTTCAAATTATGGTCTGATGAAAGAAGCAGTTGACATCCTTTCCAAAGAAAAGAGCATAGCCATGCTCCATTTCAGCGAGGTCTACCCGTTCCCGCACCCTCCCCTTAATCCCCTCCCATCAAGGGAGGGGAGACAAACTGTTCCCTCTCCCCTTGCGGGAGAGGGTCAGGGTGAGGGGGGATTTATGAGCACTCTCTGCAATGCAAAGACCGCCATATGCATTGAAAACAACGCAACAGGACAGTTTGCAAGGTTGATGAGGGCGGAGACAGGATACGAGTTTAAGAACAGGATTAACAGATATGATGGAAGACCTTTTTTGCTGGAAGAGCTTGTGGGAAAGATAAAAGGGATCATTGGATAACGCCCACTAACCCCAATACTGTTCAGATAGGTGTTATTTAGTTGTTTCACCCCCACCCTAACCCTCCCCCGTCAAGGGGGAGGGGACTCTAATAAATCTCCCCTCCCCTGGCGGGAGGGGATTGAGGGGAGGGGGAATGTGGGAGTTATAAGGAGATATTATGCCTACAATAGAAGACTACAAAGGACAGACCCCGGCATGGTGCCCCGGATGCGGAGATTTCGGCATACTAACGGCATTTAAACAAGCGGTGGTAGAGATGGGGATGGAGCCCCACCAGTTTACAATAGTCTCAGGGATAGGGCAGGCCGGGAAGTTCCCGCACTACCTAAAGTGCAATACATTCAACGGCCTTCACGGAAGGACCCTTCCTGTTGCGACAGGGATAAGACTTTCAAATCACGTGATGCCTGTGATTGCCGTTGCAGGGGACGGCGACTGCTACGGCGAAGGTGGGAACCACTTTATCCATGCCGTCAGAAGGAACATCAACATAAAACTCTTTGTGCATGACAACCAGATATACGGCCTTACAAAGGGGCAGGCGTCACCCACGTCCATGGAGGGGATGGTGACAAAGACCCAGCCCTTTGGCGTGTTCTCGGAGCAGCTTAACCCTGTGGCCCTTGCTATAGCCCTTGATTGCAGCTTTGTGGCAAGAAGCTTTGCAGGGGATACGAAGCACTTGAAAGGGATGATAAAAGAAGCGATGACGCATAAGGGGTTTTCCCTTGTGGACATATTTCAGCCATGCGTGACGTTTAATAAGATCAATACATTTGAGTGGTACAAGAAGAGGGTATACCAGATAGAGCCCGAATATAACCCAGAAGACAGGGTTGAGGCGTTCAAGAGGGCCCTCGAATGGGGGGACAGGATACCTATCGGTGTGATCTACAGGAACCACAGGCCTATTCTGGAAGAGAGGGTGCCGGTAATTGCCGAGAAGCCGCTGGTCAGGCAGGGGTTTGATAAATCGAAGTTGGAAAAGACACTGAAGGAATTTTACTGATAACTCCCCCCGACCCCCTCTTTATTAAAGAGGGGGTGCCGAAGGCGGGGGCGTTAAGATTTATACCACCGGCAGCATCACCCTAAATGTTGTCCCTTTCCCTTCCTCGCTCTCCACTTTAATATCTCCATTGGAGTTCTTTATTATCCCATAACATATGGACAGGCCAAGGCCTGTTCCCTTTACACCCTTAGTGGAAAAGAATGGCGTGAATAACTTTTCCAGGCCTTCCTTGCTTATCCCCATACCTGTATCGCTCACAGATACGCTTATCTTCCCGTCTTCCTTTTTGGTCTCCACAGTAAGGCGTCCGCCGTCAGGCATGGCCTCGGCAGCATTCTTTATAAGGTTCAGGAATACCTGTTTCAGCTTGTCCTTGTCTGCCAACACCTTTCCGCTTTCCGCAATCCTTTCCTCAACAGTTATTCCATTTCTAATTCAAATATGTAATAATGGTCTCATCCCATTGGAGGTGAGACTATGGCACGAATTGCAAGTGGCAAAAAGTTGCTTGAAAAAGCAAGGGAATGTTTGGCAAAAGCCCGTACTGTTAGCGAGTTAA
>JAUSKU010000074.1 GCA_030646755.1 Deltaproteobacteria bacterium
GAGTTTTTGACAGCATTGATGCTCTTGAAAACAATTTATCGTCATCGTTACGGGAAATGGAGTTGGATAGCAAACGTGTGAAGTCTATTGTTGCTTGGCCGTGGATTATTAATTCACTTATGAATTAGAAATGGAATAACAACGTCCCTAAGTCTTTCATTGACATTCAATCAGCTACTCTTTGTCATGCCAGAATGACTCTGCCGGGCATCCAGCCTTTAAATTACACTCCATTTAACCAAAAACAGCTCTTTGCTTTCTACTCTCTGCTTCAGTCTTGCCTCTACTTCTTCAATCAATCGCTCTTTCCAGCCGTCCACTACATCCTGTGCCTGGTAATGGTTCATCCTCAATTCATTTCGCCGCTTTTCCATTTCCTTGATCTATTATACAAGCCCATAAAACTGCTTATTATTTGAAGGCTAATCGGTATTAGCGCCCAACAGTGTTTTAAATTCAGCAGTCGCATTTGCTGGAAATATATAATGCCAATGCGATTAAAGTCAATGAAGATATTTCAACTTTCCTTAAAAGTGTTATTTTTGCTTTAGAATTTTCAATAAAATAATGCTGAATGGATTAGTATTAAGCGCCGTGGAAAGGAAAAACGTAGGGGCGTATCGCCATACGCCCTTATAAAATGGATTAGAATATCTGCCTTGAAAGCTCTTCCAGCCTTGCAACCCTCTCCTCCATCGGAGGATGGGTGCTGAATAAAGACATCAGACCGCCGCCTGTAAGAGGGCTTACTATAAACATGTGGGCTGTTGCTGAGTTTGCATGCATAGGTATAGCTGCAACACCCATATGGAGTTTCTTCAGGGCACTGGCAAGGGCCAGAGGTTTTCTGCAAATCCTTGAGCCATATGCATCCGCCTGGTACTCCCTTGAACGGGAAATGGCCATCTGGATCAGCATGGCTGCTATAGGGGCTACTATGGCCATAGCAATCATGACAAAGGGGCTTCCTCCCTCTTCGTCCCTGTCCCTCCCGCCGCCGAACATAGCTGCCCACTGGGCCATATGCGCAAGATAGCTTATGGCGCCTGCAATTGTCGCTACTACCGAAGAGATGAGTATGTCTCTGTTGCCGACATGGGCCAGTTCATGGGCCATTACACCTTCAAGTTCCTCATCGTTCAGCATACTTAGAATCCCTTCTGTTGCCGCCACTGCGGCATGCTGAGGGTTCCTGCCTGTTGCGAAGGCGTTCGGGCTCATACCCGGAATGATATATACCTTGGGCATCGGAAGCATAGCCTTCATTGCAAGCTGGTTTGTTATCCTGTAGAGCCTTGGCGCCTCTGCCTCTGTTACCTCCCTTGCGCCATACATCTTCAGGACTATCTTGTCCGAGAACCAGTAACTGACAAGGTTCATAACCCCCGCCATTATAAGGGCCATCATCATCCCGCCGTTCCCACCAATGGCCTTTCCTACAAACAGGAGAAGAAGGGTAAGGGCGGTCAGTAGAAATGTTGTCTTCATCAAATTCATCTAATGTACCTCCTTAATAACCAATATTTTAACTCCCCCATCCCCTTTATACCCGCATGGGTGCTCTTAAATTAAGAGGGGGAGTTAGATTTATTTTCCGCTAATAATCTTTTCCAGGTGTTCAAGTTCCTTCTGGACATCTTTGTACCTCTTCCCCAGGAAGAAGATGTACCCGAAATTTACCACCCATAGAATCGTATAAGCAAGAAACAGATAATACAGTCCGCCTTCCATTGTCACCTCCTTAAATCAAGCTTCTTTCATTATTTTTTTCTTCAGTTCCGCTACCCTGTCCCTCATACCCTCCAGGTCCATCCTCCTCAAAAGGAGTATGACAAAGAAGATGGTTATGGCCGGGACTGCTATACGCAGTGTAGCAGTCATCGCTGGGTCAAGGCCCCATTTTCCGCCCGGTCTTATGACATCCGGGTGTATCGTCCTCCACAGGTGGCTGGCCAGATAGGTTAGCGGGACATTGAGGAATGCTATGATCCCTATAACTGCGGCAAACCTCGCCCTCTTCGTCTCTTCTTCAATTGCGTTGCGCACCGTCATATATGCAGCATACATGAATGTAAGGATCAGAAAGGTTACCAGTCTTGGGTCCCACGTCCACCAAGTACCCCAGACAGGCCTTGCCCAAATTGGGCCTGTTGTAAGGACTATGAGGCAGAAGGCTATCCCTATCTCAGCAGCGGAGACCGCCAGGATATCCCAGCACCTCTCCTTCTTTATCAGGTACATGATGCTCCCGACAAAGTTGCAGAAGAAGGAAAGGAACCCGACCCAGGCAAATGAGACGTGGAAATAAAATATCCTCTGTATGTCTCCCATATACGAGTCCGTTGGCGCATATATGAAGACCATATAAAGGGCCAGTATGATAAGGGGCAGGTCCACATAGGGCAGAATTGTCTTTATCTTTTCTTTCATCAAGCCTCCTTTTTTCACTCTTCTATAAGATACTCAAATATCACAAAAGATGCCACAAAAAATATTATATCGAATGCAATGAGGAGTTTCAACCATTGACTATATGTATCAATCCCGCTTCCGGCCATTATCAACCCTGTAGACTTGACTGCCGAGATTATTACAGGGACCTGCATCGGAAACAGGAGGAGCGGGAGTATCATGTCTCCTCCCCTGATACCAACTGACAGGGCGGAAAAAAGGGTTCCCACAGTAATAAACCCGAAGGTGGCCAGGACGATAACAATCATGAGCGGAGGAAGGGCTGAGGTCAGGGAGAGGTTAAAGAATACTGCGAAAAATGGGAGGGAGATCAACTCTATGACCATGGCAAATATGAAATTACCTATCACCTTCCCCAGGTATATCCCGCTCCTGTCAAGGGGGGAAAGCATAAGCCCCTGCATGCAGTCCTCTTCCTTTTCAAGGACAAAGGAACGTGAAAGGCCCAGGGAAGCGGCAAATATAAAGGCAACCCATAGAATGCCGGGGGCCACGTCTTTTATATATTCCGCCCCAGGCTCAAATGCGAAGTTGAATATCACCATGACCAGAAGGGAAAAGAGCATCATGGAGTATATCTTTTCCTTTGACCGGAACTCGATCCTCAGGTCTTTGGCAGCTATCAGAAAAACCTTTTTAAAATAATATCCCACTACTTCCCTTCTCCGACCTTTTCAAAATAGACCCTCTCAAACGACTCAACTGTCTGGTTTGAGCTCCTGTCCTCAAATACAATCTTGCCAAGGATCTGTATCACTATCCTGTCGCTTATCTCAAGGCCGTTGGTTATATCATGTGTAGTCATAACAATAGTCTTGTCTTCCGTATGGAGTTTCTTAAGGAGATTAGTGAGCATCCTGGCCGCGTGCTGGTCTAATCCAGTGTAAGGCTCGTCAAGGAGGATGATGGCTGGATTATGTATTATGGCCCTTGCTATGGTAAGGCGCTGTAGCATCCCTCTCGAAAAGGTCCGAACCATGTCGTTCGCCCTGTGAGCAAGTCCTACTTCGGCAAGAAGCTCTTCTATCCTTTTTTCCAGATCAGGCACATCATAGAGCCTGCCGAAAAAAAGTAGGTTCTCTTTTGCAGAAAGGTTCCCGTAAAGAAACGCCTTATGGGAGATGACCCCTATCCTCTTTCTGGCATCCTCGTTGGCGGAGGATATGTCTATGCCGTCTATATTTACCTTTCCAGATGTGGGTTTTATTATGGTTGAAAGGATCTTTAGAAGCGTGCTCTTGCCTGCGCCGTTGGGGCCGAATACGGTGAGGAACTCCCCTTTTTCTATCTTTAGATCAATCCCCCTCAAGGCGTCAACAGGGCCGTAACTCTTCCAGAGCCTTGATACCTCGATCATCTATGTTCCTTTTTGCCTTTCTTGTGAGTGCTGACCGCTGACTGTTGAGTCCCGACTATTTTAGGCTGTGATACCTTAATCTTTTCAATCTCCTTAATGGTCATTATGGCCTTCTCTTTGTAATATCCCCTTAGCTCGTTATAGTCCTTTTCACTGAGCTTCCCTTCGGCGTTCTCAAAGTCCACATCCTTGATGGCCTTATAGTATGAGTCTTTGACGGCATTCAGCTTGTTCAGTCTCGAATCCATAACTGCCGTCTCCCATACCTCTGTAACTCTTTCAAAGAAGGGAGAGACTATTAAAACAATTGTACCTGCAAATATTAAAAGTATGATAAATGCTTCCATTGTTTACTCCTTAGTCCAGCTTCTTCAGTTCCTCTTCTATTTTATTATCCAGCTCCGACCCTTTATCCTCCGGCAGGCGCTCAAGGAACTTCTCCTCTTCCCGCACACCTTTAGATGTCCAGCTCTTTACCACCCTCGAAACAAAAAACGCTGCGCCTAACAGTGCTATAAACGGAAGGATGTAGCCAAGGAGGTTAAAACCCTCCTTTTTTGGGGCAGCCAACGCCTTCTGGCCGTCCCTCTTTACAAAAATATCAATTATCTCTTCCTTTCCCTTGCCCTCTTTTATAAGGTCGGCAATATACTTCCTCGCAGGTATGGCATAGCCGCAGTCCTGATGGGGGCAGTGTTTTAAAACTATACCGCAACCGCACTGGCAGATAAGGGCCTCTTCCACCTCACCCTGTACATCGGCATATGCAAGCCTTGGTAAAGATGGGAGGCCTGAATTAAGGCCACAGAATACAGGAGAGCATTTATCTCCTTTGCTGAATAATGAAAGTCCTGCCTTTTGAGGAGCATCTAAATAGCCATGCACCCCAGCGATAATAGAGATGGATACCAGACTAAAGATTATCTTGTGAAACCGGTTCTTCATCATGCTTCCGCCTCTTCTTTCCTCTTATACTCCGGCAGCAGCACATACAATCCGCCAAAGAATGCCACGATACCTCCTATCCAGTACCAGTTGATAAGAGGGTTTATTTTGGCCCTTATAGTAACCCTGTCATCTTCGTGGATTGAGGCAAGTATGACAAAAAGGTCTTCTTTTAAACTGCGTTCGAGGGCCACCTCGCTGGTCGGCTCTTCTGCATATTTATCGTATCTCCTCTTTTCCGGCTCAATTATCCCCTGCTTCTTTCCGTCTTTTAATACAGTGAGCACTGCTGTGGCTGCATCGTAGTTGGACTCCCTGTGAAAGTAAATCTTTTCATACCTTAAGGTATAATCCCTTATCTTCATCCCCTCGCCCACACCGAGGGTCTGCGTCTCCTCCACATTAAAGGCAGATGAGCCAGTTATACCCACAAAAATCATGATAATGCCTGAATGGATGAGGTATCCCCCGTATCTCCTCTTGTTCTTCCAGAGGAGTGAACCCAGGGCCTTTAAGACCCCTTCTCCAGCCAGCTTCTTCCTGGCCCTGACTCCCCTGTGGAACTCCATATAAATTGTCACAGTAACAAATACAGAGAAGACAAAGAATAGGATTGCATATACATCCCTCATACCGGAGGAGATCAGGGCTATGGCGGCAGCTATCGCCAGCACTCCGGGAAGGATAAAGTTCTTCCTGAGATTCTCTGCCGTTGCCTTCCTCCACCCGATAAGCGGGCATATCCCAAGGATAATAAGCAGGACGAGGAACAGCGGGATATTAACCTGGTTGAAGAAGGGAGGTCCGACAGTGATCTTCTCTCCTGTTACCATCTCTGAAATAAGGGGGAACATGGTCCCCCAGAGGGTTGCAAATGCGAGGGCCAGGAGGATCACGTTATTCAAAAGGAACGTGCTCTCCCTCGACAGGAAAGATTCCAATTGATTGTCGCTCTTAAGTTCGTTCCATCGATAATAAACCATGTATGTTGCTGCTGCAATGGTAACAAACATGAAGGTCAGAAAGTACGGCCCCATCTCTGAAACGCCGAAGTCATGAACTGACTGAAGCACACCGCTCCTGACCAGGAATGTCCCGAATATGGTCAGGGCAAAGGTAGCGACTATCAGGAATATGTTCCAGACCTTGAGCATCCCTCTTCTTTCCTGGATCATAACTGAGTGAAGGTAAGCCGAGGCGGTCAGCCAGGGTATGAACGAGGCGTTTTCCACCGGGTCCCATGCCCAGTATCCCCCCCATCCCAGTTCAGCATAGGCCCACTCTGAGCCTAAGATGTTCCCGACACTGAGGAGTACCCATGAAAGTACCGTCCATCTCCTGGTCTTCTTTATCCATAAGGGGTCAAGCTCCTTTGTGATAAGGGCGGCCATGGCAAAGGCAAACGGGATGGAAAAACCCACGTATCCCCAAAGAAGCGCTGGAGGGTGGAATACCATGCCGTAAGTCTGAAGCATGGGGTTCAGGCCGTTCCCGTCAGGCGGAACCTGATTTGCCGGGAATAGCTCAAAAGGATTAGTTATAAAGCTGGCCAGGATGGCAAAGAAGGCATATATGACCATCAGGATTGCATAAGCATAGGGGAGGAAACGGTGATCCCTCTCTTTTCTGTTCTGGAAAGCCACCATTGCCATAGCAATTGCGAGTCCCCATATCCAGAACAGAAGAGACCCCTCCTGTCCTGCCCATAAACCAGTAATCTTGTAATGGGTCGGGAGTGTAATCTCGGAATAATGGGATACGTATCTTACCTGAAAGTTATCGGTAAGAAAGGCATTGATCAGCACAGCCACCGATATGCAACTAAGGAAGAAGACCGCATATATCCCTCTTCTGGCGCTGGTCACAAACCGGAGGTCGTTTTTAAGGACACCGAAGAGAGATGCAAAAACTACATAAAGAGAAACAAAGAACGAGATTGCCAGAGCAAAGCGACCTATATCTATCATTAAACCTTACCCCCCTCGGTCGGTTTTTCTTGCTTGTAGTCAGGTGGTGGCGTCTTACCCTCGTACCTGGAGGGACATTTTACGAGGAGGGTTTTGGCCTTAAAAAGGTTTTCCTGAGGGTCGTATTTACCCTCAAGGATAACCTCAACACCTGCCTTGAATGAATCAGGCTTTATGCCTTTGTAAGTCACGTGGATGATTTCGGACGACATCTCTTTCTCAAAGGCATCAAAATTCAGTATCAGCTTTTCACTGTCATAATTGATGGTTCCGTCCTTGACCTGTCCGCTGGCCCTGAGCCCCTGACCCACAACACTGCTCCCCTTGCTCTTCAGCTCAGGGACGGTCATATAATAGACGCTCGATTGTTGAAAGGCGGTATATATAAGAGCAACGATGGTCAGAAAGATAACCGCCCCTGCAATAGCAAATTTATGGCTCTTTTTCATAAGTACCTCATCAATTTATGTACCCTCTCCCTGAAGGAGCGGGTCGGGGTGAGGGTGGAATTTTCAAATTTACTATATCACTTAACAACAATCCCTTTCAAGAGTTTTTCTTTTTTTACTTCACCTGAATGAAAGGCATTGCTCCTCCCGTTACGCCCGGAAGCTTCCCGTCCCACTTTTCTATCGCCTTCCGCTGGTTCTCAATCTCCCTCAGTTTCAGGAGGGATTCCGTTATCTCCTGCCTCTGGATCTTTAACCCTTCGGCCTCAGCCTTTGCCTGGCTGATCTTCTGTTCGTTTTCAATCTTTATCCTATCAAGTTCATTTTTTGCCTGGGCAACCTTCTGCTCCGCCACCTGTTTTGCCTCAATGGCGTCATTGAAGGTATTGGAGAAGTTGAAATCAGCTACAGATACCTCGATAACCTTGATATTGAAGACCGAAAGCCTATCTGCCAGTTCCGTCCGTATGGCGGACTTGACCTCCCCTCTCTTTGCTATCAATTCTTCCGCTGTATATTTGGCGCACACTGCCTTGATAACCTCTTGCACCGCGGGCTGGATAAGCTTGTCTTCAAAGGCCAGACCTATCTTCTGATATACATCGTCAACTGTCTCAGGAATAAGGTGATAGTTTGTGGCAATGACTGTAGATATGATCTGGAGGTCCTTCGAAGCAGCATCTGCCTTTGCCTCGTTCTTCTGCACCTGAACATTTATTTTCACGACATTGTCAACAAAAGGAATCTTGAAATGAAACCCTTCTGATAGGACCCCTTTCTGTACCGCCCCCAGTCGCATGAGTACCCCCCTCTGCCCAGGACCTACAATGACCCACGGTTGAGCAACAAACAGGATTAAGATTGCAATTGGTAAAATTATCAATTTGCCTAACCCTTTGATCTTTTCTATAATCATTTCTACCTCATTCTTTGGATATTGAGCCTGGTTCATCTGTTACCTCCGTTTTATTTTTTTTGTAAATAGAATCTTTTGTATTTTTTACCTTAGACTTCACCCTTTCAAGGAGGTTTTTTGCCCATACGAACTCACCTGCCAGGATGGCAAGCCCCAGAGGTATCAGAATGAATGCAGGGCCAGGCAGTACGATCATAGCTATGCCGATGAACAGCACCGTAAAACCCACCACGCTGATGACAACCCGCTTTGTATGTCTCAGTGCCCCGTTTACGGTATTATTGATGAAGCTTTTCATCCCCCCTCCGTTTAAAGTATTTTTCTATTTCGACAGCAAAGAATACCACAGAAGACAATATAAAGGTAAGCATCAATTCATTCATTGTCAGGGGCTCTGTCTTGAATATAGGATTCAAAAACGGTACATATATGGTCGCCATTTGCAGCATAAACGCCGAAAGAACCGCGCCAAGCAACGGCTTATTGGAAAATATCCCCTGGGTGAACAGCGACTCTTTCTCTGAGCGGATCGCAAGGACATGACCAAACTGGGACAGACATAGGACAGTAAATACCATTGTCTGCCAGTGAGCATGATCGGTTTTTATGGCCCAGGCCTGGATGAGGAGGGTTATCCCTGCCATAAGAAGACCTACCCAGAAGATATGCTGCCACATCCCTCCTGCAAACAGCCCCTCTTCCGGCGGCCTTGGCTTTCTTTTCATTACATCCCCTTCAGCAGGCTCAACTGTGAGGGCGAGGGCCGGGGCTCCATCAGTTACCAGGTTTATCCATAATATATGAATTGGCAAAAGGGGTATTGGAAGCCCAAGGAAGGGGGCCAGAAACAGGGTCCACACCTCTCCCGAATTGCTGGTAAGCATGTATTTGAAGAACTTCCTTATGTTGTCGTATATCCTCCTTCCCTCTCTTACGGCTCCAACAATGGTTGCAAAGTTGTCGTCAAGGAGGATCATGTGGGCAGCCTCTTTTGAGACATCGGTCCCAGTTATCCCCATGGCGATGCCGATGTCTGCCCTTTTCAATGCAGGGGCGTCATTAACCCCGTCCCCTGTCATGGCAACGTACTGGCCTTTGTCCTGTAGGGCCTTTACTATCTTCAGCTTCTGCTCAGGGGCCACCCTGGCGTAGACCCTTATATCCAAAACCTTTTTTTCAAACTCCTCCATGGAAAACCTTTCAAGATGTGTCCCTGTTATTACCTCCCCTCCGTCATCAATTATCCCAAGCCTTCTCGCTATAGCTCTGGCAGTTATTGGATGGTCTCCGGTTATCATGACAGGGATTATCCCGGCAGACTTGCACAGAGAAACAGCCTCTTTCGCCTCCTCTCTTGGCGGGTCCATGATGCCGACAAGTCCCAGGAAGGTAAGACCGTTTTCCACTTCCTCATGAATCATCTTTTCAGGAACGGCATCCCACTTTCTCGCCCCGATAGCAAGGACTCTCAGGCCGTCAGCAGCCATCCTTTCGCTTATCCTGATTATCTCTTCCCTGTCTAAATCCTTTATCCCCTCTGATGTCAACGTATTTAAGGATTTAGCAAGGATCAGCTCTACTGCCCCTTTTGTGAATGATCTGAAACCGCCAGAGGAATCCCGATGCATGGTCGTCATACACTTCCTGTCCGAGTCAAAAGGAATTTCAGAGACCCTTTCATTGTCCTTTTCCAATACCGTCTTATTAAAACCGGTCTTCTCGGCAGCTAAGTACAACGCTACTTCTGTAGGATCTCCGAGAACCTTCCCGCCGGCATCAGGGACAGCATCGTTGCTTAATGCCATGGCCGTCATCAGACTCTTTTCCGGGGACAGTCCCGATTCTACGACTCCGCTGCGCTCCGTCCGTAAATCAGGGACTGTCCCCTTGATTATCCTTCCGTCAACATATATCTCTTCCGCCGTCATCTTATTAAGGGTCAGAGTTCCCGTCTTATCTGTGCATATATAAGTCACGGAACCGAGGGTTTCCACGGCAGGAAGCTTCCTTATAAGGGCGTTCTGCTTCACCATCTTTCGTGCTCCCAGGGCAAGGGATATGGTGACTACGGCGGGAAGGGCCTCAGGTATGGCAGCAACAGCGAGACTGACTGCCGTCAAAAACATGAGAACAGGGGACTCTCCCCTCATTATACCCACTGTAAAGACTATGGCGCATATGGCGAGGGCTGCGAGTGCAAGGCGTTTCCCCACAATTACCAGTCTCTTCTGGAGCGGCGTCTTTACCTCTTCCTCGGTCTGGAGCATTGTGGCAATCCTGCCCAGTTCCGTCTCCATCCCTGTACCCACCACAACACCCTTACCCCTGCCATAACTCACAACCGTTCCCCTGTAGGCCATGTTTCGCCTGTCCCCAAGAGGTATCGCCTCGTCATGGAGTTGGGCAGTCGACTTTTCCACGGGAACAGATTCACCTGTAAGGGCTGCCTCCTCAATCTTCAACTGGGCCGACTCTATGATCCTCAAATCAGCGGGGATGATCCTCCCAGCCTCAAGAATTACTACATCTCCTGGGACAACCTCTGATGTGGGGATAAAGGCTGGAACGCCATCACGCATGACTGTCGCCGTTGGCGCGGCCATCATCTTCAACGCCTCCATCGCCTTTTCCGCCCTGTACTCCTGTACGAAACCTATAATAGCGTTAATAACAACGATTACCACAATGGCAATGGTGTCGGCCACCTCACCCATGGCCCCTGCTATGGCGGCAGCCGCAATAAGGACAAGAATCATGAAGTCCTTAAACTGGTCAAGGAACATCCCCAGAGGGGTCTTTTTCTTTCCCTCCTTCAGTTCATTAGGGCCGTATTCTTCAAGACGTTTCTTTGCCTCTTCTGAGGAAAGACCCTGGATGGACGTCCCTAAATCTTCAACAGCTTCCTTTAATCCTTTTTGGTGCCAGCGCATAATATCTCCTTCAACCTTTCTGCCTTACCTCTGAAATACGCTGAACAGCTTGTCGAGGCCGCCTTTTTCAAGCTTGGACACGGCATCCATCTCCCCTGCATCAAGCCATATACCTTCACATTCAGAGCATTTGTCTACCTTTATCGCTTTATAATCAATCTCTATCAACTGCATCCCGCATTTGGGACATCTCATGCGGTGGAGTTCCTTGAGTCTCTTCTTCTCCTCTTCCGCTAACTTGTTCTGTTTTTCCTCCTCAGCCTTTTTTCTTCTCTCGTACTCCATCCTTGCAAAGTATTCCGATTCCATTTCACTTGGTTTTTCGATCATTTCTGTTCCTCCTTTTTTTATATTGATCGGTTAAAAGATCCTTCTCGAAAGCTCTTCCAGTCTCTTGACCCTCTCCTCCATAGGCGGATGGGTACTGAAAAGGGACATAAGGCCGCCGCCTGTAAGAGGGCTTACAATAAACATATGAGCGGTTGCCGCATTGGCCTCCATAGGGATTGCCGCTACACCCATGTGGAGCTTCTTCAGGGCATTGGCAAGTGCCAGAGGTTTCCCGCATATCCTTGCACCATAGTCATCCGCCTGGTACTCCCTCGACCTTGATATCGCCATCTGTACCAGCATGGCAGCTATAGGGGCTATGATGGCCATGGCAATCATGACCATCGGGTTTCCTCCACGCTCCCTGTCTCTGCCTCCAAACATGGCAGCGAACTGTGCCATGTTTGCCAGCATGCTTATGGCACCCGCAATTGTTGCAACTATGGAAGATATCAGGATATCCCTGTTCCCCACATGGGCAAGTTCATGGGCCATGACACCTTCCAGCTCCTCGTCGTTGAGAATCTTAAGAATCCCTTCTGTTGCCGCAACTGCTGCATGTTGAGGGTTTCTGCCTGTGGCAAAGGCGTTCGGGCTCATGCCTGGAATGATATAAACCTTCGGCATAGGAAGGTTTGCTTTCATTGCCAGTTGCCTTGTTATCCCGTAAAGCCTCGGCGCCTCGGCCTCCGTTACCTCCTTAGCCCTGTACATTTTGAGTACTATCTTATCTGAGAACCAGTAACTTACGAAATTCATGACACCCGCCATGACGAGGGCAAACATCATCCCGCTGTTTCCTCCCAATGCCTTGCCGAAAAACAAGAGCAAGAGGGTTAACGCCGTAAGTAGAAATGTTGTCTTTAAAGTGTTCATGGTTTACCTCCTATTTTTATCAGGTTTTATGTAAAGCTGCAAAACTGTACAAAATATCGCATTAACTATTTTTTACATCTCTTACCCTCCTTAAATTGTAAAAATTGGGTCAGGCCCCATGTGCCTGCCCCGATGCGTACAACTACAGGGAGTTGTACCTGCATCGGCAAAAGATGTGTTTTGCCGAAAAAAAAGACCTTTACCCGGATATTTCCAGATAAAGGTCTCGTATGTTCATTAAGGAACCAGAGGAACCGGGTCGAATTACCGACCGTATTGACGACTCCTCACCCCCGCGTATGCGGGGTACTACTCCCCTTTACTCAATGAGTAAGGTTAAATTGTAGGTAATAGTTTACAGTGTTTCTTTACAATGTCAAGACTTTTTAGATTTTCACCTTCAAGCCAGGTGTTCCGCAAGTATCTTTATTCCAATGCCGATAAGGATAAGGCCACCTGCCAGTTCGATCTTACTCTCAAACAGGTGCCCTACCCTTTTGCCAATATATACTCCAGCAAAGGAGAAGAGGAAGGTTGTTATCCCGATTATAACGGCAGGCGCCATAATGGCAACATTTAAAGCCGACAGACTCAGTCCAACCGCAAGGGCATCTATGCTCGTTGCAACAGACAGTATCAATAGCACATAAACGTCAAGCGGATCCGAGGTCTTATCCTCCTTCATCTTCGACGACTCGTAAATCATCTTTACACCTATTGCAGTAAGAAGCACAAATGCTATCCAGTGATCAACCCCGGAAATAAGATCCCTCAGACCCATCCCTGCCAGCCATCCCACAATTGGCATGACCGCCTGAAAAAGGCCGAAAAAAAGCGCTATCCTCAAGGCATGTTTAATCTTAAGCTGGTTGATCGCTAATCCACTGGTTATGGACACGGCAAAGGCGTCCATTGATAAGCCAAAGGCTATAAACAAAACTGTAATAAGATTCATCCCATTTCACCCCTGATTTATTTTAACAAAGCCGAGAGACACTGTATCACTGCAACAAGGGTGGTCATCTGGATAACAGAAGCCTTACCTTAGCAACCTCAACCCATTTATAATCACCAACAACCCTCCAACCTCATTTATTAGCAACCCTGGCACGAGCCCAATCAAGCCAGCAAGCGCCATTGGCACAAGGAAGGCGATTACTATCAGGGAAAGCCTGATGTTTTGTTTGATATTGTTTACAGTCCGCTTGCTCAGGTCTATGACGTAAGGGAGCTTTGAGAGGTCATCGGACATGAGGACTATATCCCCCGTTTCTATGGCGACATCCGTCCCTGCCGCTCCCATAGCAATGCCAAGGTCGGATGTGACCATAGCAGGGGCATCGTTTACGCCGTCACCTACCATCCCAACAAGCCCAAACTCCTCCTTAAGCGCCCTAACTGCGTCCACCTTTTCTTCCGGGAGAAGCTGGAACATGTATCTGTCAATCCCGGCCTCATTCGATACAACGCTGGCGACCTGTTCATTGTCTCCGGTCAGCATTATATTGGCTCTTATCCCCATCTCCTTAAGCCTCTTCAAGACATCCTTTGCCTCAGGCCGGAGTTCGTCCCTTACGGCGATTATACCCATCAGGCTTCTTTCTCCGGTTAAAACGATTACCGTCTTCCCCTGGCCTTCAAGGTTTTTAATCTTTGCTTCAGCCTCTGAGGTAAGAACGCCAAGCCTGCTGCACAATGCCATACTTCCGATACAGTGTGTCTTCCCATTTATTACAGCCTTTGCCCCAAGTCCTGGGATCGCCTCAAACCCTTCCAGTTCATTGACTGGTATCCCTTTCTCCTTTGCCTTGCTCAGGATTGCATCCGCCAGGATATGCTCGGAACGGCTTTCTATAGATGCTGAAAGTTTCAGGATGTCGTCCTCTGTCACATTTCCAAATGGAATAATGTCGGTAACTACAGGCTTTCCAATTGTGAGAGACCCTGTCTTGTCAAAGGCTATGGCCCTGATCCGTGATGCGGCCTCAAGGTGGGCACCCCCCTTAATCAAGACCCCGTGCCGTGCGGCATTGGATATGGCCGCAACAACTGCAACAGGTATGGACAGGGCTATCCCGCATGAGCAGGACACCACAAGGACCACAAGTCCCCTGTAGAACCACTCCTGGAATCCGCCCACAAGAAGGGCAGGTACGAGCATCACACCAAGAGAGAGGACAAACATGGAGGGTGTGTAGTATCTCCCGAAGGTCTCCCCAAACCTCTGGTAACTTGACTTCCTGGCCTCCGCCTCTTCCACGTAGTGGATGATCCTTCCGAGGGTTGTGTCCTCAAACGGCTTTGTTGTCCTGATCTCAAGGGAGCCTCTCTGGTTGATGCTTCCTGCAAAGACATCATCTCCAAGCCCCTTTGAAACAGGGATGGACTCCCCGGTTATTGGGGCCTGGTCAACGGATGATGAACCGGTTATGATAACGCCGTCGAGGGGTATCCTATCCCCAGGCTTTATTATCAGGGTATCCCCAACTCTCACGTCGTCCAGAGGGAGGACGATCTCCCTTCCGTCTCTCTTTACCAGTGCCTCCTTTGGCGCAAGGCCCAGAAGCGCCCTTACAGCATTCCGCACCCTGTCCGCCGCATAAGCCTCAAGGACATCTCCGAGGGAATAGATGAGGACCAGAAGGGCCGCCTCCTCCCAGAGACCGAGGGATATTGCGCCCAATGCCCCGGCAACCATCAGTGTCCTGATATTCGGTGTCAGGGTCTTAAGGGCAGTAAGACCCATCTTTGCAGGGTAGTATCCGCCGATAACGGTTGCTGCACCGTAAAGGAACGCGGCCTTTCCGTGGATGAGGCCCAGGATATGCTCCAAGATGAAGGTAAGGAGGATAAGGATGCCGCAGATAGAAAGGGTCAGTATCCTCGGCTCCATCCACCAAGTTCGGGAACGCATGGGCGACCGGCCAGTAGCCCCTACAGCCTTAAATTGGCTTGCCTCCATCCCTGTCTTTTTTATAACCATCAGGATGTCTTGAACGGAGATGGCCTCAGTGTCGAAAGATACCTTCACCCTCCTTGCCATGATGTTTATCTCGTAACCCTTCACCCCTGTCACGCCATCCAGCGCACCTCTTATAAGCCTTGCCTCATCTTCGCAGTCAAGGCCCTTTACAGAAAGAGTTACTTCATCCATGCGATGCTCCTTTAGATTATGTCTTTCTTCTTCTCCTCGAACTCCTCTTTGCTTATCTCACCCCTCGCATACCTCTTCTTGAGAATATCCAGGGCCGATTCTTCGCGCTTGCCTCCCTGTCCAAGTACCCATTTGACCACAATGATTACCCCGGCAATCAAGACTACCCAGAAAAGCAGCATAAATATCGGCCCAAACCACATCCACCCCCACCAGTGCCACTGCATCATCTCGTTAGGCATATAGACCACCTCCTTATTTGATCTCGCTCCCATCCAGATAGACCTTATAGTCCACTAACCCCTGCTGAAATGTTTTTTTAAGGCCAACCTTCCGTGGGCCATAGACAGGTTCAAACTTCAAGGTATGTATCCTTCCTCCCATAAGTTCTATCCTGACTTTTGGAGATTTGCCATAATCTGTCTTTACAGCCAGCTCATGATGCCCAGGTTTGAGCCTGAACCTCTTTTCAAGAGTGTAGTGGATTCCCTTCCCCTTTTCCTCTTTCATGTCCGATTCTACCTCCTCTACTCCCTTTGCATCCTCTTTTATCCGCTGGCCATCTATCATAAGAGTAAAGGTATAAGGTGCATAGGCTGTTCTTGGGCTGAGGAGATAGGATGCTTTCTTTATGTGAGTTGCAATAATGAGGTCCGCTTCATCCTGGGAGGGCGCTGGGGCATCAAGGGCAACGACCCTTAATTCCGCAGGGACAACAGTCTTTTCAAGATGCAGCTGCTTGTAACATCCCGCAAACCCAACCACTATAACCAACAAACCTGAGATTGCGATCAACTTTTTCATTTTCATCTCCTCCTTATAATTATAGAGACACCACGTTGGGGCGTCTCTGCTGTTTATCCGTCTTCTTTCAATGTTTGTGTTCTTCCAGATAACCCTCTCCTTCCATCTGGATGTTGGCATGGGAAATATGGAATTTCTCATCTAAAAGATGGTGGATTCGATGCAGTATTCTTTGAGCTTCTGAAAACGGCATCTCCTCCATCACCACATGGCAGGTCATGGAATACATCCCTGACGTGATCTGCCAGATGTGGATGTCATGGACATCCCTCACGCGGTCTAAACCCCTGATCTCCATTGCGACCTCTTCTATCTTGATCCCTTTAGGGACCGATTCCAGAAGTATATGGACTGATTCGTTGATAAGCCCCGCCGACCACAGGAGTATCATAACTCCGATAATCGCGCTGGCAACGGGATCGATAAGGACCCAGCCGGTAAAGTAGATCAGCGCACCAGCCGCTATTACCGCCACAGAGGAAAGGGTATCGCCCATCATGTGGATGAAGGCCCCTCTCATATTGATGTCCTTTTCTCCTGTCTTCCAAAGAAGGGCCGCGCTTATGAGATTTACGAGAAGTCCTGCAAATGCCACGACAAGCATTGGAATTTCACTTATTTCCTTAGGATGAAGGAAGCGTTGGTATGACTCATAAAGGATGTAGCCAACGATGGGGATAAGTGTTATGCCGTTAAGGAGGGCGGTGAGAATCTCCGCCCTCCAATAGCCGAATGTCTTGTCCTCGGATGTAAACCTCGTTGCTATGAGAATTCCCCCAAGACTTATCAGCAATGCCCCGAAATGCGTCAGCATATGAAAGGCATCGGACAGAAGAGCCAAGCTGTTGGTCATGACCCCCGCGACCCCTTCGACCACCATCATGAAGCCGGTTAGAAGGATAACCAACTTGAGTCTCTTGCTTTCCTCCCCACGATGCCCGTGAGCATGATGATGGCCGTCATGGGTGGTTGTTTTGGGGTGATGCATATGCTCCATAATATTTCCTTTATCCCTTGTCAGGACGCAATGGCATCCTTGCGGTGGAATATCCGGTAAAGAGCCGGCAGAACATACAGTGTAAGGGAGGTTGACGAAAGTATCCCGCCTATTACCACGGTTGCCAGGGGTCTTTGCACTTCGGCCCCGGTCCCGGTGGCCAGGGCCATGGGAATAAAGCCCATCGAAGCTACGAGGGCCGTCATGAGTACGGGTCGGAGCCGCGACATCGCTCCGGTCAGGATAGCCGCATCTAATTGTTTCCCTTCGGAGCGGAGTTTGTTGATGAACGATATCATCACAAGGCCGTTCAGCGCTGCCACCCCGGAGAGTGCGATAAAACCCACCCCGGCAGAGATTGATAAAGGTATGCCCCTCAGCCAGAGAGCTGCAACCCCGCCAGTCATGGCAAAAGGGACGCCTGTAAAGACCAGAAGGGCGTCTTTTACCGTCCCGAAGGTCATAAACAGGAGGATGAATATAAGGAACAGCGCAATGGGGACCACTATCCGCAGACGTTTCGCCGCCGAGATCATCTGCTCGAACTGGCCTCCCCAGGCTGTCCAGTAGCCTGCCGGGATAGCAACACTCAGGCTGATGGCCTTTTGCGCATCCTCCACAAATGACCCGATGTCCCGGCCCCTTACATTGGCCGTTACCACAACCCGCCGTTTTCCGTTCTCCCTGCTTATCTGATTCGGTCCCTGTTCTATGGCAACCTCTGCGATTGCGCCGAGAGGGATATAGGCAGGGCGAGCCTCTAAGCCTGAAGGTCCGGCATTCCGGGGGATGAGGATGGGGATGCGCTTCAGCGCCTCCATGTCGTTGCGCTTATGCTCCGGCAGGCGGACTATGATGTCGAACCTCCTGTCCCCTTCAAAGACCTGTCCTGCCTCTTTCCCGCCGAAGGCGACCTCAATAACTTCCTGGACGTCGGAGACATTCAGGCCGTAACGGGCCATCTCGCGGCGGTTCATCTTAATGGTCATTACTGGAAGTCCCGTGACCTGCTCAACCTTGACGTCCGATGCCCCCGGCACCTCTTCAAGGACGCGGGAGATATCGTTCCCGACGGCAAGCAGGGTGTCCATGTCGTCTCCAAAGACCTTAACCGCCACATCGCTTCTGACCCCTGCTATAAGCTCGTTGAAGCGCATCTGAATGGGCTGGGTCAACTCATAGTTGTTGCCCGGGACCTTGCTGATTGTCTCCTCTACCGTATGAACAAGTTCACTTTTGAGTTTGCTCGGGTCGGGCCACTCCGACCTTGGTTTAAGCATTATGAAGTTGTCCGAAACACTGGGAGGCATCGGGTCGGTGGCAATGTCGGCCGTCCCGATCTTGGCAAATACCGTATCTACCTCCGGGATTTCCTTTATCTTCTTTTCTAGCAGGTGCTGCATTTCTACGGATTGGGAAAGGCTTGTGCCGGGGATGCGCAATGCATGGAGCGCAAAATCACCCTCGTCAAGGCTTGGGATAAATTCGCTCCCCATCCTCCCGGCAAGCAGTCCGCTCAGGATTACGACAACCGCCGCAAAGGCGACCATCGCCGGCCTGTATTGCATGGCGAAGTCCAGAGTCGGGACATAGACCCTTTGGGCCATTCGCATCGGGAAGTTCTGCTTTTCTGAAAGCCTTCCAGTAAGGAATATGGCGACAGCGGCGGGAACAAAGGTTATGGACAGTACGGCAGCCCCCAGGAGGGCGGCGATCACCGTGAACGCCATCGGATGGAACATCTTCCCCTCGACGCCGGTCAGGGTCATTATAGGCAGATAAACAACCATAATGATCATCTGCCCGAACAGGATAGCCCTCCGGGCCTCCATGGACGCTTCCAGAACAGTATCTAACCTCTCAGCAAGGGTCAGGTTTCTTCCAAGCCGGTGTTGTTCCTCAGAAAGTCGTCTGACGCAGTTCTCGACTATGACTACAGCTCCGTCTATTATGATCCCGAAATCCAGGGCTCCGAGGCTCATGAGGTTTGCGCTTACCCTGTTTCCGACCATCCCAGTGATTGTAAAGAGCATTGATAACGGTATGACAAGGGCCGTAACAACGGCTGCCCTGAAATTCCCCAGAAAAAGAAACAGGATGGTGATTACGAGGAGTGCGCCTTCCAACAGGTTGTTCTTGACGGTCTCTATGGCTTTGTCAACAAGGATGGTGCGGTTGTAGACAGTCTTGGCGACGATCCCGTCCGGCAGGGTGTTGTTTATCCCGGCCATCTTATCGGCCACACGCTGGGATACGGTACGGCTGTTCTCGCCTATCAGCATGAATACAGTGCCGATGACAGTTTCCTTCCCGTCTTTGGTCGCAGCCCCTGTGCGCAGCTCCTTTCCGATCCCGACATCCGCTACATTCCTGATATAAACCGGGATGCCGTTGTGGTTGCCGACGATGATGCTCCTTATGTCATCCATGCTCATGACCTGCCCGGGGGCGCGGATCAGATACTGCTCCCCGCTCTTCTCTATGTATCCTGCGCCTATATTGGAGTTGTTGCTGCCAAGGGCATTGAGGACATCCCGGAATGTCAGACCATAGGCAATAAGTTTTTCAGGGTCAGGGGTGACATGGAACTGCCTCTCATACCCTCCGATACTGTTTACCTCTGTAACCCCCTGGACATTGCGAAGCTGTGGCTTGATGATCCAGTCCTGGATGGTCCGCAGGTCGGCATGGGTGTACTCCATGCCGTCGGGCTTACGAGCCCCATCTATGGCCTCTACAGACCACATGAAGATTTCACCGAGGCCGGTTGCTATCGGCCCCATAGTCGGTTCAATGCCGGGCGGAAGATTGCCTTTGGCTTCCTGTATCCGTTCATTAACAAGCTGCCGGGCGAAATATATGTCTGTGCCGTCTTCAAATATGACGGTCACCTGGGAGAGTCCGTAGCGGGATACGGAGCGCGTCTCTTTGAGTCCCGGAAGCCCTGCAAGAACGGTTTCCACAGGGAACGTGATCCTCTGCTCCGCTTCCAGAGGCGAAAATCCCGGAGCTTCGCTGTTGACCTGCACCTGGACATTGGTTATATCCGGCACAGCGTCAATGGGAAGCCGCTGATAGTTGTATATGCCCAAAACCGCTACCGCCAGCGTGGCCATGATAACGAACCACCGGTGACGGATGGAAAATTTCAATATATGTTCAATCATGTTAATCTCCCTGAAAATAGACATTGTTTTCCCCTCCCCCTTGACGGGGGAGGGTTAGGGTGGGGGTGAACTTTCACCAGGACGGTTCCCCCTCCCCTTCATCCCCTCCCACCAAGGGAGGGGAGTTTTATGGGTTAGTGGTCGTGGCTTGCCCCGGCCTTGCCCAGCTCGGCCTTGATTACGAAGCTGTTATGCGAAGCGTATTTTTCCCCTGGAGCCAGCCCGCTCAATACCTCAACATGTTGTCCGTCGCTCCTTCCAAGTTCCAGAGGCCTTGCCTCAAAGAGATTCCCGTAACGGACAAAGACAACGGACCAGTCACGGAGGGTCTGTATCGCCTCAGCCGCCACGGCTACCGGCGCCTTCTTCTCCTCCTGGACGACCTCCACAGTCGCAAAGAGCCCAGGACGCCACTCTCCTTTCGGGTTCGGGATATCCACATATGCCTTGGCAGACCTGGTCTGCTCGCCCACCAGCGGGCCTATATACGATATCTTCCCCGCCGATTTGAGCCCCAGCGCGGAGGCCTCCACATTTACCCTCTGGCCTGCCGTGACTATGCCCAGGTCCTTTGCATACACGGTTATCTCGCACCATAAAGTGGAAAGGTCAGCCACAACGAACATGTCAGAATCCTCCTTAACGGCCTCGCCTATGGAGATGTTCTTTTCTATAACCACGCCGTCTAACGGAGCCGTGATCTCATATCGCGTAAGTGTTTTGTTGCTGAACGGGACCCTAACCTCGTGCTGGATGACATCACCTTCCGGCTCTATGGAAAGCATCTTGATCTCCCCGGCTGAAACTCCGAGAGACAGAAGCTTTTGAAGGGCGACCTGCTTTGAGATTTCAGCCTCTTCCAGGTTATGCCTGCTTGCGAGGTAGTCCTCTTCAGCAGATACCCTTTTTTTCCAGAGTCCCTCCTCACGCACGAAAGAAGACTGGGCGAAATGGAGGCGGTGGACCGACTCGATATACTCCCTCTTTGCCTCTGCCAGTTCACGGCTGTCTATGACGGCAATGACCTCTCCCTTTCTCACCCTGTCTCCCAGGTTCTTGCGGACCTCTATAACAACTCCTGATAATCGCGGGACGATATGGGCAACCCTGTTTTTGTTAAGGACAACCTCTCCCGGCAGTTCCAGGGTCGTTCTGATTGAGGCAGGGCCTGCCTGTTTTATTTCGATCCCTGCTGCCGCCGCTATCTCCGGGGCCATCTCAACCCTCCCTTCGACCTGGGAATATTCCCATTTAGAGCTTTTGCCCTTGTACGAAGCGTTTATCTTCACATCAAAAGAATGGGGCTCCTCAACCACTTTATCGCCGCGGAGATAATCCCCCTCTTTCCTGAACAATATCCTGTCAACACTGCCTCCGAGCCGGTGCAGCTCAATTGTCAGCTTCACCTCTTCCGGGCTTACCTTGTTCTCTTTCTCATAGGCATAGACCCTGAACTGGGGAGGGACCCCCTTTTCATATATAGTGATCTCTGTTTTGAAATCGCCATCGGAAAGGAGCCTGCCCCCGTGGGGGCCTTTCACGGTATTTTCTGCCGCATCTTCTGCATCTCCATGTGGGCCGTTTGCAACCGATGGTTTATCCATATGCGTAATAAACAACGCCGCAACGAGGCCTGCAACAACAACAGCGGCTATCATAATTGTGGTTTTTAACTTCATCTTGTCTTCTCCTTTTGTTCACTGTTGGTTCTTTTTGTAATAACCGTTTCTCCAATCAATTGCTCCACATCGGCAACAGCGAGATGGTAGCCTGTCAATGCCTTGATGTATTGAAGTTTGACATCGAAGAGCGTCCGCTGGGCATCCAGGACATCCAGGTAGCCGAACTTCCCCATGCGGTACCCTTCCATCGTTGCATCGTAAGCGCTTTGCGCTCCCGGCAGTGAATTCTCTTTGAGTGTCGTGACTTCAACATAAGCTATCGAAAGGGAGTTGAACGCTTCGGCAAGGAGAGTCGCCGCCTTGACCTCTGCGGCCCGCCGTTCTTCTTCAGCCTTTGAGAGCAAAAGACGGGATTCAAGCACCCCGCCCTGATTGCGGTTAAATATCGGGAGCGGTATGGTTACGCCTACGATAACGGAATTTTCATCGTAGTCCGTAAACCTTCTGTATCCCGCGTTTACTGAAATATCCTGAACAACCTTTGACCTTTCCAGGTCTATAACCGCCTTGCGCTGTGATATCTCCGCTTCACTGCGGACGACATCAGGATTATTGGATAGATGCGCGGTTAGTTGTTCAAAAGGAGGAAGAGGGGCTATCCGATCTTCTATGTCTCCCACTGCTGTTTCAAAACGCGGGCTTGTACTCCCCCAAGTTGACGAGAGGCGTTTACGGGTTGATTCCAGTTCCAGCCTGGCGCGTTCCTGTTCTACCATGACGGAAGAAAGGGCAACCTTCGCCTTTGTCTCTTCAACAGGGGAGACCTTTCCTGCCAGTACCCTGTCGGAAACTGTTTTTACGACCTGCCGGGCAAGTCCGGCCATCTCTTCAGCAAGGACCAGATGCCGCTGGGCGCTCAGTGTCCTGATAAAGGCCCTTGAAACTTCCGACAACACCTCGATGCGCTTTTTATCATAATCTTTTTCTGCGAGGTCTTGAGATATCTGGGCCGCACGAGTCCTTGCAGACCTTTTCCCTCCAAGCTCTATCAACTGACTGAGTTGTATGGTGGTCTGGACCCCGCCTGTGACCTCCTTTGCCCCTCCTATATTTTCAACCACTGCGCTTAACTCAGGGTTGGGTATAAGGCGGGATTGAATAATCCTTGCATCGGCTGCGCGTTTTTCCAGGGAAAAGGCAGCCAGCTCCGGGTTATTGACAAGGGAAAGGGCAACAGCATCCGCAAGCGCAATAGGCCCTTCCGGCTCTTTTATCCCGACGGTTTTTCCTGTCGCTTCACCCTCAATAATTATTGATTGAGAAATATTGAGACCTTCATCAGCACAGGCGATATCACAGGTGAATACCGCCATTAATACAACGTTTATGCATAAAATGGTTCTTGAATACATTTTTCCTCCGAAAGCTATTTCGAATCTCTCCATCACATGGGAAACGCATAAAGCGCAGTCGCAAGACGCGGATTTCCCAAAATGGAAGTTAAACCGGTAAATGATTGTTTTTCGGAGGTATCAAATCAGTAAAACGGTGGTGTGGTGAGAAATAAGCGTGGTGTTGACTTCCAGATATGGCTTTGAGATAAAAGTTGCGGGGAAAGACTTATCCGGAGCCGGAATCATATAGGATATGACTATAGGGGAAAAGATTTTTGGAATTCCAACAGTTCTTACTGCTTCGGTTCTTTGCCAGCAACACAAATCAGTATGGAATTCGTGGTTTGAATGGTGGTCCGCATCAAGGACGTACGTAGTTCTATCCAGCAAGGTATGTCCATGTTCTTCACGATCTGCTTCTACCTTGCAATTATTGTTTTCTTCGGAATGGGAAAGTACCAGGTGGATTTCGCCATGATCAAAGGTCAAGGATATATTGTGTAAACCGTCAACGACCTTCAATAAACCAGGAAGATACAGCGAACCTTTTATCCCTGCTACCGGCAATGTAAAGATGAAAAGCCATACCAGCAGTTTCCCAACCAGGTGTCTCTTGATTATTCGTGTTCCTGTCACCGGAATTATCCTCGCACTAATATGCTTCTGTTTATTCTGTCAGCTTTTACCGTAATTGAGATTTATCATGCTGTCAACTGAAATGTCAACAGCGTCAACAGCGGTTTGTACAATTATTTTTCAGACCACCTTTGCCCTGCATTCCTCCACCAACTCCCTTGGAATCAACTTCAGCGCCATAAAGATCAGGCCAGGGACAATAATTACGTCATCAAGGTGACCAATTATGGGTATGAAATCGGGGATAATGTCAATCGGCGAAATGGCATAACCTATTGCAGCTCCGAGCAAAACCTTGGCGACAAAAGGAGTCCGGCTGTCCTTCATTACAAGCCGGTATACCTTTAATTCTGTTTTGAACATGCTTCCAATAGATTTTAATTTTTCAAACATATCCGTATTATCCCTATGCCTCGGGTTCATCTCCCATAACATATTTTAATGCAAGCGGCGCCAGCAGGGTTGTAAAAGCGACGACAAAGACTATGACGGCATAAATGGAATCGTCAAATATCTTGCTCCTCCTCCCGACCTCGGCAAATATCAGCCCCACCTCACCCCTCGGTACCATTGCAATGCCAGTTGAGATCTTTTTATTCCATCCGCCACTGACCCACACGCCGCTTACGAGCTTTCCGATTATTGCAACAGCGGTCAATGCCCCGGCAAAGTTCCAGAATGCGCTTGACCCAGTGTCTATCACCCTCAAATTGATGGAGACACCCACCATGACAAAGAATATAGGGACAAAAAGCTCGATTATAGGCTTCATCCCTTCCTCGATCTTTTCCGCCAGTTCATGACTGTAATGTTCTATTGTAGCCCCCAATGGAAGGAAAAACCGCCTTGCAAGCGCGATACCTGCCGCAAAGGAACCCAGTATCTCAGGGGCGCCGACCTTGTGGGATATGATCGCCATGCCGAGGATCATGGATACTATAAGGGTAGGGACCATCCCCTTCGTCTTGCTTATAGAAGAAAGTCTTGCGAGGGTCGGGACAAAAAGCTTTGCAATGATTGGAGCAAGGAGGAGAAATGTCGTTATAAACGCGAGTATCCTTGCTGTGTCAGCGATGCTGACCGTCCCTTTTACTGCAAAGTCATAGAGTACAGCCAGGATCACCACGCCTATCACGTCATCAAGGACTGCGGCGCCAAGGACTATCTTGGCAACCCTTGTATTCTGCTTTTTCAGGTCAGACAGGACTCTTACGGTAATCCCTATGCTGGTGGCAACAAGGGTCCCGCCTACAAAGAGGGATGGGATAAGTGCCATATCAAAGATATAATGGGCCAGCCAGAACCCTAAGAAGAAGGGAACTGCAACTCCTGTGACAGCCACCAGGGTGGACTGGACCCCTACCTTTATGATCTGCCCCACATCCGTCTCAAGCCCTACCTCAAAGAGTAGAAGAAGTATCCCTATCTCAGCAAGGAGATGGAATGTCTCATCAGGCTGTATGAATCCGAAAAGGCTTGGACCTACGATGATCCCCGCAATGACCTCGCCCAGAACGGAAGGGAGGTTCAGATAGGTGAACACCTCGGCAAAGAACTTTGCGGAGATGATGATTACGAGCAGTTTCAGGAAAAAATCAGAGGCTTCCATTTCACTCCTTTAAAGATCAGTCCTTCCCGCCGAAATGCCCGAATGCAATCAATGCCCCTGTAACAATAGCAATAGCCCCGCCAAACATCAGGGTCCCTGCCGCATCCTGCCAGTGGATAAGGTGTTCTAAGAAGGTGACTGCCATCACGAGGATTATGACGCCGCTCAGCTTGACCTTAAGGTCATGCAGATTGTGTATGGCAAGCCATTCCGGGATATCCAGGTCGGCTGATATGAACAGTTCATACATACCTACGGCAAATATGTAAAGGGCTGTTGCTATGAGGAAGGTGTCCATGACAGCTATAAGCTCAACCCCTATCCCATGCGCCTCCCCGCCGACAGCGCTCACCAGGTGGCTCAGGACGGTAAAGGTCTTATAGGCACCCCACAAAAAGGCCATGACCGAGGTAATAAGGGATGCGAATACAGCAATAAGGACAAGATAACGGCTGTTTGAAAGCAGCTTTTTCATAATGTTTTAACTCCTTGTTTTTCGCAGTTCTTCCGACTTTTCCATTAATGCCTTCTTTGTCTTCTCCCTATACCCCTCAAGCCTTTCCGCTATCTCAGGATATTTTATGGAAAGTATGGAGCATGCCAGATATGCGGCGTTCTTTGCACCGTCTATGGCAACGGTGGCCACAGGGATCCCGGCAGGCATCTGGACAGTGGAGTACAGGGCATCAACACCGTTTAAGGCTCCTGATTTAAGTGGAACACCTATTACAGGCAGTGTTGTATTTGCGGCGATAACCCCCGCGAGGTGGGCAGCCATCCCTGCGCCTGCGATAATCACCTCAATTCCACGGCTCCTGGCTGTCTTTGCATACTCAGCGGTCTTGTCGGGAAGCCTGTGGGCGGAGGATATATCCATCTCATATCCAACCCCCATCTCCTTCAATACCTCCGCAGCCTTTTCCATGATAGGCAAATCGCTGTCACTTCCCATGATGATTCCTACTATAGGCTTACTCATCTTTACCTCCTTTATACACTATCTTTTCAAAGGAATTGCTGACGGGGTTATAAGAGTGCACGTGTCCGGTACCTATGTCGTAATACCATCCATGAAGATGGAGTTCCCCCTTGTTCAGCCTTTCCGCCACAAACGGGTACGTCTCAATGTTGCGGAGCTGAAAAAGGATGTTCTCTTCCTCAGTGACCTTCTGCCTTTTAGCACCTTCAAGGTGCTGGTAGTATTTATTTACCGTCTCTGTTACAGGAGAACATATCTTGAGCCATTCCTTCAGATAAGGCATTTCCGCAAACTTGTCCTCGTCCATGTGAAGGGCTGCCACAGCCCCGCAGTTGGAGTGACCGCACAGGATTATATCCTTTACGCCAAGCACGAGGACTGCAAACTCTATGGCAGCAATGGCGCTGCTCTTCCCCCTGCCTGCATTGTATGGCGGCACGATGTTCCCTACGTTCCTTACTATGAAAAGTTCTCCTGGAACACTCTGTGTGACCAGATTGGGGTCTACCCTGGAGTCAGAGCACGTGATGAAAAGCACCTCCGGATTCTGGCTGTGAGAGAGGCTTTTAAAGAAATCCTCTTCTTTTATAAAATGAGATTCGCGGAATTCGTGGATGCCTTTATACAGTTTTTCCATTTAGCTGACCAAGACCACTATCTTCCTACCTTCCCTTTAAAATAGTCGATCGTGAGCCTCAAACCCTCATCTATTGAGACCTTTGGCCCCCATCCCAACTTTTCCTTTGCCAGGGTTATGTCAGGCTGCCTCTGCCTTGGATCGTCCTGAGGCAGGGGGTTGAAAGAGATCCTTGATTTGGAGCCTGTCATGGCTATTATCTTTTCCGCAAATTCAAGGATAGTGTGTTCATGTGGATTCCCTATATTCACCGGACCTATGAATGGCACCTGATTTTGCTGACCACCGGCCACTGACCCCTGACCACTTCCTTTTTCCGGCTGATCCATCATCCTCATAAGGCCGTCTACAAGATCAGACACATAGCAGAATGAACGGGTCTGGCTTCCTTCTCCGTAAACGGTTATATCCTCGCCTTTCAGGGCCTGGACTATAAAGTTCGAAACAACCCGGCCGTCATTCAAGGCCATCCTGGGGCCGTAGGTATTGAATATCCTCACTATCCTTATATCCACGCCATTCTGTCTGTGATAGTCCATCATAAGGGTCTCAGCCACCCTCTTCCCCTCGTCATAGCAGCTCCTCGGGCCTATGGGGTTCACGTTCCCCCAGTAATCCTCCTTCTGAGGATGCACCGTAGGGTCTCCGTACACCTCTGATGTAGATGCCTGGAGTATCCTGGCCCTGACCCTTTTGGCCAGCCCCAGCATGTTTATGATCCCCATGACATTGGTCTTTGTTGTCTTTACAGGATTATACTGGTAATGAATCGGGGATGCAGGGGATGCCAGATTGTAGACCTTATCAACTTCGAGGAGGATAGGCTCTATGATATCATGCCTTATAAGCTCAAACCTCTTGTTGTCCATCAGATGAATGATATTGTCCTTTGAGCCTGTAAAGAAATTGTCAAGGCATATTACCTCGTTCCCCTCATTTAACAGCCTTTCGCATAGATGGGAACCTATGAAACCAGCTCCGCCTGTAACCAATATCCTTGCCATTAGATTCTCCCTATTCCGTAATATATAAAGCCGTGTTCCATCATCTCTTTGGGTTCGTAAATGTTCCTGCCGTCGAATATGACGGGGGTCTTCATTAAGGCCTTTATTTTATCAAAATTCGGCCTCCTGAACTCATTCCATTCGGTTATCACTGCCAGTGCATCGGCATCTGTTACAACCTCATAGTTGTCCTTCATATATTCTATCCTGTCGCCGAAGACCTTCTTTGCCTCATCCATGGCCTCGGGGTCATGGACCTTAACCCTTGCCCCTGCCTCAAGAAGCCTGTTTATTATAGTTATGGAAGGGGCCTCCCTCATGTCATCAGTCCTCGGCTTGAAAGAAAGCCCCCACACTCCTATAATCTTCCCTTCCAAAGGTTTCCCTGACCCCTGTCCACTGACCCCTGACTCCTTGAAGTGTTTCAGTATCCTGTCTACCATTACCTCTTTCTGCCTGTAATTCACCGCTTCCACAGCCTTGAGTATCTTCAGGTCGTATCCATATTCGGAGCCTGTCCTTATGATAGCCTGAACATCCTTTGGAAAGCAGGAACCTCCGTAACCGACCCCTGGGAAGAGGAATTCGAACCCTATGCGGGAGTCCGAACCTATCCCCCTCCTCACGTTGGCCACATCTGCACCGACAAGTTCGCAGAGGTTCGCTATCTCATTTATGAAAGATATCTTTGAGGCAAGCATGGCATTGGCCGCATATTTGGTCATCTCAGCGCTTTTAACATCCATTATCAGTATCGGTTTGTTTGTCCTGACGAATGGAGAATAAAGCTCCTCCATTATCTCAGCAGCCTTTTCGTTATCAGCGCCTATGACAACCCTGTCAGGCTTCATGAAGTCGTCTATTGCGGCGCCTTCCTTCAGGAACTCGGGATTGGAGACCACATCAAATTCATAATCGACCCCGCGGAGCTTGAGTTCTGAGCACACTGCGGCTTTGACCTTCTCGGCAGTACCTACCGGGACAGTGCTCTTGTCCACTATGACCCTGTAACCATCCATATTCTTAGCTACACCTCTCGCTGCCTCAAGGACGTATTTGAGGTCTGCAGAACCGTCCTCTCCCGGCGGGGTCCCGACTGCAATGAAGCATATCAAAGACTCCTTTACAGCCAAGGCAAGATCTGTCGTAAACCTGAGCCTTCCATCCTCACTGTTTCTTTTTATAAGCTCCTCAAGACCGGGTTCGTATATCGGAACCTCCCCCCTGTTAAGCCTCTCGATCTTTTTAGAATCAATATCAACACATATTACATCATTACCACTCTCGGCAAAACATGTCCCCGCCACCAGCCCCACATAACCAGTCCCAATAACACAGATATTCATTCACCCCTCCGCGTATATCATCAAATATAAAGTGTAAACTGTGACTATTTCTACCATCATGAGGGGTTACGGTCAAGTTGAAAAGATAATGCAGTTGTTGAATCAGGAAAGCACCCGGATCTACGACAAATTTG